>NZ_JALPRY010000008.1:0-344014 GCF_023223505.1 Neorhizobium turbinariae
GACTTCTCGGACATTTCTTTTTTGCAGGCTGGCGGACATTTCAACCTTGCCGTCACACAGGTGTAGCCGGGTACATTCTATTTTCAAGTGCGATATGCCGGTGATTCAACGGCTTCACTTTGGAGATTTTGGCATGTCCCGCTGCTATCAGCAATTGACCCTCGTCGATCGACGGCGTCTTCATCACCTGGTCGAGCGCAAGGTTCCGATCAACGAGATGGCCCGCCAGCTCGGTCGTCACCGCTCGACCATCTATCGCGAAATCAGGCGCAACACGTTTCACGACCGCGAGCTTCCCGAATACAGCGGCTACTTCTCGGCTGTTGCCGATGACATCGCCAAGGAACGGCGCCGGCGCTTGAGAAAGCTGCGGCGCAATTCGCACCTGCGAAGCATGGTCATCGAGAAACTGGAAGCTTATTGGTCGCCGGAACAGATCGCCGGCCGTCTGCTAGCCGATGGTCTCAGCTTGGTCCGCATCTGCGCCGAAACGATCTACCGCTTCATCTACGGCAAGGAAGACTACGGCTTGGGCCTATACCGGTATCTGCCCGAGGCACGCCGCAAGCGTCGTCCACGTGCGTCGAGGAAGCCGCGAAACAGCGTGTTTCCGGCCAGTCACAGAATATCGCAACGCTCCGATTTTATTGGCAATCGCTCTAGATTCGGCCATTGGGAGGGCGACCTTTTGATCTTCGAACGTGAACTCGGGCATGCCAACGTCACTTCACTGGTCGAACGCAAGAGCCGCTATACCGTGATGATCAAGAACCAAAGCCGGCACTCCCGTCCGATCATGGACAAGATCATCGGAACATTCTCTCCGCTGCCAGCCTTTGCACGCCAGAGCTTCACCTTTGACCGCGGCACGGAGTTCGCCGGCTTCAGGGCTTTGGAAGATGGCATCGGCGCGCGCAGTTGGTTCTGCGATCCCAGCGCGCCATGGCAGAAAGGTGCGGTGGAAAATGCCAACAAGCGCATTCGCGGCTTCATGCCAGGTGATACCGATCTTGCAGCCGTCTCTCAGCGCGACCTGACCCACCTTGCCCGCCATCTCAACGATCAGCCGCGAAAATGCCTCGGATACAAAACCCCGGCAGAAGTGTTCATGGCACATTTGCAGGAAGAGGGGTGATCCCCTACCCTAGACACCGGTATGATGCACTTGGTTAGCTTCTCCACCCCGCATCCATGACAGGCTAAAGGAACCTCTTCCGGTTGATGACGTTGAGTTCCCGCAAGACAAAGACCTCAACATAATCAACAGGAGACACAACATGGGTCGCGGTATTCTTCTCTGGCTTCTTGGTATCCCCCTGCCGATCGTCATTCTTCTCGTCCTGTTCCTGCGCTAACAGGCACGGGCATCTGAAAGCCAACCATGGCAGCATCGGCATCAAGGTCGATGCTCCATCCTTCATGAACAGTTCGACCGCCGCTCCGGCGATCAGCCTTCCTTCTCGGCGACGGATGTTCTATCGAGATGGCCAAGGTCGCGGTCCGGATCAATCACATCCCGCACCCGCTGCTTAAGCTCCTTGGGTCCAGGGAAACCGCCGTCGCGTTTGCGCTCCCATAGTAGTTCGCCATCAAGCCTGATTTCGAAATTGCCGCCGGTGCCGGGCACCAGCGCCACCCCGCCGAGCGCATCGCCGAATGTCTGCAGCAGTTCCTGCGCCATCCATCCCGCTCTCAGCAGCCAGTTGCACTGGGTGCAGTACAAGATCGTTACGCGCGGCTTGGTCATCTAGGTCTCCTGTCGCAGTATGGGCTCTTTCACGAGAATGTCACCTGCCAGGCTCAAGGTTTTGATCGCCATTGGCTCGACAGGATTAAGCGAGGAAGCGATGTGAAGGCTTCATTGATCCAACATCCTCTGAAGGTCCTCCCATGTCTTTTGATTCCGCAGTTCGCTCGAAGCTGATCGTACCAGCTCTGGCGCCGCTTTATACCTCCACCGACCAGATCGTTGAGACGATCCTGCGCGTCACCGCGGGCGTTCTGCTTGTTACCCACGGCATGATGAAGATCGTCAACCCGTTTGGCGCGGTCGGCATGGTGGAGAGCCTGGGTTTCTACCCCGGCGTCTTCTGGTCGCCGCTGCTTGCCACGACCGAGTTCTTTGGCGGCATCCTCGTCGCGATCGGCTTGTTTACGCGACCGGCTTCGTTTGCGGCGACGATCGTGCTCCTCGTCACCGTCTATTTCCACGGCATCGTGCGCGCCGAAGGCCTGGCCGGAGCGGAAAAATCCATCCTGTGGAGCGCAGTCTTCCTGTTCTTCGCCATCCGCGGCGGAAACCGGCATTCCGTTGACGCGCGGCTCTCGCGCACATTCTGAACTGACTTCAGCCGGAGATCCCAAGGATCTCCGGCTCCCCTCCCCGCCCTAAAATTCGCTTATTAGCCATTCCGCATGCGAAATACGCCCCGCGTAAAGATTGCATTCAGGATTTCCTGGTAATCCTCTGTTAGCAATTCTCGTCGATTTGCGACGGCGTGGGCTGCCCCTCTTGTTGTTTTGCGTACGGGTTAGAGATGCGAATATCGGCTGCACCAGCAATCCTTCTTGCATGCCTGAGCTTGTCCAGTTGCTTCTGGTCCGACGACGTCGTCGCGCGCCGGGAAACAACCGGCTCCATCGCGCGTCCCGCTGCCCCGGTTCCCTCCGTCGGCGTCGGCAAGAGCGGCCGGATCGACGCGAACCGCTCGGCAGAAACGGCATCTCCACAACTTGCCTCCCCCTCCCCCGCGTCTTCCGGTGAAACGCATCTGGAGCAACTCGCTTGGGCAAACGCGGAGCGCCCGCCGCAGGCTTTCGCGAGCCAGACCACGGTCGGCATGCCGCTACCCACGGGTCGGCCGGTCGCCATGCTGATGCCCGACAATCCTGCAGTTGAACCGGCACCCCGGCGCGGCGAGCGGATGCGCATCTATAGCCGCCAATTCCGTGACGCCAAGCCGATCGATTTTGGGCGCGTGACGCCGAAACACTATCCCGTACATGGCGTTGACGTGTCGCGCTGGCAGGGCGAGATCGACTGGGCCAAGCTGCGGACCCAGGGGGCGAACTTCGCCTACATCAAGGCAACCGATGGCGGCGATCATCTCGACCCGATGTTCAAGACCAACTGGAACCGCGCCAAGGCAGCGGGCCTTAAGCGTGGAGCCTACCACTTCTTCTATTGGTGCCGGGTTGCGAGCGAACAGGCGGATTGGTTCATCCGCAATGTGCCGCGCGATCCGGATGCACTGCCGCCGGTCATCGACGTGGAATGGAACGGCGACTCGCGGTGCAAGCAGCGGATCAGCCGCGCCCGCGTGCTGGAAAAGATGCAGGTGTTCATGGACAAGATCGAGCGCCACTATGGCCAGCGTCCGATCATCTACACCGCTCCCGATTTCTACAAAGACAACCTGCAGGGCGAGTTCCTAGATTATCCGTTCTGGCTGCGCGCCGTCGCGCAGCACCCGTCGAAGGTTTACCCTGGCCGCAAGTGGGTCTTCTGGCAGTATTCCGGATCTGGCCTTTCGCATGGCGTGAGCGAAAAGATAGACCTTAACGCCTTCCACGGTACGGTGGAGCAATGGCACAGCTGGATAAACTCAAAGGCACTTATCGCCCGAAACTGATCTTGCCTGACGAGAATTTGGAAGGGACTGGCCTTCGGAGGTCAGTCCTTTTTTGCGTTCAGGTTTCTCCGGTTCTCCCAATGCCATTCGACATTGCCTGGAATGAAACCGAGCCGCGGGTTTCGGGTCGCGATGATGCGCCCCGCCGCCGAGTTTGGCGTAAAGGGATCAATGTCTTCGCAGAAGGTCTCGAAGCTGTTTCTCCAGTGAGGATGGACATGCTGATTGGACGTGAGCATTCGGCGATACTGCTCGCGTAGGAACCGTTGTTTTCTCGTTTTAGGCATGGCTCACAGATGGGCGCCGGTGATTCTTTTCGCAACTACCCGCGACGTTTTTGCCCTGTATCATGGCTTGCGAACGAAGGTGCGATGGCGGCACGCTTTTCTTCCCGTATTCAGTTTCATTGCGTTTCGCTGCATATGAGCTAAAACGAAACAGAAATGAATAGCGGGGGCATCATGTTCCTTTCCGATCGCCAGGCGAAGATCATTGAGATGGCCAAGTCCGCCGGGCGCGTGCTGGTGGATGACCTGGCGGTCCATTTCTCCGTCACCCCGCAGACGATCCGCAAGGACTTGAACGACCTCTGCGATGCCCAACTGCTGAACCGCATCCATGGTGGCGCGACGCTGCCGCGCGGCACCGAAAACATGCGGTATGAAGCGCGGCGCCAGATGGCGGCGGCGGAAAAGCAGGCGATTGGCGCTGCCGCCGCGCAGTTGATCCCCAACAACAGTTCGCTGTTCATCAATATCGGCACCACGACGGAGGCGGTTGGCGAGGCACTCGTGGACCACAAGGAACTGATGGTTGTTACCAATAACATAAATGTCGCCAATACCTTGCGGCTGGTTGATGATATTGATGTGGTCATCGCCGGCGGTGTGGTGCGCCAGTCTGATGGCGGCATCGTTGGCGAAGCAGCAGTCGACTTCATCCGGCAGTTCAAGGTGGATTATGCCGTTATTGGTGCGTCCGCCATCGATCCAGACGGATCGATCTTCGACTACGACTTCCGTGAGGTAAAGGTGGCGCAGGCGATCATCGCCAATGCACGCCACGTGATCCTTGTTGCTGACTCTAGCAAGTTCGAGCGCACGGCGCCGGTGCGCATCGGCCAGATCAGCCAGATCCACACCTTCATTACAGATAGATGCGAGTGGGCAGAGTTCCGCGGGATGTGCGAGCAGAGCGGCGTGAGGTTGATCGAAACCTCCGAAACAGCGTGCTGATCGTGGCTCCAGTAGCTTTCGTTTGACATTCGAAAAATTTCGGTTCTAATCTCCTGAAGTTTCGATTTGAGCAGCGGGCGCTGCCTCTCCGGCAGCCGATAGGTAGATGAGCCAAGACGTGCTGGACATCTTTGTCATTGGAGGCGGTATCAACGGGTGCGGTATCGCACGCGACGCCGTCGGTCGTGGCTACAAGGTGGCCCTGGCGGAAATGAACGATTTTGCATCGGGTACCTCGTCCGGCGCGACCAAGCTTATTCACGGCGGCCTTCGCTACCTCGAGCATTACGAGTTCCGGCTTGTTCGCGAATCGCTGGTGGAGCGCGAAGTGCTGTGGGCCATGGCGCCGCATATCATCTGGCCGATGCGCTTTGTCCTGCCCTACCACAAGGGCGGCATCCGGCCCGCCTGGCTGATCAGGCTGGGCCTGTTTCTCTACGACCATCTCGGTGGCCGCAAACTGCTTCCCCCGACAGCGACGCTCGACATGCGCAGCGACCCTGCGGGCAAACCGTTGAAGCCGCTCTTCACCAAGGCGTTTGAATATTCCGACGGCTGGGTGGATGACGCGCGCATGGTGGTGCTGAATGCGCGTGACGCCGCAGACAAAGGCGCGACGATCCTGCCGAGGACCAAGGTCATCTCAGCCCGTCGTCAAGGTAGCGTCTGGATCATCGAGACCCGTAACACGCTGACTGGTGAAACGGGCACCTATACGTCGCGGATGCTGGTCAATGCCGCCGGCCCTTGGGTCGACCAGGTGATCCGCAGCGCGTTCGGCAAGAACGATGCCAAGCATGTTCGGCTCGTGCAGGGCAGCCACATCGTCATCCGCAAGAAGTTCGAGGGCGAGCGCGCCTACTTCTTCCAAAACCCGGACAACCGGATCATCTTCGCCATCCCCTATGAGGGCGATTTCACGTTGATCGGCACGACCGACCGCGATTTCGACGAGGATCCGAAGAACATCCAGATTACCGACGAAGAGACGGATTATCTCTGCAAGGCGGCCAGCGAGTACTTCCGCGAGCCGGTGCGACGCGAGGACATCGTCTGGACCTATTCTGCCGTGCGCCCGCTCTTTGATGACGGTGCCTCCAAGGCGCAGGAAGCGACACGCGACTACGTGCTCAAGCTCGAGACCGAAGAGGCCGCACCGCTTCTCAACGTTTTTGGCGGCAAGCTCACCACCTACCGGCGCTTGGCCGAGCATGCGTTGGAGAAGATCGGCGAGGCGATCGGCACCAAGGGCAAGCCGTGGACAGCGCAAAGCCATCTTCCGGGCGGCAATTTCGCGACGAAAGGCTACGAAACCGAAGTTGCGAAGCTGAAGGCGAAGTACGGCTTCCTTTCGGACAGGCATGCCCGTCGGCTGGTTCGTCGTTATGGCACCCGATCGGCTGTTCTGTTGGGCAATGCTGCCAGTATTGCAGATCTCGGGCAGCATTTCGATGGCGATCTGTATGAGGCGGAGGTTCGCTACCTGATCGAAAACGAATGGGCGATGAGCGCCGAGGACGTTCTTTGGAGGAGGACGAAGGACGGCTTGCGCGTGGATGAGAATGGTAAGAGGCTGTTGGAGGAGTACATGGCCGCATTACCAGCCGGACGAATGGCTGGTTAACGGCGTGTGTTCCCGCTGTGAGGAGGCGGGGGAACAGGCATGCTGGAACTGCGCAATGTCGCGAAAATGGTTGCCGGTGAATATCACATTCATCCGACCACCCTTGCGTTCGAACGAGGCTCACTGAACGTCCTGCTTGGCCCGACACTTTCGGGCAAGACGTCGTTGATGCGGCTGATGGCCGGTCTTGACCAGCCGACCGCAGGCTCCGTGCATTTCGATGGTTCCGATGTCACCGGCGTGCCGGTCCAGAAGCGCAATGTCGCGATGGTCTACCAGCAGTTCATCAACTACCCGCTGCTGACCGTCTACGAAAACATCGCGTCGCCCATGCGCATCGCCGGCAAGGAAAAAACGGTCATAGACCGCGAGGTCCGCAAGGCCGCCGAACTGCTGCGCCTGACGCCTTATCTTGATCGCACCCCTCTGCATCTTTCCGGCGGCCAACAGCAGCGAACCGCGCTTGCACGTGCTTTGGTCAAGAATGCCAGCCTGGTGCTGATGGACGAGCCGCTCGCCAACCTCGATTACAAGCTGCGCGAGGAACTGCGGGAGGAACTGCCGAAGATCTTTGCGCAATCTGGTGCCATTTTCGTTTATGCGACCACGGAACCATCGGAAGCCCTGCTTCTGGGCGGAAACACCGCGACCTTGAGCGAAGGCAGGGTCACGCAGTTCGGGCCAACGACGCAGGTCTACCGCCAGCCATCCGACCTAACGACCGCCAAGACCTTCGCCGATCCTCCCCTCAACTTCATGGAGGTCGAGAAAGCCGGCGCGTCGTTCCAGCATCACGGCCATGTACTGCCCGTTCCAGCGCATCTTCTGAATGTCGATGACGGCCCTATCACCATTGCGTTCCATCCGCATCATCTGGGGCTTGCCGAACAGACCACGGCGGCGGCTCGGCTGCAGGCCCGCACGCAGATCTCTGAGATCACCGGGTCCGAAAGCTTCATTCACTTGGACTTTGGTGGCGTGAAATGGGTGATGCTCGCGCCAGGTATCCACGATCTTGAGCCCGACAGCAGCGTCGATGTGTTTCTCGACACGAGGCACCTGATGGCCTTTGGGCGTGATGGCCGTGCCATTGCCGTGGCAGTGTGAGGTAGGACCATGGCCAGTATCACCCTCGACCAGATCCGCCACGCCTACAACCCCAACCCAGTCTCGGATGCCGACTATGCGCTGCGCGAGGTCGATCATGAGTGGGTTGATGGCGGTGCCTATGCCCTGCTCGGGCCCTCCGGCTGCGGCAAGACAACCTTGCTCAACATCATTTCGGGCCTGTTGCACCCCTCGCACGGCCGCATCCTCTTCGACGGCAAGGATGTGACGGAGCTTTCGACACAAGCCCGCAACATTGCGCAGGTGTTCCAGTTTCCGGTCATCTACGACACGATGACGGTCTACGACAATCTCGCCTTCCCGCTGCGCAACCGGAAGGTTCCTGAAGCGGAAGTAGACCGTCGTGTCCGCGAAATGCTCGACATTATCGACCTTGCGGACTGGTCGAAGCGGAAGGCACGCGGGCTGACCGCCGACCAGAAGCAGAAGATCTCGCTTGGCCGCGGCCTGGTGCGCAACGACGTCAACGCCATTCTCTTTGATGAGCCGCTGACGGTGATCGACCCCCACATGAAATGGGTCCTTCGCTCGCAGCTGAAACGGCTCCACAAGAAGTTCGGTTTCACGATGGTTTATGTGACGCATGACCAGACCGAGGCGCTCACCTTCGCCGATAAGGTCGTCGTGATGTTCGAGGGCCAGATCGTGCAGATCGGCACGCCGGCAGAGCTGTTTGAGAAGCCGCGCCACACCTTCGTGGGTTATTTCATCGGCTCGCCCGGTATGAACATCATGCCGGTGCGGCTGGAAGGTAGCGCAGTGCTGCTTGGACAAGAGAGGCTTGATCTTGTCGCTGCCCCGAGCGTGAACCCGGCTGATCGTCTTGAACTCGGCATCCGCCCGGAGTTCATTCGCCTCGGCCAAAGCGGCCTACCCGTCACCGTCACCCGGGTGGAAGATATCGGCCGGCGCAAAATCGTTCGGGCCGAGTTGCAGGGCCAGCCAATCGCCGCCGTCGTCAATGAAGACACGGAGATCCCGACGGACGCACATGTCAGCTTCGATCCGGCAGGCTTGAACCTTTACGCCAATTCCTGGCGCGTCGAGGAGAGGGCCTCACCATGAACAAGACCTACAACAACAAGGCTTGGTTCTTCGTCCTGCCGGTTCTTCTGCTCGTGGCATTCTCCGCTGCCATCCCACTGATGACGGTGGTCAACTATTCGGTGCAGGACACGTTCGGGAATAACGAGTTCTTCTGGGCCGGCACGGACTGGTTCGATGAGATCCTTCATTCCGACCGCTTCTGGGATGCGCTCGGCCGCAATCTCTTCTTCTCCTTTATCATCCTCGCGATCGAAATCCCGCTCGGGATCTTCATCGCTCTCAACATGCCGAAAAAGGGTATCGGCGTGCCGGTCTGCCTCGTCCTGATGGCCCTGCCGTTGCTCATCCCGTGGAACGTCGTCGGAACTATCTGGCAGGTGTTTGGCCGCGTCGATATCGGGCTCCTTGGACGCACCCTCGCTTCGCTTGGGATCGACTACAACTACGTCCGCGACCCGATCGATGCCTGGATCACTGTCATCGTCATGGACGTCTGGCATTGGACGAGCCTTGTCGTGCTTCTTTGCTACGCCGGCCTCGTGTCCATCCCTGACGCCTATTACCAGGCCGCAAAGATCGACGGTGCGTCGCGTTGGGCCGTTTTCCGCTACATCCAGCTTCCGAAGATGAAGCGGGTGCTCCTGATCGCTGTTCTGCTTCGCTTCATGGACTCGTTCATGATCTACACCGAACCCTTTGTTGTGACGGGCGGCGGGCCGGGCAACTCCACGACCTTCCTTTCGATCGACCTTGTCAAGATGGCGGTTGGCCAGTTCGACCTCGGGCCTGCGGCGGCCATGTCCATTGTCTACTTCCTGATCATCCTGTTGCTCTCGTGGGTCTTCTACACGGTGATGACAAGCAGCGATGCTGAAGAGGGAGGCCGCGACCATGGCTGAGGCAAAGAAGTACAAGCCGGCGGGCAGCTACTCCTGGGTGGTGTCCACCCTCTATATCTTGTTCCTGTTGCTGCCGATTTACTGGCTCGTCAACATGAGCTTCAAGGAAAATGCCGAGATCACCGGCGCTTTTACGCTCTGGCCGCAGAACCCGACCTTGCGGAACTACGCGGTGATTTTCACTGATCCGTCCTGGTACAACGGTTACATCAACTCGATCCTCTATGTCGTTCTGAACACGATCATTTCAGTGGCAGCGGCACTTCCGGCTGCTTACGCCTTCTCGCGCTACCGGTTCCTTGGCGACAAGCACCTGTTCTTCTGGCTGTTGACCAACCGAATGGCGCCGCCGGCAGTCTTCGCCCTGCCCTTCTTCCAGCTGTATTCGGCATTTGGCTTGATCGACACCCACATTGCTGTCGCTCTGGCGCACTGCCTGTTCAATGTGCCGCTCGCCGTCTGGATCCTCGAAGGCTTCATGTCGGGCGTACCGAAGGAGATCGACGAGACAGCCTATATCGACGGCTACTCGTTCCCGCGCTTTTTTATCAAGATCTTCATGCCGCTGATCGCCTCGGGCATCGGTGTCGCCGCCTTCTTCTGCTTCATGTTCTCCTGGGTAGAGCTCCTGCTGGCCCGCACGCTGACGACTACGGCGGCAAAGCCCATTTCCGCTATCATGACGCGCACAGTGTCCGCCTCGGGCATGGATTGGGGCGTGCTGGCCGCAGCCGGTGTGCTCACCATCATCCCAGGTGCCTTGGTCATCTATTTTGTCCGCAATTACATCGCCAAGGGTTTTGCCCTTGGCCGAGTTTGAGGGAGAGCGAGCATGAGCTTCGGATGGATGGCGTGGACCCTGCCGACGGCTGTGTTCTTCATCACCATTCTGGTGCTGATCGCCGCCATGGGCGTCTGGGAGTATTTCTCGCCGGGCGGTGCTCCAAGGGTGGGCGTCCTGCGCTTCGAGACGACCCGCGGCGACCGTCTCTTCATCTCGCTGCTTGGCGCGGCCTTCATTCATCTGGCTTGGCTTGGGTTTGTCGGACCCAATCTTTGGTGGGCTCTGGGACTATCGGTGGTCTACGCGATCGGCGTGTTCCGCTTTGTCTGAAACCCTGTGAATTGGTGGCGGAGGAGGTCCGCTGCCAGAAATGGTGAACTGCAATCGCATCAATGGGAGGACTCGATATGCGACGGCATCTTCTGACATCGACAGCAAGCATACTGCTTGCCTTGGCGGGATCCGCCATGGCTGGCATGGAGGAGGCAAAACAGTTCCTCGACAAGGAAATCGGCGACATGTCGGCGCTTTCTCGCGCCGATCAGGAAAAGGAAATGCAGTGGTTCATCGATGCTGCCAAGCCTTTTGCCGGCATGGACATCAAGGTGGTGTCTGAAACCATCACCACGCATGAATATGAATCCAAGGTTCTGGCGCCCGCCTTCACCGCGATCACCGGCATCAAGATCACCCACGACCTGATCGGCGAAGGCGACGTTGTCGAAAAACTGCAGACGCAGATGCAGTCAGGCGAAAACGTCTACGATGCCTATGTCAACGACTCCGACCTGATCGGCACGCACTGGCGCTACCAGCAGGCCCGTTCACTGACAAAGTGGATGGAGAACGAGGGCAAGGACGTCACCAACCCGGACCTCGACCTGGAAGATTTCATCGGCCTGAAGTTCACAACCGCTCCGGACGGTGACCTCTACCAGCTGCCGGACCAGCAGTTCGCGAACCTCTACTGGTTCCGCTACGACTGGTTCAACGATGAGAAGAACAAGGCCGACTTCAAGGCCAAGTACGGATACGACCTTGGCGTGCCCGTCAACTGGTCGGCTTACGAAGACATCGCCGAGTTCTTCACCGGCCGCGAAATCGACGGCAAGAAGGTCTTTGGCCATATGGACTATGGCAAGAAGGATCCGTCGCTCGGCTGGCGCTTTACCGATGCCTGGCTCTCCATGGCCGGCAACGGTGACAAGGGCCTGCCGAACGGCCTTCCCGTCGATGAGTGGGGCATCAAGGTCAACGAGCAGTCCCAGCCGGTCGGCTCTTGCGTCGCACGTGGTGGTGATACCAACGGCCCGGCGGCGGTCTATTCCATCCAGAAATATCTGGACTGGATGAAGGCCTATGCTCCTCCGGCAGCGCAGGGCATGAACTTCTCCGAATCCGGTCCGGTGCCGGCACAAGGCGAAATCGCCCAGCAGATCTTCATGTACACGGCCTTTACCGCAGACATGGTCAAGCCCGGCCTGCCCGTGATGAACGAGGACGGAACGCCGAAGTGGCGCTTTGCCCCCTCGCCGCACGGCGTATACTGGAAGGACGGCATGAAGCTCGGCTATCAGGACGTGGGTTCCTGGACGCTGCTCAAGTCCACGCCTGACGATCGCGCCAAGGCCGCATGGCTTTACGCGCAGTTCGTGACCTCGAAGACCGTGGATGTGAAGAAGAGCCACGTCGGCTTGACCCTCATCCGCGAAAGCTCGATCCGCCACGAGAGCTTCACCGAGCGTGCTCCGAAGCTCGGCGGTCTCATCGAGTTCTATCGTTCTCCGGCACGCGTCCAGTGGTCGCCGACGGGTACGAACGTTCCCGACTATCCGAAGCTCGCACAGCTCTGGTGGCAGGCGATCGGTGATGCGGCCTCCGGCGCAAAGACGCCGCAGGAAGCCATGGACTCGCTCTGCGCCGAGCAGGAGAAGGTGTTGCAGCGTCTCGAGCGTGCCGGCGTGCAGAAGGACATGGGTCCGAAGCTCGCCGAAGAGCATGACCTCGAGTACTGGAACAAGGACGCCGTGGCCAAGGGCAACCTGGCGCCGCAGCTGCCGATCAAGGACGAGAAGGAAAAGCCCGTCACCGTCAACTATGACGAGCTCGTCAAGAGCTGGGCCGACGCCAAGCAGTAACCATAGCTCTGCCGGGCGCCTTCGTGGCGTCCGGCAGGCAACCATACCCATCTGACAAGTAGGCAATGTGCTCCGACAAGCATAGAAGAGCCCCCTTCCCCGGTTGTAAGCCACATGCTATGCCTCTCGGGCAACTTGCTTGCCCAAACCAACAGGCTTCAGGATGAAGCCTTCGAAACACGAGGATATCTATGGCAACCGGTACCGTGAAGTTCTTCAATCAGGATAAGGGCTTCGGCTTTATCACACCAGACAATGGTGGCGCGGATGTCTTCGTGCACATTTCGGCACTCGGCGGCCAGGCGCTGCGCGACGGCCAGAAGGTCAGCTACGAGCTTGGCCAGGACCGCAAGACGGGCAAGTCCAAGGCCGAGAACGTCAGCGTTCTCTGATTAGGAATCAAGGCGGGGGTGGGACTTGTGTTCCGCCCCTTTCTTTTTGAACCTTTTCCAGGGCGAGGCAGCGCGCGAGCGCGTTCTCCACGCATGCGTGAGGCTGTTATCCCTGCTCCGCCACGGAGCGCAGCAGTTTTCGCGCCAGCTTCAGATGTGGCAGATCGATCATCCGCCCGTCCAGTTGCAGTGCGCCCTTGCCGGGATTGGCCTCGAACGCCGCAATAACCGCTTTGGCATGCGCGACCTCTTCGTCGCTTGGGCTGAACGCCTCATTGATGATCGGCACCTGGTCCGGATGGATCGCCATCATGCCGGTGAACCCGTCCCTTCGTCCATTCCTCGCGTAGGTCCGCAATCCTTCCAAGTCACGGAACGACGGATAAACCGTCTCGATGGCGGGTACATTGGCCGCATGGGCGCCGAACAGTGTCAGTGACCGCACAAGTTCATAAGGTGGTAGATAACGCCCATGTTCGTCCCTCGCGGTCGATGCGCCTATTGCGGCCGGAAGATCCTCCGCACCCCAGGTGAGCCCCAATAACTGCTTTTCGACGCCGGCATAGCTGCCGATCTTGAAGATGGCCGATGGGGTTTCGGTGACGATCGGCAGGATCGGAATACTGTGACATCGGGCAGCAAGCGCCTCGATGCTTGCCGCGCCTTCGGCTTTCGGCAAAACAATCCCATCGGGACGAGCGTCGAGGATGGCGGCCAAGTCATCGTTGACAAGGCCGCTGTCCAGCGGATTGACGCGCACGAAGAGCTTCACACCGCGTGGAGCCGACCTAATGAACGTAGCGACGGCGGCGCGCGCCTGTGGCTTCGCCACCAACGCGACCGAGTCCTCAAGGTCCAGGATCAGGGCATCGGCACCCACCTTCAGCGCCTTTTCCATGTGCTCCGGACGATCGCCCGGCACGAAGAGCAGCGAACGCAGCCTCATGCCGGCTTCCTCTGGACGAGCGCCGAACGAAGGCAGCGGCATACGACTTCATCCCGCTGGTTCAGGAGTTCGTGCTGAAAAGTGACGATGCCGGCCTGCGGCCGGGAACTGCTTGCCCTTGTCTCGACCACCTCTGTCTGAGCCCGCATTGTGTCGCCGATGAACACGGGCTTCGGCATCACGAGCTTGTCGTAGCCCAGGTTCGCGACCAGTGTGCCGAGCGTCGTATCGCCGACCGAGAGCCCGATCATCAAGGCGAAGGTGAACGTGCCATTGACGAGGATTTTACCGAACTCGCTCGCCTTGGCGGCCTCTGCATCGAGATGCAACGGCTGCGGATTATGCGTCATGGTCGAAAACAGGAGGTTGTCCGTTTCGGTGACCGTTCGGCGGATGTCATGCGACAGGCGATCGCCAACGCTCCACTCTTCGAAATACCGGCCTGCCATCACGCATCTCCCTCAACACGAACAAGAAGGCTGCCTTCGGCGACCTGGCCTCCCGTAGTACCCTTCAATTCCGCGACGGTGCCGTCGAATGGCGACACTAGAGCCTGTTCCATCTTCATCGCCTCCAGCACGAGAAGCGGCTGGCCGCGTGTCACATGATCCCCCTCTGCCACATGGACAGCGATTACCGTGCCAGGCATTGGCGCCATCACGGCTCCATCAACAGCCGCACCGGCCTTCATCGCACTGTCAGCGCGGGGGATGCCAAACGACCAGGCGCCACCATCCATAAACAGCACGCCATCGGCGACCGTCCCAGCCTTGGGTTTCGGGTCTAGCTCCACCCGATACACGCTCGAACCTACCTGTACCGAAACCCCTCGTTGCGGTTCGGCATTGAGACGAAGTCCAGATAGCGCTGTCCAAGGATCCGATTTGTCGTGGCTGATGATTGCGTTGGCCGCGCCCTGCAGTACGGCGTCGTTCGACTCCTCGGGAGGAATGAGTTCCGCTGTGTTCCGTTCGATGAATCCCGTGTCCAGCTCCCCGGATAGGAAGCTGGCGTGCTGCAGCGCCCGCACAAGGAAGGCCGCATTGGTCTTGACGGGCCAGACTTCGACCGCTGCAACCGCTTGCGCCAGTTTGAGGGCGGCTTCCCGGCGGTTGGTCCCGTGGCTGATCAGCTTTGCGATCATCGGGTCGTAGTGGGAGGTGATCTCGCCGCCCTCTTCGACGCCGCTGTCGACGCGGATGGTGTTCGGGAGCCGAAGGTGCTCCAGCCGACCAATGGACGGCAGAAAGTCCCTCGTCGGGTTCTCCGCGTAAAGCCGCGCTTCGATGGCGTAGCCCGTCATCTGGAGGTCAACCTGCCTCAGCGGCAAGGGTTCGCCGCCGGCGACCCTCAATTGCCACTCCACCAGGTCCTGTCCGGTAATTGCTTCTGTGACGGGATGTTCGACCTGCAGCCGTGTATTCATCTCCATAAACCAGATGCGGCCGGGCATCAAACCTTCCGAGGCATCGGCGATGAACTCGATCGTCCCGGCGCCCACATACCCCACGGCTTTGGCAGCCTTCACGGCTCCCTCGCAGACGGCGTTGCGGGTTTCAGCGTCCATTCCGGGTGCCGGCGCTTCTTCGATCACCTTCTGGTGGCGGCGCTGCAGCGAACAGTCGCGCTCGAATAGATGAATGACGTTCCCGTGGGTGTCGCCGAAGATCTGCACTTCGATGTGCCGCGGCGAAAGGATATATTTCTCCAGCAGCACCCTATCGTCACCGAAGGAAGACGCCGCCTCGCGCTTGCAGGCCTGCAGAGCGGCGGCGAAATCTGCCGCAGTGTCGACGCGCCGCATACCCTTGCCACCACCGCCGGCAACGGCCTTGATGAGGATGGGATAACCGATCGCGTCCGCCTCCCGTTGCAGGCGACCGGGATCCTGATCTTGTCCGAGGTATCCCGGTGTCACGGGCACGCCCGCGGCGATCATCCGCTCTTTCGCAGCATCCTTCAGCCCCATCGCCCGGATTGCCGCGGGAGGCGCGCCGACCCAGACCAACCCGGCGTTGATGACGGCTTGGGCAAAATCCGCATTCTCCGAAAGAAAGCCATAGCCCGGATGAATGGCCTGGGCGCCTGTTTGCTTGGCAGCCTCCAGGATGCGGTCCTGACGCAGATAACTTTCACGTGCTGGCGCAGCCCCGATGCAGACGGCATCGTCGGCTTCGCGAACGAACGGCATGTCGCGGTCAGCTTCGGAATATACAGCGATTGTCCGCACGCCGAGCCGTCTGGCGGTTCGGATGATCCTTCTGGCGATCTCGCCGCGGTTGGCGATCAGCAGGCTGTCGATCATGGTCTGGTCCAGTGCATCATTCCGGGAACATCGGCAGGCATAAAGGTCACATCCGGAACACGCCGAACTGCGCTCGCTCGGGAATTGGTGCGTTCAGGGCGGCGCTGAACGCAAGCCCCAGAACGTCGCGGGTCTGCGCCGGGTCAATGATGCCGTCGTCCCAAAGGCGCGCGGTCGCGTAATACGGATTTCCCTCGTCCTCATATTTCTGCCTGATCGGTGCCTTGAAGGCTTCGGCGTCCTCTGCGCTCCAGGTTGCGGCATCCCGATGCACCGTCGCGAGGACCGACGCCGCCTGCTCTCCACCCATCACCGAGATGCGGGAGTTCGGCCAGGTGAACAGGAAACGCGGCTGGTAGGCGCGCCCACACATGCCGTAATTTCCCGCACCAAAGCTGCCGCCGATCAGCACGGTGATCTTCGGAACCGAGGCAGTTGCCACCGCCGTCACGAGCTTTGCGCCATGCTTGGCGATACCTTCGGCCTCGTATTTGCCGCCCACCATGAAGCCGGAAATGTTCTGGAGAAACAGCAACGGAATGCCGCGCTGGCACGCGAGCTGGATGAAATGAGCGCCTTTCAGCGCACTTTCGGAAAAGAGCACGCCACTGTTGCCCAGGATGGCGACCGGTATGCCCCATATCCGCGCGAAACCGCAGACAAGGCTGGTGCCGTAAAGCGCCTTGAACTCCTGTAACTCCGATCCGTCTACTATACGCGCGATGACTTCGCGAACGTCGTAGGGTGTGCGCACATCAGGAGGAATCAATCCGTAGAGTTCTTGCGGGTCCAGCCGCGGCGGCCTGGGTTCCGCCAACTCCACGTCCATGCGCTTGGGCTTGTTGAGCGTCGCGATGATCTCACGAACGATCAGGAGCGCATGCTCATCGTTTTCGGCTATGTGATCCACCACGCCCGAGCGTCGGCCATGGGTTTCCGCGCCACCGAGCTCTTCGGCCGAGATGACCTCCCCGGTCGCGGCTTTCACCAGCGGCGGTCCCGCCAGAAAGATCGTACCTTGGTTGCGCACGATGACCGTCTCATCTGACATGGCCGGAATGTAAGCACCACCCGCGGTGCAACTTCCCATCACGCAGGCAATCTGCGCGATACCTGCGGCTGACATTTGCGCCTGGTTGTAGAAGATACGGCCGAAGTGGTCGCGATCCGGGAATACCTCAGCCTGGTGCGGCAGGTTTGCGCCACCGGAGTCGACGAGGTAGATGCAGGGCAGCCGGTTCTCGAACGCAATCTCCTGCGCCCGAAGGTGCTTCTTCACCGTCATCGGGAAGTAGACGCCGCCCTTGACCGTTGCGTCATGTGCAACGATCATGCATTCGCGACCGCAGATGCGGCCGATCCCTGCGATCAGGCCGGCGCCGGGCGCCTCATCGTCATACATGCCGCTGGCCGCAAGCTGGCCGATTTCGAGGAACGGCGAGCCGGGGTCCAGAAGGCGGTCGACGCGATCCCTCGGCAGCAGCTTTCCGCGTGATACATGCCGCTCACGATGTTTCTCCGGTCCACCACGGGCGGCAACGGCTACTTTTCCCTTCAGTTCCTCAACGAGGCGCCGGTTGTATGCAGCGTTTTGGCGGAAGGTCTCGCTCGCCGTATCAACCATGTTCTGGATCACGGTCATCTGGCCTGCCTTTCGCTGCCGCCGATCACTTCGCGGCCAATCAGCATACGTCGGATTTCGTTGGTGCCGGCGCCGATATCGAGAAGCTTGGCGTCGCGCCAAAAGCGCTCCACCGGCCAGTCCTTGGTGTAGCCGGCGCCTCCGAGGGCCTGTACCGCTTGCTCGGAAACCCTTACCGCGCATTCCGATGCATAAAGAATGGCAGCCGCGGCATCATGGCGGGTCACCTTGCCGGCGTCACAAGCCTTTGCGACGGTGTAGACGTAGGACCGTGCTGAGTTCAGCGCGACCACCATGTCCGCCACCTTGGCTTGCATCAGCTGGAAGCTTCCGATCGGCGTGCCGAACTGTTCCCGCTCCCGGACGTAAGGCAGGACCACATCAAGGCAGGCTTGCATGATGCCAAGCTGAATGCCCGCCAACACCACGCGTTCGTAGTCCAGCCCCGACATGAGGACGCCGACGCCGCCGTTGAGCGGCCCCAATATATTCTCTTCCGGTACAAAGCAGTCGTTGAAGACCAGTTCGCCGGTTGGCGAGCCGCGCATCCCGACCTTGTCAATCTTCTGGCCGGTCGAGAAGCCTTCGAAGTCCTTCTCGACCAGGAAGGCCGTGATACCTTTCGCGCCCGCATCCGGCTTAGTCTTCGCATAGACGACCAGCGTCTCGGCATAAGCAGCGTTGGTGATCCAGAATTTGGTGCCATTGAGCCGGAAGCCGCCCTGCACCTTGTCTGCGCGCAGGCGCATCGAGACGACATCGGATCCCGATCCTGCCTCCGACATGGCAAGACTGCCGACATGCCTGCCCGAGATCAGGTCCGGCAGGTAACGCTGTTTCTGCGTCGGCGTGGCCCAGCGCGAGATCTGGTTCACGCAAAGGTTTGAATGGGCACCATAAGATAGGCCGACGGAAGCCGAGGCACGGCTGATTTCCTCGCAAGCCACGACGTGCTCGAGATAACCAAGTGCCAGCCCTCCATACTCTTCTTCAGCAGTGATCCCGTGCAGCCCCAGGCCGCCAAGCTCCGGCCACAGTTCAAGGGGAAAGCGATCCTCCCGGTCGATCTCCGCTGCAATGGGTGCGATTTTCTGGCTGGCAAAACGAGACGTGGTGTCGCGAATGGCATCGGCCATTTCACTCAGGCCGAAGTCCAACTCTGGCATGTTCACATCCTCCCTGTGCCGGATGTTAGCCGCCGGCGCGCGAATAGCAACAGGGGGAAACGGGGCCATCAAGCTTCACAACAAGAAGCAATGGAAGGCCTCGCTGAAACTAACAAATTGTCAGCAAATACCCCGTAACCATTCCTTTCATTGCGACGGCAGTTCTTGGTCAGGCACTATCGGTACTAGAGGAAGGCGGGATCCACTGAATGCGGGACATCAAAGGCGCAGGCCTTCTGCTTGCCTCTCCTGTTGCCTGGCTTGCAGTTGCGATGATCCCGCTGGTGATCCTGCTCATTCTGCCCGTGTCGATCCCGATCGGCCCGATGTACTGGGATACTTATCTTTACCTGGATGCAGCCCAGCGGATCTGGAATGGACAAGTGCCCGCTGTCGATTTCCTCACGCCCGTTGGGCCACTCGGGTATTACCTGTTCGCCTGGGGCCTGCGCCTTTTCCAGAACGCCCAGCCGCTCCTGCTGGCGCAATGGTGCATGCTCGTCGTGGCCGTGCCGCTGATGGCCTTAGCGGTCGCAGATGTTGCACGCGAACACCGTCCCCTCACCCTGGCCCTCGTCGTGCCGTTCCTGTTGTTCGCGGTGTCGCCCGCCAATGTTCAGGCCTTCCACCCGGACCCGGGCCTCGACGGCTTCGGGGTCTATAACCGGCACGCCGTCATCCTGCTTTACGTCATGACAACCGGCCTCCTGTTCCTGCAGGACAGTCGGAAGATGGCTTTGTTCTTGGCCGCCGTCATGCTCGCCCTGTTCCTGACCAAGGTCACTGGGTTCCTTGTCGGTGGGTTGCTCGGGTTGCAGGCGCTCCTCGCCGGAAAGGTTTCTCTCCGTCACAGCGTGCTCGCAGCGTCGCTCTTCGTCGTTGCGCTTGCCCTCCTAGAGCTGCCGACGGGCATGATTTCGGCTTATGTCCGCGAGATCCTGCAACTCGTGGAGATGAACGACGGGTCGATGCTGCCGCGGTCCGTGTCGACGGCTTCTGCAAAACTCGATGTTCTGATCCCCGTAGGGCTGCTTGTTCTCGTGCTGGCGTGGAATGTCTGGAAGCACGGTAAGAGCGATACCCGCTCTCTCGATCACGGCGTCTGGTGGCTTTGTGTTGCCCTGTTCGGCGGCTGGATGTTCGAGACGCAAAACACCGGCAGCCATGAGTTCATCTTCATCTGGCCGATCCTGTTGATGTTGTGGACACGCATCGGCCACCTCAACCCTCGCCTCAAGATGACCGTGCTGGTGCTGGCGGCCTTCGCCACGATCCCGACTGCCACGAAGGTGGCGCATCGGACAATCCGGTCTGCTATGGTCAGTCCGTCTTATGCGTCCCTCGACCTGCCCTTGGTCAAGAACATGCAGCAGGTGCGCTCACGCGCCGATATTATCGGCCACGCGCAGTACCTGGAGACGCACTACCAGAACCATGGTCACGTCTACACCGATCTGCCGAACTGGCACTATTACTCGAACCTCGATTTTCAGCTCTACTGGATCATGTCGGCCAGTCACGCTGTAGAGGCGATCCTGAAGTTCGAGGCGGAGAATGCGGTGAAGCTTGCAAGCCTCATGACGCTGGATTTCAGTAATCCCTTTCCCTGGCTGCTCGACAGGCAAGCGACGAAGCACATCCAGATCGGCGCGGTTCCGGGCCGCACCGTTCCGCCGATGACGCCGAAAACCAAGGAAGCGGTTGAAGCGACCGCAGGCGTCTTGCGGCCGAAGTGTCCTTCAACTGACGCACGGCATATTATCGAAGATCATTACCGGGAGGCCCTCACTTCCCGGCAGGTCGTGGAACTCACGCCGTGCTGGGACCTTCTTCTTCACCAGGATCTTGCGGTGGCTCGCTCTCCGGCGGCACCCTGAAGCGCATCAAAGCGCCACGCCCGACTGGCTGTCGAACACATGCACTTGGTCGGCCGGGATATGAGCTTCGAACGGCGCGCCATAGCGGACTGGGTATTCCCCATCAACGATGGCGGTCACGCCCTGCCCCGCCAGGTCGAAAACCACGTGCGTTTGCGCACCGGTGGGCTCGATCAGCAGTGTTCGGCCAGACAGCTTGGTGCCGTCCTGCTTCGGATTCAGGTGCTCCGGCCGCAAACCGATCTTGATCGGCTGGCCACGCTTGAGCTTGTGGCGCGGATCGAGCTTGATGGAAGTGCCATCGCTCAGCCGCGCCGCCGCCTCGCCGTCCTCTCCATCGGCAACGCCATCGAGAAGGTTCATCGCAGGCGAACCGATGAAGGCGGCAACAAACAGATTTGCCGGCCGACGGTATAGCTCCATCGGCGTTCCTTCCTGCTCGACCCGTCCCTGGTTCAGAACCACGATACGATCGGCAAGCGTCATTGCCTCGATCTGGTCGTGCGTGACATAGATCGAGGTCGTGCCGACCTTCTGGTGCAGCGTCTTGATCTCGGAGCGCATCTGCACGCGCAGCTTGGCATCGAGGTTGGACAGGGGTTCGTCGAACAGGAAGACGGCCGGGTTTCGTACGATCGCTCGTCCCATGGCAACGCGCTGCCTTTGGCCACCGGAGAGATTGGCCGGCTTGCGGTCGAGAAGCGGCAGGAGATCCAGCATGCGGGCGGCTTCGTTGACCCGTTCGGCAATTTCGGCCTTTGGCGTGCCGGAAAGGCGCAGGTTGAACCCCATGTTCTCGGCGACCGTCATATGTGGGTAGAGTGCATAGGACTGGAACACCATCGCGATGTTGCGTTCGCGGGGTGTCAGTTCATTGACGACCGTGTTGCCAATGACGATCTCGCCCGCGGTGATTTCCTCGAGCCCCGCGATCATGCGCAGCAGCGTGGACTTTCCGCAGCCGGAAGGACCCACGAGGGCAATGAACTCACCGTCCTGAATAGATAAGGAAACGCCATGGATGACGTCAAAGGCGCCGTAGGCTTTGCGGACTTGCTTCAGTTCAACGGATGCCATGCTCTGCTCCAGATCGGGATCAGGATTTTACGGCGCCGGCGGTGAGGCCAGCGATGATGTGTTTTTGTGCCAGGAAGAATGCGATGATCGTCGGCAGGATGGTCAGCGTGATGAAGGCGAGCACCAGCTGCCATTCCGTGCTGAATTCGCCGCGGTAGATCATGATCCCGAGCGGCCAGGGGTAACGGCTCTCGGAGTTCAGCATGATCAGTGGCACGATATAGTTGTTCCAACTGCTAACGAAGGAAATGATCCCGACGGTGGCGATGATCGGGCGGGAAAGCGGCAGCGTTACGTGCCAGAAGAAGCGCAGATACCCGCAGCCATCGACAAAGGCCGCGTCGAACAGTTCCGAGGGCAGATTCCGGAAGTAGTTGCGAAACAGCATGATGCTCATGCCCATGCCGAAGGCCACCTGCGGCAGCACGACGCCCCAATAGGTGTCGATCAGCCCAAGATCACGGATACGGATATAGAGCGGCAGGATAGCCGTTGCCGCCGGAAACATCAGTCCGATCAGGAAGTAGTTGAGGAGGTAGGACGATCCGAAGAAGCGGATATGCGCGAAACAGAACGCAGCCATCGCGCCGAACCAGATCGTCAGGAACACGGTCAGAAGCGCAATGATCAGCGAGTTGGTCATCTGCAGCCAGTAGCGCTTGCTGAAGATGATGTCGGTGTAGTTCGACCATTGCCATTCGACAGGAAGGCCGAACGGGTTCGCCCGCAGGTCGCCGAGCGTCTTGAAGCCGCCAAGTGCGGTGCTTACAAGCGGCACGATAACGATCGCGGCGACCAGGATCAGCGACACGTAGATATAGACTTGGGTGGACCGGCGCACCGGCTGCCCGGATGTGGGTGCCTTGGCGGCGTCAATAGGTTGTGCGGCGGAGATATCAGTCATTGCGCATGAAGACCCGCTTGTAGCTGAAGGCGAGCGTGACGCAGATCACGAACAGCACGACACCAACGGCGCTGCCGAAGCCGATCTGCATTCGCGTCACCCCGAAATTGTAGAGGAATGTCACCATGGTCTGCGTCGAGTTCGACGGGCCGCCGCCGGTGAGCGGCATGATCATGTCGAAGAGTTGCAGCGAACCCACCACACCGAAGAAGACGGAGAGACGAACTGTGGAGCCGAGCAGCGGCAGAGTCACCAGCCGGAACTTCTGGAAGCCGGTTGCGCCATCGATATCGGCCGCTTCCAGCACGCTTTTATCGATCGCCTGCAGGCCGGCGATGAACAGCATCATGTGGAAACCGAAATATTTCCAGACGACCACACCGAGGATCGCGTACATCGCGACATCGCGGTCAGCCAGCCAAAAGGGCGCCTCGGCGCCGAAGAAATGCGCGATCCCGCCCACGAGCCCAAAATCGCCGTCGTAGACGAAGCGCCAGATCATGCCCGCGGCAACATCGGCAAGCACGTAGGGCAAGAAGAAGATCAGGCGGAAAAGCAGTGCGCCCTTGATCCGGCTGGAGATCATCGTCGCAAGCCACAGCGCCAGCGGGATCTGCACGCAGACCGACACGAGAACGATCAGCCCGTTGTTGATCAATGCCTGGGTGAAAGCGCTATTGCGGAAGATAAGCTGATAGTTGCGCAGGCCGATCCACTGCGTGGGGCTGCCATAACCGTTCCAGTTGAAGAAGGAGTACCAGGCCGCTTCCCCCATCGGCAGGATCACCAGCACGGTGAAGACGAGAAGCGCCGGGGGAAGAAAGAGGATCAGCACCGGCCATTTGCTGTGGGCCAGTGATCGGCGGCCGCGTCGCGGCGCAGTCACCACTCCTGTCGAAGGACGGGCATTAGCCGGCATCAAGCTATCAGTCATGAATATTCGCACCTCCTGAGCCGGGCACATGCCGCGGCCGGGAACAGGGGCCGGCGCTCCCGAAGCCGAGGCTTAGAGGAGCAGGAGCGCCGGGCGAGCGCGTTACTTGCGCTCGAGAGAGAAGGCATCCTCTATCTGCTGGGCAGCATCGGCCGGATCCATGGAGCCGGAGACGATCTCGACGCTGATATCGTTGACGATCGCGCCGACATTCGGCCCAAGATCCTGGTCGAGGAAGTTCTGGTGCCAGGTTTCCTTGGCGAGAGCATCGGCCACTTCCTTCAGCAACGGCCGTGAGACCGCTTCGCTGGCGCCCTTGGCGATCGGCATGATTTGGGTTTCCTTGGCCAGAAGCTTCTGCACCTCGAGGCTGCCCATGTAGCGCAGGAACTCCTCGGTTTCGGGAGGCGCATTCTTGGTCACGGCCCATCCGTTCAGTCCGCCGAAGCTGTCGGTCGCGACGCCTGGAGCGCCATCAACCACCGGGAATGGGAAACGTCCGATCTTGTCGTCGGGCAGTCCCTTGCGGTCGGTGGAGTTTGTTGCCTGGGTGGCCGGAGTGTTTTCAAAGCTCAGGATCATTGCTGCACGCCCGTCGCCGAAGGCGGCAAGTGCGTCGTTCCAGGTGGCGCCAAGATAGCCGTTCTGGAACGGTTCGAGTTTCCCGAGCTCGGCGAGATGCTGGCCAGCCTTCACGAAAGGCTCGCCGGCAAAACCGTCATCGTCCCCAGCCTTCGCCTTGGCAAAGCCTTGCTGGCCGGCTTCGCGCATGGCCAGGTAGCTCCAGTAGAAGTGCAGAGGCCACTTGTCGCGTCCGCCACCGGCGATCGGGGTGATGCCCGCGTCTTTCAGCGTCTTTACCGCCGCCAGGAGGTCATCCCACTTTTCGATCTTCGAGGCATCAACGCCGGCCTTCTGGAACAGGTCCTTGTTGTAGTAGAAGGATATGAGACCGCTCTTCGACGGTGCTGCCCACACCTTGCCGTCGAAGGTCAGACCTTCGATCGCAGAAGCGTTGGTGACATTGCGCCACTCGCCGCCGTTGGCATCGAGCGCCTCGTCGAGCGGCCGCAGCGCACCCGTTACCGATTGCGCCTCAAGCACGCCGCCGCCCCAGGTATAGAACATTGATGGCGCATCCTCGGACTGAAGCAGCGTCGGAAGCTTGGCCTTGAACGCCTGGTTCTCCAGGAACTGCAGTTCGACCTTGACGCCTGGATGTTTTGCCTCAAAATCCTTTGCGATCTGCGACCAGACAGCGATCGTTGACGGCACCTGCTCGACATGCATCCAGCGGATGACGCTGTCTGCCGCGGCCGTGCCGGCGGCAAGCAGACCGCCCGCAAAGGCAAGCGTGGTGAGGCGAAGGGAATTTCTGAAAATCTTCGTGGACATCGAACGTGCTCCTCCCAAAGCTTTATTTCGTGATCCGTACAAAATAATCGGCACCTTGGCCTGATCTGTCAATAGGGTCGCCGGTAATCTGTTCTACGGCGGCAGAATTTCCGGTCAGTCGCAGATTTTGCGGTTGCGTTCCTTCGTTTTTGCCCATTACAAGACGGTGTATTAATTTGCGTGCCGGATTAAATCCGCCGGCGCGGGTTTATGTAAGGGCGAAATGAAGACTGCAGATCCGGAACTCATGCGCGCGATGAACCGCCTTAGTGTGCTGGATGTAATCCGCCGCCATGGCCCCATCGCGCGTGTCGAGATCTCGGAGCGCACGGAACTCTCGCCGACCACGGTATCGGCTATCACCGCGTCCCTCCTCGACGACGGACTGATCCTGCCACGCCACGAGGGCGATATCCGCAGCGAAACGGTGCGAGGGCGCCCGCGGGTGATGCTGGAGCTCAATCCAGGTGCTGCACGCGTGGTCGGAGCCAAGATCGCCGCGAACCGCATGGTGTTCGTAGTCACTGATTTCTGCGGCACGGTGCTCGCCACCCTCACCCTGCCCATCCGCATCGATCGCCAGCCGATCAGCGTAGTTGCCGATATCGTCGAAGATGGCGTGCGTCGTTGCGTTCTCGATGCGGGGCTTTCGCTGGCGGACGTCCACAGCATCTGCCTTGGCCTTCCGGGCGTCATCGAGCATCGCAGCGGCCATATCCGTTCGAGCCCCATTCTGCGCGACAGCAATGTTGATTTTGCTGCGGAAATGTCATCGCGGCTTGATACCCGAACGATCGTGGAAAGCGATGCCACGGCAATCGCCCTCGGCCATCATTGGTTTGGGCGCGCGCGCGATCTTGAAGACATGGTGCTGGTTTCGCTGGAGCAGACGCTTGGGCTTGGCGTGCTCCACAACAACCGGGTTTTCCGCGGCGCCGGGGGCCTCAGCCACAACCTTGGCGACCTCGTGCTCGGCATGAATAGCGAAGGTGTCGTGCGCCTCTCCAGCCAGGCCGGCGAGACAGCGATCCTGAGCTTCCAGCACTCCGAAGCGCGCTTCGCCGAAGCGGTTCGACTTGGAAGAGGCATGGCGCATGCCCAGGCCTTGATCGAGGCCGATGACAGCCAATTGATTACCGCTGCAGTGCGCGCCGGGGAAACCATCGGCTTCACCATCGCCAACATCGTCACCTTGTTTGCGCCGCCGCGGGTCATCGTCGTTGGCTCCTCCCTCGCACTCGGGGAACTCTTCCTCAAGAGCCTGCGCGATGCTTATGCGCTCGCCATGCCGCCGTCGCTGCACGACGTCAGCGAACTCGTGTTCGACAACTCCGGTGACGATTTCTGGGCTCGGGGCGCTGCCGCCGTTGCCCTCTACGAACTTTATGAGTCGCCCTGGAGCACCACCGGGCCAGCCTCAAGCTTCTGAAAGACATTTAAGGGAGGAAATGAATGAACAGGGTCGGAATCGGCATCATCGGGTGCGGAAACATTTCTGGTGCCTATCTCAAGGCCATGACGACCGAGTTTCCAATTTTGGATATTCGTGGTCTGGCCGACCTGAACAGCGAACTTGCACAGTCGCGCGCCGCGGAGTTCGGGCTCGTTGCACGGTCGATCGACGAACTGCTGTCGGATCCGCAGATCGAAATCATCCTCAACCTGACGGTACCAAAGGCCCATGTGGCGGTCGCGATGCAGGCGCTGGAGGCGGGCAAGCACACCTATTCCGAAAAACCGCTCGGCATCAACTTCGCCGAAGGCAAGAAACTGGCTGATTCCGCGCGCAGCAAGGGGTTGCGGATCGGCGCCGCGCCCGACACCTTTTTCGGTGGCGGCCACCAAACGGCTCGGAGCTTGATTGATCAGGGCGTTATCGGCCTGCCGGTCGGTGGCACGGCGACATTCATGTGCCCTGGCCATGAACGGTGGCACCCAAACCCCGCCTTTTACTACGAAGTCGGCGGCGGTCCGATGCTCGACATGGGGCCATACTACATCACCGACCTCGTGAACCTGCTCGGTCCGGTGGCGAAGGTGGCCGGATTTGCCATCACGCCGCGCTCTGAACGCGTCATCACCAGCGAGCCACGCAACGGCGAACGCATCCCGGTCGACGTGCCGACCCATGTAGCCGGCGTCATGGCCTTCGAGAATGGCGCAGTCGTGCAGATCGGCATGAGCTTCGATGTCGCGGGCCACAAGCACGTGCCGCTGGAGGTGTACGGAACGGAAGGTACGCTGATCGTGCCGGACCCAAACCGGTTTGGCGGGCCGGTGGAGTATCTCAAGAAGGGCGGCCAGTTCGAGGAGCAGCCCCTTACCTTGCCTTATGCGGACGGTAATTTCCGCTCCATTGGTGTGGCCGACATGGCTCATGCCATCCGATCCGATCGGCCGCATCGTGCCAATGGCGATCTCGCGCTGCATGTCCTGGAGGTCATGGAGGCCTTCCAGACGGCATCGGAACACGGGCGCACGATCGAAATCACTACGAAGGTCCAGCGGCCGGCGCCGCTGTCCGATTCACTCGTTGATGGCCGACTGGCCAAGTAGTTTTTGGAGGAAAGTGCATGCGTGAAGCCTTGATCGTATGGGGTGGCTGGAGCGGCCATGAGCCACAGGAATGTGCGGAAGTGATCAAGACCATGCTCGAGGGAGACGGGTTCAAGGTCTACCTGGAGCATTCGACGGAAGCTTTCGCGGACCCCTCCATCCATGACCTGAGCCTGATCGTTCCGATCATGACGATGTCGAAGATCGAGAAGGAGGAGGTGAAGAACCTCGCGGCGGCCGTTGAAAATGGCGTCGGTATTGCAGGCTACCATGGTGGCGCCGGCGATGCATTCCGGGAGTCGGTCGAGTACCAGTTCATCATCGGCGGACAATGGGTGGCCCATCCCGGCAATATCATCGACTACACCGTCAACATTACCAAGCGGGACGATCCACTCATGGAAGGGATCACCGACTTCCCATATCATTCCGAGCAATATTACATGCATGTCGACCCATCGAACGAGGTGCTCGCCACCACCACCTTTACCGGCGAACATGCCTATTGGATCGATGGCGTGGTGATGCCGGTCGTCTGGAAACGCAAATACGGCAAGGGCCGCGTCTTCTATTCCTCGCTCGGCCACGTGGCGAAGGAGTTCGAGGTGCCGCAGATGAACACGATCTTCCGCCGCGGCGCAAACTGGGCGGCGAGATAGACAACCGCCAGGTATTCCCGTTGACATGAAGCGATCGCCCAACATGCATATGGCGGTCGCTTTTCCTTTCTGATAGCGTTGCACCGATGACAGGGGCGTCTGGCGTATGCCGGGCTGAGAAGCACCCTTTGAACCTGAACCAGATCATGCTGGCGGAGGGAGTCGTTGGGGTTCTGATTGAGCCCAAGCGTCCAGGCTCCGCCGAGAAAGGCGATGATGCAGACGCAGCTTTTAATCCACAGTCCGGGCCAGATGCTCGAAGAGATGCGGGCACAGGCCCCATTGGTCCAGTGCATCACTAACTTCGTTGCCATGAACATTGCCGCGAACGTCTTGTTGGCGGCGGGTGCCTCTCCGGCCATGGTCAGTGCGCAAGAGGAGGCGGGTGAGTTCGCATCGATCGCCGGTGCCTTGACCGTCAACATCGGTACGCTCTCGCCTCTTTGGGTCGGTGGCATGAAAAGCGCTGCGAAGGCGGCGAGCGAACACGGTAAGCCATGGGTGTTCGATCCGGTCGCGCATTATGCAACGACCTATCGTCGCGCCGTGACTGCCGAACTCGTCGCGCTGAAACCAACGATCATTCGCGGCAATGCCTCTGAGATCATCGCATTTGCTGGCTCGAAATCGGGCGGCAAGGGTGTCGACAGCGGGGATGCTGCACGCGCGGCGGAAGGTCCTGCGCTGGGATTGGCAAAGCAACTTGGTACCGTAGTTGCCGTCACCGGCGAAACCGACTTCGTCACCGACGGCCAGACCTCCTGGAGGATCCACGGCGGTTCACCGCTGATGCCAAGGGTTACCGCCCTGGGATGCTCATTGACTGGTCTTGTCGGCGCCTTCGCCGCGACGCGACCGGAAAAGCCACTTGATGCAACAGTTGCGGCACTGGCCCTGTTTGCGGTCGCGGGTGAAGCCGCAGCCGCCCAGGCCTCGGGACCGGGTTCGTTCTCCGTCGCCTTTCTCGATCAACTGGCCGCGATCGATGCTGCCACGCTGGATGCTCAGGCAAGGATCGAAGCAGCATGAAACAGTTCGACCTTTCGCTTTACCTCGTTCTAGACCCTGATCTTTGTGAGCCACTCGGCATGGTCGAGACCACCCGCCTCGCCGTTCGCGGCGGTGTTACCATGGTTCAGTTGCGCGACAAGAAGGCTACGACAGCCCACATGGTCGAAACCGGCATGGCACTGAAAGCAGCACTCGCAGGCACGGGTGTCCCGCTCATCATCAACGATAATGTCGAGGCTGCAATTGCGATTGGTGCCGATGGCATCCACGTCGGTCAGGAAGACATGTCCGCCGATGAAGTTCGCGCCCGCGTCGGCAACGAGATGATTCTCGGGCTCTCCGTCGATCGGGGCGAGCATGCCCGACCCGCAGACCCACACCATGTAGATTATGTCGGTGTCGGCCCCGTTTTCCCGACAAATACAAAGCTCGACCACTCACCGGCGATCGGCTTTGACGAATTGGCGAAGCTCATCGGCATGTCTCCCCTGCCCGCAGTCGCCATTGGTGGGATCAAGGCTGAACACATCGGCGAGTGCCTGAATGCCGGCGCCAAGGGCGTCGCCGTTGTCTCCGCCATATGCGGCCAACCGGATCCTGAAGAGGCCGCCCGCCACCTTGCCCAGATGATACGGGAGGTCCGCCGATGATCCGCAACGTGCTGTCGATCGCCGGCTCCGATCCTTCCGGTGGTGCCGGGATCCAGGCTGATCTCAAGGCATTTGCCGCCCGCGGTACTTATGGCATGGCAGTGCTGACGGCGCTGACATCCCAGAACACGCAAGGTGTTTATGGTGTGCATGCCGTGCCAGCTGGTTTTGTTGCTGACCAGATCCGCGCTGTTTTCGCCGATGTCCGTGTGGATGCGGTGAAGATCGGTATGATCGCCAATGCCGAAATCGCCGAGGCCGTCGCTGACGTCCTTGCACCTTACCGATCGAGCGTGTCGATCGTCCTCGACCCGGTGATGATCGCCAAGGGTGGTTCGCCTCTTCTCGCGGCAGATGCGGTTTCAGTCGTGGCCAAGCGGTTGTTGCCCATGGCGACCCTCGTGACACCCAACATACCTGAAGCCGCAGCTTTTCTTGGGGCGCCGGTGGCTGCCAGCCGCGACGACATGGCAAGGCAGGCGCAGCAACTAGGAGTGCTAGGTCCCGCGGTTCTGGTAAAAGGCGGGCATCTTGAGACGGACGACAGTCCGGATGTTCTGGCCACCGAGACCGGTCTGCAATGGTTTGAAGGCGATCGCATCGCCACAAAGAACACCCACGGCACCGGCTGCACGCTTTCAAGCGCCATTGCCGCGGAACTTGCCAAGGGCGCCTCGCCGGGTGAAGCAGTGAGCGCTGCGAAAACCTATCTCGCCGGCGCCATTGGTGCAGCGGAGGGATTGAGCGTCGGAACGGGACACGGCCCCGTCTCCCATTTCTGGCTCCTCTGGGCGTCTTGAGGTCAGACTGGAGAGATCGCGACCGAGTGAGCCTCGGCCACGATCTAGTTCTGTTACTTGCAGGACGCGGCCTGGTTCAGCGCAGCAGTGACACCCGAAAGGGAGAAGGTGTAGCTTGTCGAGGTGCCGCGCTGCGAAGTCGCCTTCAGCGTCATGTTGCTGCCGGCCTTCATGGCGTTGATGAGAGCCGCGTCATAACTCGCTTCCTGGGTCCAGCCGGAATTGCCCTTCGGCAGCATCACGAAGGACTGGCCATCGATGGTGAGCACCATCTGCGAGCCTTCGCGCAAATTGTAGCCCATCACTGCCTGCGGATAATATCCGGAACCGTTCTGGTTCGGCGCGACGAGGAAATAGTTGTCGCCATGGTTCACGCTCGCCGGCTGGGCATCCTTGGGCGTCGTCAGCACGTAGCAGGTCGTGTTGCCGCTGGCTTGGTAGGAGTAGACGCCCCAGTCGTTGAACTTCCGCACCATGTTCGGGCTCGGCTGGGCCGAGGCGACCGACGTAACGGCTGTAACAGCGACAGCGGTAAGGGCGTAAAGCTTGATGGACATCGTGCCTCCATAGTCAGATATGGTGAGAGGAGCGGCCGGCGGGAAGCCGGCGCTGGATGCGCCATTGGAGAATTTCCGGGTTACCGTAAAGTTAATTCTGCGTAAGAATGAACCGTTTTGATATGCATTCGCGCCATCATGTGGACCGCAATGTGAACGACCTGAGACTTGAACCTACTGCATGACAGTGCGCCCGCCCAGGCGGCTCCAAGCCGCCTCACACGCGGTCACAATTCTGTCATTCAAAGCCTTTTGCCGTTCATTCCGCCGCTTGGAGCGCAAGACCGCCTTCGTCCGCCGAAACCCGAACGGGCACTGATTTGGCCGCTGGTACCTTGCTACCTTCGGCATGCTGGTAGAGCGGCAGAAGAATGTTGCATTCCGGGTAATAGGCGCCGCAGCAACCTTCCGGAATGTCGTACGGTACAGCGCGCAACCCGCCGAGCGAGCGCGGGATGTTGTCGCTCGCAACCGTCTCCAGCCGCACATCCTGTCCTTCGGTGATGCCGAAGCGTTGCATGTCCTTTGGGTTCACGAAGATCACCATCCGGGTGCCTTCGACGCCGCGGAATCTGTCATGGTAGCCATAGACCGTCGTGTTGAACTGGTCGTTGCTGCGCAAAGTGATCAGCCGCAGCACGTCTTTGCTGGTGCCGGCGTCGAAGCTCGCGGAAAGCGCCTTCGGGAGCCTGAAGTTCGCCTTGCCCGTCTCCGTCTTCCACTCCCGCTTGTTGGCGGAAAGCGGCTTCTCGAAGCCTCCAGGCGTCCACATCCGCCTGTTGAAATCCTTGAAGATGGCGGGATACGTCCGCTCGATGGCTTCACGCACCTTGCCGTAATCCGCCACCCATTCATCCCATGGAACATTGGGGTTGGGCGGCAAGCTGGCCTTGGCTATCTCCGCCACGATCCGGGGTTCGGATAGCAGGTGCTCGCTGATAGGCTTGTACCTGCCCTTGGAGGCGTGGAAGCAAGAGGTCGAGTCTTCGATGGTGACGACTTGCGGCCCGGTCTTCTGCTCGTCGAGCTCCAGCCGTCCAAGGCATGGCAGCAGGTAAGCAACGTCGCCATTGAACAGATGGTTGCGGTTGAGCTTTGTGGCGACCTGCACCGTCAGCCGCATACGCGGCCACGCGTCTTCCATCGGTCCCGTTTCGGGAATGGCGCGCAGGAAGTTCCCTCCAAGGCCAATGAATGCCTTGATCTCACCGTTGAGGATCGCTTGGCAGGCGTCGACGGTTGTCAGGCCCTCCTCCCGCGGCGGGTCGAAGTGATAAAGTTCGGCAAGCTTGTCGAGTGGCACCAGTTCCGGCTTTTCGGAGATGCCGACCGTGCGCTGGCCTTGGACGTTGGAGTGGCCACGCACCGGGCAGATGCCGGCGCCGGGCTTACCGATATTGCCGCGAAGCAAGAGCAGGTTCACCAGCGACTGGACGGAACTCACCCCGTGCTTGTGCTGGGTAAGGCCCATGCCGTAGACGCCCATCACTGAATTCGCTCTGGCGTATATCTCCGCCGCCTCCTCCATGTCGGACCGCTGCAAGCCACTTTCGGCCTCCAGCACGCCCCACGCCTGCTCTTCGCAGAAGGTGTGGAATTCGGAAAAGCCGTGGCAGTGCTCCTGAATAAATTTGTGATCCAGCACGCCGCCGGATGCCGCCTCGCGCTCAAAAAGCGACTTGCACATGCCGATGATCGCCGCGATGTCGCCGCCGGCCTTGAGCTGGTAGTAACGGTGGCTGATCTGCGTTTCTCCACCTGTCAGCATCTCGGTTGGGCTCTGCGGGTTGGTGAACCGCTCAAGGCCCCGCTCCTTCAGCGGATTGAAGGTAACGATGGTGCAGCCGCGCTTCACCGCCTCCTGCAGCTGGTGCAGCATTCGAGGGCTGTTCGATCCGGTGTTCTGGCCAAAAAAGAAGATTGCGTCCGCATGCTCGAAATCCTCCAACCGAACCGAACCCACCGGCTGCCCGATCACCTCCGGCAGCGCCACAGAGGTTGTCTCGTGGCACATGTTGGAACTGTCGGGCAGATTGTTGTTGCCATAAAGCCGGGCGAACAACTGGTACATGTACGACGTCTCGAGCGAGGCCCGCCCCGACGCATAAAATACGGCCTTCTTCGGATCGTCGGCGCGAATTGCCTTCAGTTCGCGACCGATCTCCTCGAAGGCGATCTCCCACGACACCGGTTCATAGACATCCAGTAGGTGATCGTAACGCATCGGGTGGGTCAGGCGACCGACGGCTTCGAGATGGTAGTCGTCCCAGGTCCGCAATTCGGAGACCGTATGGCTGGCGAAGAACTCAGGCGTGGCCGTCTTCTTCGTCAGTTCCCAGAAGGTGGCCTTGGCACCGTTTTCACAGAACTCGGCAGCGTGGGGCTTGGCCGGCTTTGCCCATGCGCAACTGACGCAGGCAAAGCCCTTCTTCTTATTCTGCCGCAGCAGGGCATCCGCCGTCGAGAGCCGCACCTTGTTCTTCAAAGCGTTTCGGAACAGGGACTGTACCGAGCCCCATCCTCCCGCGGGACCTTCGTAGCGCTTGATGCGGATGTTCGTTGTCATGTCAGGGTTCTCGTTGGGACGCCGCCTCGGCAGACCTGCCGCTTATCCGTTAATGGCTGCCGTTTCCGATGGTTCCGCCCCTAGCGCCAACGCTTTCGTCTATCCGAAAAGCGCGCATTGACTCCCGCTGAGCATTTTGTACACTCGTACAAATAAGAGATACAAATGAACGGGAACGTTGTGCGTCCGAGCATTCGCGACAATCTGCTGAAGAGCGCCGTGATGTTGTTTGCCCAGAACGGCTACAACGCGGTGTCCCTGCGCGATATCGCCAAGGGCGCGGCCGCGAATGTTGGCAGCATCACCTACCATTTCGGATCAAAAGCCGGCTTGCTGCGGGAAATCTATGCGCGGCACACCGAGCCGATGAACGCCCGCCGTCGCGAACTTCTCGGAGAAGCGCGGCGCATCAGCGATCTGGATGAGCGGCTGATGGCAATCCTGCGAGCCTACGTCGTTCCAGCCTTCATCTCCTCATCCGAAAGCGATGGCGGGGGGGCGGAGTTTACCCGCCTGCGCGCGATCATGTCGGCGGAGGGCAATCCGGACGCCCGCGCGATCATTGCCGATGCCTTTGATGAGACCAGCCGTGCCTTCATCGATGCGGTTGCCGAATGTCTGCCCGGCGCACTGCGCGAAAGCCTGGTCTGGCGCAGCCAGTTCCTCCTGGGTGGGCTCTACTACGCACTCATCAACCCTGAGCGCGTGACGCGCCTCTCGGATGGCAAGGCGGATGGCGACAATCGCGAAGAAGCGATCCGTGAACTTGTTGCCGCGACGTTTGCAAGTTTCCGTAGCCTGTCGGAGGCGGATGCGGAACCGGCTGCGGTTGTGACGAAACAGAGAAAGCGAGCATGAACGACCACGGAATTAACCAGCGGCGCAAGCCGACCTTTGTCTTGCCAGCCGGAAATTGCGACGCCCATTGCCATGTGTTCGGACCCGGCGACGTCTTCCCTTATGCGCCAAGCCGTCGCTACACGCCGCAAGATGCGCCGAAGGAGGCTCTAGCTACACTGCATGACCGCCTCAACGTCGAACGCGCGGTGATCGTTCAGGCAAGCTGCCACGGAACCGACAATCGCGCCATGCTTGATGCCATCGCCTGGCGTCCGGACAGATATCGCGGCGTGGCGATTGTCGACGACACCTTTGATGACCGTGCCTTCGACGAACTTGATGAGGGCGGCGTTCGCGGCGTGCGCTTCAATTTCGTTCGCCATCTCGGCGGTTCGCCGGACATGGATGTGTTCAACCGCGTCATCGACAGGATCAAGGGTCGCGGCTGGCATGTCGTGCTGCATCTCGACGGAACCGATATAGTTCCTCTCGCCGACATGATCTGGCGCCTGCCGATACCCTATGTCATCGATCACATGGGCCGCGTTGACACGCAGCTTGGTACGGAGCAGCCTGCTTTCCAGGCGCTGCTAGAACTCGCCCGGCGCGACGAATGCTGGGTCAAGGTCTGCGGCTCGGAGCGAATTTCCTCTTTTCCGTTTGATGCGGCGGTGCCGTTCGCTCGGGCGCTCGTGGAGGCGAGCCCCGAGCGGACGCTCTGGGGGACGGATTTCCCGCATCCGAACCTCAAGGAGCCGGTGGACGAGGCAGATCTCGTGGACCTCGTGCCGCGGTTCTCGCTGACGCAGGAGGAGCAGCAGCGGCTGCTGGTTGATAACCCCGCCCGCCTTTACGGCTTCGGCACATAATAACGTTTTTCAGGAGGAGGAGAATATGAACATGGGCAACTTCAAGCTTCGGCTAGGCCGTCGAAGCGCATTGGCAGCATCGATGGTCGCAGCGCTTGCGCTGGCCCTGCCAGGCACAGCGGCGGCGCAGGACAATTATCCGTCGCGCGACATCACGCTTGTGCTGCCGTTCGGTCCCGGCGGGATCGCGGATATCACCGCGCGGCTTGTGGCAGATGGGCTTGGCAAGAAGCTCGGCCGCCAGATCGTCATCATGAACCAGCCGGGCGCTGGCGGTGCTACGGCGGCACGCGCGGTGCTGAACGCGGAAGCCGATGGCTATACGCTTGCGCTTTTCTCGAACGGCACTGCAATTAGCGTTCCGCTATTCAAGAAGCTCCCGTTCGATCCGGTGAACGAATTCGTGCCGGTCTCGAGCCTTGCCTACTTCGACTTCATCTTCGCGGCGAAGGGTGACGGCAAGTTCAAGACCTTGCAGGATGTTCTTGCTGCGGCGAAGGAGAAGCCGGGCGCGCTGAACATTGGCACGATCAATGTCGGCAGCAGCCAGAACCTGGCCGCGGAATTGTTCAAGTCCGCAGCGGGCGTCGACTTCACGATCGTGCCCTACAAGGCAACGCCTGACCTTCAGGTCGCCCTGCTGGGTGGCGAGGTTGACGTCATCATCGACAGTCAGACGGCGCTAAACGCTGCCCTACAGCAGAACCAGGCGGTCGCCATTGCGTCCTCGGGCACAGTTCGGTCCAAGCTGCTGCCGGACGTGCCTACCGCGGTCGAACAAGGTGTCAACGGCTTCGACGTTACGTCGTGGAACGCGATATTTGCCCCGAAGGGCACGCCGGACGAGGCGGTCAAGGTGCTGAACGGTGCGCTTGTCGAGGTGCTTTCCGACCCGGCCATCCAGAAGCGGTTTGCCGATCTTGGCGTAGAGGCCCGCTCCAGCACGCCCGAGGAAATCGGTAAGCGCCTGACTGACGATATCGGCAAGTGGGGTGCCGTTATCGAGAAGGCCGGCATTCCGAAGCAGTAGTGCATTAATGGACAACCGGCGCAGGCTTGAGGGCTTGCGCCGGTTTATCTATGGGAGATTGCGACAGCCGAGCCTCTTACAGCCTCGTCTCGTTGCGCTTCTTGACCAGGCTTAGTGGCGCGCTGCTTTCTCGACCGCCAGATGCTGGCCGAGCAGGCTTTCATCCGCCAGCAGATCCGCGCTCTTGCCCTGGTAGACGATCGCACCGCGATCGAGGATCACTGCATCATCGGAAAGGGGCAGCACTTTCTTGGCCTTCTGCTCGATGATGATGGCCGACATGCCCTCGCCCTGCGTGATCCGCTGGATCGCTGCCAGGAGTTCGTCAACGATGATGGGCGCGAGACCTTCGGTCGGTTCGTCCAGCAGCAGAAGTTTCGGATTGACCATCAGCGCGCGCCCCACGGCCAGCATCTGCTGCTCGCCGCCTGACAACTGGTTGCCGAGGTTCTTGCGGCGCTCCTTCAGGCGCGGAAACATCTGGTAGATGCGTTCCAGGTTCCACATGCCGGGCCGTGCGATAGCCGTCATGTTTTCCTCGACAGTCAACGACTTGAAGATGTTGCGCTCCTGCGGCACCCAGCCAATGCCCGCCGCCGCACGACGATCAGCGCGAAGCTTGGTAACATCCTTGCCGAGCAGGTGGATCGAGCCGGAATGGTGCGTGGTTACGCCGGCGAGCGTGTTGACGAAGGTCGTTTTGCCCGTCCCGTTGCGGCCGAGCAGCGCCAGCGTCTTGCCTTCATCAAGCGTGAGGCTGATGCCCGCAAGTACGCTAGCCTCGCCGTAACCCGCAACCAGCGTGTCAGTGACCAAAACCGCGGTCATGCATTTTCTCCGAGATAGACGGCCTTCACGCGTGGGTCTGACGATATCTCCGCGACCGTTCCTTCCGTGAAGACGGCGCCCGCGACGAGCACCGATATCCGGTTTGCGAAGGAGAAGACGAGATCCATGTCATGTTCGATGAGAAGCACGGTCACATCCGCCGGCAGATCCGAGACGATCTGCAGCACCTCGTGGCGTTCATCTTCCGGCACACCGGCCGCCGGTTCATCGAGCAGCAGCACCCGGGGCTTGGAGGCAAAGGCCAGCGCGATTTCGAGAAGGCGCTGCTTTCCATACGGCAGAATGGTCGTGCGTTCGCCCATGACGGAGGCGAGTCCAAATTGCGCAAGCAGGCTCGCTGACTCGTCCGTGATCTTGCTGTAGCTTGAGATCGACTTGAAGAGGTTGTGACCGACGCCTTCGCGTTCCGCAATCGCCAGAGCCACCGTTTCGAGCGGAGTGAACTCGTTGAAGAGTTGGTTGATCTGGAACGTGCGCGTCAACCCGCGCTTGACACGCTTGAACGACGCGAGAGAGGTGATGTCCTCGCCTTCGAGGAAAACCTGTCCTTCCGACGGCGGCAGCACCCCGGTTAGCAGGTTGATCAGCGTTGTCTTTCCGGCGCCGTTCGGGCCGATCAGTGCATGGCGTGCGCCGCGCTCGACCTTGAGGCTGACGTCGTTCGTTGCCAGGAACGCGCCGAAGCGACGCTTCAGGTTCCTGGTCTCCAGCACGATCTCGCTCATTGGCCGCCCTCCTTCTTCGAGAAGCGCTCAGGCAGATATTCCACCCAGCGCGCCAAGCGGTCGCGCCCGATGAGCACGAGGATGACGAGAAGCAGGCCGATATAGAACATCCAGTACTGCGGCGTGATGACGGAGAGCCAGTCCTTGATGAGCGTGAAGAAGACCGCGCCGAAGATCCCGCCATAGAGATAGCCGGTGCCGCCGATCACCAGAACAAGAAGAACGTCGGCCGAGCGGTGGAAGGCCAGCACGTCGGGCGAAACGAAGCTCGTCGTCTGCGCCAGCAGCGCTCCGGCCATGCCCGCGAAAACGGCTGCGATCGTGTAGGCGATGACGATGCGCTTGCGGGCGGGCACGGCGATCATGCCGGCGCGCATCGGGTTGCCCTTGATCGCCTTCAGTGACAGCCCGAATGGCGAGAAAGCGATGGCACGCATGATCATGGTGCCGACGAACAGCACCGCCAGGCAATACAGGTAGCCGGTCTGACCAAACAGGTCGAATTCGAAGAGGCCGAGGATCGCCGTCGGCGAGAAGCCGGAAAGGCCATCAGCGCCGCCGGTGAGCCATGCCATCTGGTTGGCAACTTCAGCCATCATCAGGCCGATGCCGAGCGTTGTCATCAACCGGGTCAGGTCGGAGCCGCGTAGGATCAGGAAGCTCGTGAGCAGACCGAGCACGCCGGAGATGACGCCGGCGACGATCAGTCCGGTTACGGGTTCCGCGACATAATGCAGGGCGAGCAGGCCGGCAACGTAGGCGCCAAGCCCGAAGAAGGCCGTGTGGCCAAGCGACACGATGCCGGCGAAGCCAAGAACCAGATCGAGCGACACGGCAAACAGCGCCAGGATCGCGATCTCGGTGAGGATCAGCATCTTCGTGGGCAGCAGGAAATAAGCGGCAATCGCGGCAACCCAAACGATGATCTCGTAGAAGCGGATACGGCTGCGCCGCTTCATCAGCGCGGCTGCGCGGCTCGTGGTCTCGGGAGAGGTCGACGGCGCGGTCATGGCGGGCTCCTGGACAAGGCTCATCGGCCACCTCTCGCAAACAGGCCATTCGGCCGCACGATCAGCATGACAATCATCAAGCCGTAGATGACGAAAGGACCGATCGCCGGGACGTAATACTTGCCGGCGACATCGGCGATGCCGAGCAGGAGTGCGGCGAGGAAAGGTCCGGATACCGTCGAGGTGCCGCCAACCGAAACGACGATCAGGAAGTAGATCATGAACTTTAGCGGGAAGTTCGGATCAAGACCCAGGATCTCGGCGCCCATCGCGCCACCGAGACCGGCAAGCCCCGAACCGAATGCAAACGTCAGCGCGAAGACGACGGGGACGTTGATGCCGAGGCCCATGGCGACCCGACGATCGTCAACTGCTGCGCGGAGGCGGCTGCCGAAACGGGTCTTGGAAAGGATGAGCTGCAGGGCGATAGCCAGCAGCGCACACAGGACGATGGTGAAAAGCCGGTATCGACCAACCCCGACGCCCATGACCTCCATGCGGCCAGAAAGCTCCGGTGGCAGGTTGATGAGCTGCTGCTGACCACCCATGAAATAATCAGTCCCGGCAACGGCCATGAAGACGATGCCGATGGAGAAGAGAACCTGGTCCAGGTGTGGAGCCTGATAAAGCCACTTATACAGCGTCCGCTCCAGCACGAGACCGATCAAGGCTGCGACGAGAAAGGCTGCGGGCAGGCACCAATAGAAGGAGATGCCATAGCGGTTCATCATGATGACGGTGATATAGCCGCCCGCCATGGCAAAGGCGCCATGGGCAAGGTTGATGAAGTTCATAAGGCCCAGCGTCACCGTAAGCCCGCAGGCCAGGATGAACAGCAACATGCCATATGCAATGCCGTCAAACAGGATAGTCAGCATGGAGGTCTTCTCTAGAACAACCAGTGTGCCTGGTCTGCGCTCAGGTTCGAGCGCAGAAGGCTAATCAGGCTTGCCAGGTGACGATGAGCCTGCGGCCCCCACCACCTGGCAAGTATCGACTCAGTTCGCTTCAGCCTTTTCAGGGTCCTTCAGGTCCTTGAACGTTGCGAATTCCACGTTGTGCAGTTCGCCGTCCAGTTCCTTGACCTCGCGCATGTAGATGTTCTGGATGATGTCGCGGGTTTCAGGATCGATGGAGACCGGGCCGCGCGGGCTGGTCCAGGACATGCCCTTCACGGCTTCCATGAAGGCCGGGCCGCTGACATCACCATTGGTCTTTTCGAGAGCTGCGTAGATCAGCGCCATGCTGTCGTAACCGCCGACCGACATGAAGTTCGGGCGCATGTTGTCGTTTGCCTTGGTGAAGGCTTCGACATAGGCCTTGTTCTCCGGACTGTCGTGGGCCGTTGCGTAGAAGTGGCCCGTGATCGTGCCGAGCGCCGGCTTGCCCATGGAGTTCAGGATGTCGTCGTCCGTCACGTCGCCGGTAGCGATGAGCTTGACGCCGGCTTCCGGCAGGCCGCGGTCTGCGAACTGCTTCATGAAGAGAGCGCCGGCACCAGAGGGAAGGAAGACAAAGACGGCATCCGGCTTGGCGTCACGAACGCGCTGCAGGAACGGTGCGAAATCGGGGTTGGCGAGCGGAACGCGAACAGCTTCGATAATCTCGCCGCCCTTGCCCTTGAATTCCTTGCTGAACCACTTCTCGGCATCGATGCCCGGGCCATAGTCCGAAACCAGCGTCACGACCTTCTTGATGCCGTTCTCAGCGGCCCAGGTGCCGACCGGCAGCGAATACTGCGGCAGCGTGCCGGAGGTACGGGTGATGAAAGGCGATGCCTTGGTGATCGAAGCCGTGCCGGCCGAGGTCACGATCATCGGCACCTTCGCCTGGGTTGCAACCGGTGCAACAGCCATGGCGAGCGGCGTCAGGCCGCCACCAGCGAGAAGCTTTACGCCCTCGTTGACGACAAGCTCCTGTGCGATACGGCGGGTCTGGTCAGCCACGCCGGCGTCATCGCGGATGATAAGTTCGATCTTCTTGCCGGCGACCGTATCGCCCTTCATCTCCAGGAAGGTCTTGGCGCCAGCCGAGACCTGGCGTCCGGTCGAGGCAAACGGGCCCGTCATCGGCAGAATCAGGCCGACCTTTACGGTCTCCTGCGCAGCCGCCGGAACAGCAGCAAGCGCGCCGAGCGCAACACCCGCAGCCGCAAGTAGGGTTCTTCTTTTCAACATAATCTTCCTCCTCAAGATGCGGGTTTATTGACAGCCCCCGCCTGTAGCCCTTTGATCCTCTGCCGCGCCACGCAAGAGGCGGCGGCATCCTTCATCGGTGTATACACCACGCTGATCCAGAAACCAGAGTGTTGTCCGATCACTTAAAGTTTGGCGTCACCCCTTCCTGACGCTCAAGCTCATGAATGCATCTCTCTATAGAATGGAGCTCACCTCGTTTAATCAGTTCGTCTGCTCCGATTATAAGATTTGATTATAGCGCTGCGTCGGATGAGCCGACAGGAGGTCCAGGAACGTCTGCTGGGCCGCGGTTGGAAGCCAGTCTTTTCGGAGCACGACGCCGATCGGGCGAGATGTATGACCCAGTTCGAACGGCAGCGCGTGCATCAATCCGCGCTTGATCTCTGCCTCCGCTTGCAGGCGCGATGTGCAGCCGAGATGCGCAGTGCCATCAAGAAGCTCGCGCATCAAGATCAGCGAGCCGGTTTCCACGATGTTGCGCGGCAGAGGACACTGGGCGTCGAGGAAGATGCTGTCGAAGTAGCGGCGGATCGGCGTACCCTTGGGCGACACGACCCATGGGTAAGAGGCCAGTTCTTCAACGGTGACCTTCTGGGAGCGCGAGAGGGGATGCTGGATTCCACCGACCAGCACAACCGAGTCGTGAAAGAGCACTCGCTGCTCGATGTCGCTTGTCGGCGGCGGGATTCGCAGGGCACCCACCAGGAAATCGAGTTCCCCACGGCGCAGAGCCGACATCAGTTCGCCATATGGCCCCTCCTGGATACGCAGCGGCAGGTTTGGGCGAACCTCTCGAAAAGCAGCAATGGCTTTCGGCAGTGTGTACGACTTGGCAAGCGGCGTGGCGCCGATGACGATCTCACCACATTCAGTCGCCGTCAGTTCGGCCATGTCGGCATCAGCCTGACTCAGTTCGAGGAAGGCGAGTTTTGCCGCCTGCGCCAGAGCCTGCGCGGGGCGCGTGGCGACAATGCCATAGGACGTTCGCTGGAACAGCGGTCTTGAGGCCTCCTCTTCCAATTGGCTGACGGCCCGGTAGACCGCCGGCTGGCTGACACCGAGGCGTTCCGCGGCGAGGGTGAAGTTCTCGGTTTCCCGTACCGCGATCAGCGAACGCAGTTGAGCGCCGGTCGCCGTCATCTTCAGTCGTGGGGAAAGTTCGGCGAGCGCCGGATCAAGATAGGCGAAGGCGCGTGCGATGCGGCGCGCGAGTGTTTCTCCGGCGGCGTTTGCAAAGATCCGCTGCGGTGTTCTTGAGAACAGCGGGAGACCCGCGGTGCGCTCGATCTTCGACAGGGCTTGGGTGACTGCCGGCTGTGACACGAAACAGGCTTCCGCTGCCCGGGTGACCGATCCGGTATCAACCACGGCAAGAAAGGCCCGCAAGTGCCTCAAGCTGTGGCCGGCGATACTTGAAGAAGTCGACCCTGTTTCGCTCATGAGCGAACCCGTGGGAGCCGAAGGCCAGCCAAACTGTGATCAAGGCCGGGGAACGGAAATGAATACGGGCAGTTGGAGTAAAGGAACCGCAAGTATTGGTTTTCCTTCAACAACGGATCGTCGTTTTCACCATGATGCATCAAAGGCTGGACCACAACATGCTCAATTCGGAAGGTCCAATACCTGAAAAGGCAATGGCCGAACTGAAGCGATACATCGAGGGCGTCATCGACCGGGCAATTGCCGAAGGCATGGATGAACTCGATGCCTGCGAGCGAGTCGTTTGCGTGGCAAGCGCCCGACGGAACAAGGCGAAATCCAACCGGCCCATGAAGGTTCTCATCCGGTAGGTGGATGGCCAGCACCCGAAGGGCTGACCATCTCTTCTTTATTTGAACCGGGTATCCCCTGCCCGATCAGACCCGTTCCAGCGCGATGGCGATGCCCTGTCCCACGCCAACACACATGGTCGCAAGCGCATACTTGCCCTGCCGCTGTGCAAGCTCGAGAGCTGCCGTGCCCGAGATGCGGGCGCCGGACATGCCAAGCGGATGACCAAGCGCGATCGCACCGCCATTGGGGTTGACGCGCGGATCATCGTCGGCAATCGCCAGTTCACGAAGTGTTGCAAGACCCTGGGATGCGAACGCTTCGTTCAGTTCAATGACGTCGAGCTGATGTGCCGAAAGGCCAAGCATGGCCAGAAGCTTCTTGGAGGCGGGAGCCGGCCCGATACCCATGATGCGCGGAGGAACGCCGGCCGTCGCACCGCCCATGACGCGAGCGATCGGCGTCAGGCCATACTTCTTCGCAGCGGCTTCAGAGGCAATGATGAGCGCGGCAGCGCCGTCATTGACGCCCGAGGCATTGCCGGCAGTGACGGTGCCGCCTTCAATCTTGTTGATCGGCTTCAGCTTCGCGAGCGCTTCCATCGTCGTTGCACGCGGATGTTCATCCTTCGAGACGACAACCGGGTCGCCCTTGCGCTGTGGGATCGTGACGGAGACGATTTCCTGTGCCAGGCGGCCGTTCGCCTGTGCGGCGGCAGCCTTGTCCTGCGAGCGCAGCGCAAACGCATCCTGGTCTTCGCGCGAGACCTTGTAGTCGATCGCCACGTGATCACCGGTTTCCGGCATGGAATCGACGCCGTACTGCTTCTTCATGATAGGATTGATGAAGCGCCAGCCGATCGTGGTGTCGTAGATTTCGGCATTGCGGGAAAACGCGGTCTCGGCCTTCGGTATCACGAATGGTGCGCGGCTCATGCTTTCCACACCGCCGGCAATCATCAACTCAGCCTCGCCAGCCTTGATGGCGCGGGCTGCGGTAATCACGGCGTCCATGCCGGAGCCGCACAGCCGGTTCATGGTCGTGCCGGTCACCGAAAGGGGCAGTCCGGAAAGAAGGGCCGCCATGCGTGCCACGTTGCGGTTGTCTTCGCCGGCCTGGTTGGCGCAGCCGTAGATCACGTCGGCGACAGCTTCCCAATCGACCGAGGAGTTGCGCTCCATCAGCGCCTTCAGGGGGATGGCCGCAAGGTCATCGGCACGAACGGAGGACAGCGATCCCCCGAAACGGCCGATCGGCGTGCGGATGTAGTCACAGATGAAAGCTTCGGTCATTTCTTTCTCACAATTCCGGAACAACGAGATCGGCAACTGGGCCATCGGTATGAAGCGGAGCACCCGTCATGGCCTGAAGCTCATCCATGCTCATGCCAGGCAGTTTCTCACGCAGCACGAAATGTTTATCCTTGATGTCGATCACGGCGTGACTTGTATAAACACGGGTGATGCAGGCAACCCCGGTCAGCGGGAAAGTACACCGCTCCACAAGCTTTGGATCGCCGTTCTTGGTGACATGCTCGGTGATGACGAAAACCTGCTTTGCGCCGTGCACGAGGTCCATTGCGCCGCCGACGGCCGGAACGCCCTTCGAGCCGACGCGCCAGTTGGCAAGGTCGCCGTTTTCCGCGACCTGAAGCGCACCGAGAATCGCCACGTCGAGGTGGCCGCCACGCACCATGGCGAAGCTATCGGCATGGTGGAAGAAGGCAGCCCCCGGCTTCAGCGTTACGGCCTTCTTGCCGGCGTTGATGAGGTCCCAGTCTTCTTCACCGGCAGCCGGTGCCTCGCCAAAATTCAGGATGCCGTTTTCGGTGTGGAAGATCGCCTGGCGGCCCGGCGGCTGGTAACGCGCCACCATCTCCGGGAAACCGATGCCAAGATTGACATAAGCGCCATCAGCGATGTCCTGGGCTGCACGCCACGCGATCTGCGCGTTGGAGAGCTTGATATCGTCTCGTGTGTCGACGCTCATATGTAAACCACCCCTGCCCGGATCATTTCTTCTTCCTGTTGCGGATTGGGAACCTCAACCACGCGATCAACAAAGATGCCGGGTGTCACGACATGCTCGGGATCGATCCCGCCGGCCTCCACGACCTTGGATACCTGCACGATCGTTTTCGCCGCAGCCATGCACATCAGCGGGTTAAAGTTACGCCCGGCCTTGTTGTAGGTCAGGTTGCCGAAATTGTCGGCGACATGCGCCTTGACGATCGCGAAATCGGCCTTCAGCCAGCGTTCCTGGACATAGTGACGACCGTCAAATTCTGCGATCACCTTGCCCTCGGCAAGCTCGGTGCCATAGGCAGTCGGCGTGTAGAAGGCCGGAATGCCGGCACCGCCGGCGCGGATGCGTTCGGCCAAGGTGCCCTGCGGCACCAGTTCCAGCTCGATCTCTCCCGCCAGATACTTTTCCGTAAAGGCTCGGGGATCCGACGACTTCGGGAAGGAGCAGATCATCTTCCGCACCATGCCGGCATCGATCATGGCCGCGATGCCGATGCGCCCGTTGCCCGCATTGTTGTTGATGACGGTGAGGTCTTTCGGCCGCTTGTCGATCAATGCGTGGATCAGTTCGATGGGAGCACCTGACCCGCCGAAACCGCCGATCATGACGGTTGCACCGTCACCGATCTCGGACACCGCGTCCGCCAGGTTTCCGATGATCTTGTTCATACTCGGCGCCTCCTTCCGCACGGGCAGGCTCAAAACTGCCGGATGAAGTGATAGAGCGGGCGGTTCTCGACAGCAACCATGTTGTGCGTTATTTGATATTTGTTCGTATATCGCACGCGGAGACAGCCATGCGCGAGACAGACTATGTCAGCGGCTTCGCCCGCGGGCTGAAAGTGATCGAGGCATTCGGTGAAACGACGAGACGGTTGTCGATCGCGGATGTTGCACGCGCCACCGGCCTCGACAGGGCGACATGCCGCCGCTCGCTGCTTACTTTAGTAGAGCTCGGCTACGCCACCTATGACGGAAAGTTCTTCGCGCTGACGCCGAAGGTGCTGCGTCTTGGGCATGCCTATCTGTCGACAACGCCACTGCCGCATACGGTGCAGCCTTTCTTGGATAAACTGTCGGAAGACGTGCAGCAAAGCGCTTCCGCCAGCGTGCTGGACGGGACGGAGATCGTTTATATTGCAAGGGCCGCGCAAAAGCGCGTCATGTCAATCAACCTGAGCCCTGGCAGCCGGCTTCCTGCCTATTGCGCTTCCATGGGGCGAGTGCTTCTCGCCGCTCTTCCCCTCGACGAGGCCAAGGCGCTTCTCGACCAGACGAACATCAAAGCCCTGACGCCTCATACGATCACGGACAAACAGGCCCTGATGGACGAATTGGCGCGGGTACGCGAGCAGGGTTATGCGGTGATAGACCAGGAGCTTGAGCTCGGACTGCGGTCGATTGCGGTTCCCCTCGAGAATGACCGCGGCAAGGTTGTGGCGGCGCTGAATGTCGGCGCCCCCGCAGCACGCGTGTCGGCGGGCGATCTCGCGGAGCAGTACCTGCCGGCCCTGCAGGCGATTGCCCAGAAGCTGAAGCCGCTGCTGCACTAGTGGCGCCGCATCTCACGGCGCCACGTGTTGACAGCTTAGATCATGATCTCGCCGCCAGTGACCGGGATGATGGCACCAGTCATGTAGCTGCCGAGGTCGGAGGCGAGGAGAACATAAGCGCCGGCAAGCTCGGCGGGCTGTCCGGCACGACCGATCAGTGTCTGTTCGCCGAACTTGGCGGCCTTCTCGGCCGGCATAGTTGAAGGGATCAGAGGCGTCCAGATCGGGCCAGGCGCCACCGCGTTGACGCGGATCCCCTTGCTTGCGACCATCTCCGCCAGGCCGGCCGTGAAGTTCGACACCGCCCCCTTGGTCGACGCGTAGGCCAAGAGTTGTGGCGATGGCTGGCGTGATTGGATCGAGGTGGTGTTGATGATCGCGCTTCCAGGCTTCATGTGCGGGATGGCCGCCTTGGAGATGAAGAAGGGGGCATAGATATTGGTGCGGAAGGTCTCGTTCCATTCCTCTGCGGTGATGTCGGCGATATCCGCATAGGTGCGCTGGAAGGCAGCGTTGTTGACGAGCACGTCGATGCGGCCGAACTCGTCCATCGCCCGCTTTACTAGGCCCTTGCAGTGCTCTTCGGTCTTGATGTCGCCGGGCACCAGTACCGCTTTGCGGCCGGCCTCTTCAACCCACCGTGCCGTGTCGCGCGCATCCTCGTCTTCATTGAGGTACGAGATCAGCACGTCTGCACCTTCACGCGCAAAAGCGATTGCCACCGCTTTGCCGATCCCGGAGTCGGCGCCGGTGATGATCGCAGCCTTGCCTGACAGCCTGCCGTTGCCCTTGTAGGAACGCTCGCCATGATCGGGAGTAGGTTCCATCTGCGCTGTCGTGCCGGGCGGTGCCTGCTGCTGTTCAGGGAATGGCGGCTGCGGGCGACGAACTTCATCGGTCATGGACTGCTCCTGTCATTGATCGGGAGCATGTCGAACACGGTAGCGGCGCCAAGGGTTCCCTGAGAGGTCAATCTCAACTACCTGGCGCCGCGTCGCCCAGTCTTCTCGCTGCAGGAGAACGCCGGTCAGGCTAGCGCTTCACCAATGATCTTGGTGATGGCCGATTCGAGATCTTCCAGCGTGTAGGGCTTGGAGATACGCGGTACCTCAAGTCCGGAGTCCGGCGGCAGGTCGGCATAACCGGTCGCGACAATCACCTTCAGCCCGGGCACTGCCTCGCGCGCTGCCTTGACCAACTGCACCCCATCCATGGACGGCATGGAATAGTCGGTGATCAGCAGATCGATCTTCGGCTCCTGCGCAATGATATCCAGCGCCTGCGCGCCCGAATTGGCTTCGATCGCGCGATAGCCGAGTTCCGTCACCATGTCTGCACATGTCATTGCGATGAGCACGTCATCGTCGACTACGAGTACGGTGAGATGATCGCTCATCAGACTTCTTCCTGCGTATTTGTACCGGTCGATCCGGTTGCTGCTGCGTGTTCGCCGTTCGAACTTGATCTGCTGTCATCGATCAGCGCTGCAAGTTTTTCGGCATCATAAGGCTTGGTAACGATGATTGCATCGGTCTCTTTTCGAACCGTGCCGGGATCTCCCGTCGCATAAACGATAAGTGCATTGGGGCGAACCGTGCGCGCCTGCTCCGCGAGTTCGGATCCCGAGATGCCGGGCAGGTTCAGGTCCGTCACAAGCACATCGACCGGCAAAGTCTGCAGCGCCGTCAGCGCATCTTCAGCGCTGGCCGCCTCCAGCACGACGAAGCCATGCTCCTTCAGCATCTCCGCGGTGGTCGAGCGGATGAGATGATCGTCCTCCACGAGGAGCACCGTCTTTGGCCCCTTGCGTTCAATGACCGGCGCGGGGCGAACGGTGAGGTCTGCGTCAGCCTTCGGCTCCGGCGAGGGCTTGTCGCTGCGCCGCGTACCGCGCTGCTTCTGGTTTGCCAGCACGTGGCGGAACTTCCGGGCAAGCGCTTCGCGCGTGTAGGGTTTCGAGAGCAGTTCGACGCCAGCGTCCAACCGTCCGCCGTGGACGATCGAGTTCTCGGTATATCCGGAGGTGAACAGCACTGCGAGGTCGGGCAGCCGTTCCTTCGCTTTGCGCGCCAGTTCCGGGCTCTTCAGCGTGCCCGGCATGACGACGTCGGTAAACAGGATGTCGATCGGGATGCCGCTATCGATCACCGTCAGCGCGCTTGCCGCATCAACCGCCTTGAGCACCCGGTAGCCGAGGTCGGTCAGCATCGCGATGACCGTCTCGCGCACTTCCGCGTCGTCCTCTACCACGAGCACCGTCTCCGTGCCGCCGATGATCGGGCCATTGTCGACAACGACCTCGACGTCTTCCGCTTCCATGGCTCGCGGAAGGTAAAGCCGGATGGTTGTGCCATGACCGACTTCCGAATAGATCTTCACATGGCCGCCGGACTGCTTGACGAAGCCGTATACCATCGAGAGGCCAAGGCCTGATCCCCTGCCCTCCGCCTTTGTCGAGAAAAACGGTTCGAAGACCTTATCGATGATCTCCGGCGACATGCCACATCCGGTGTCGCTGACGGCGAGCATCACGTACTGCCCCGGCGTCACCTCGTCGTGGAGGCGGGCGTATTCATCATCAAGATGCGCGTTCGCCAGCTCGATCGTCAGCTTGCCGCGACCTTCCATGGCATCGCGGGCGTTGATCGCGAGGTTGAGCAGCGCATTCTCGATCTGGTTCGGATCGATGAACGTGTTCCAGAGCCCGCCGCCAAAGATCGTTTCGACCTCGACGGCCTCGCCGATGGCGCGGCGGATCATGTCGTCCATGTCACGGATGAACCGGCTGATATTGACGACCTTTGGCTCCAGCGCCTGGCGTCGCCCGAACGCGAGCAACTGGCTCGCGAGGCGCGAACCACGGGCAACGCCGGCCATGGCATTGGCAACCTTGGCCTCCGCCCTCGGATTGCCCGCCACATCCTTTGCGAGAAGCTGAAGGTTGCCAGAAACAACCTGCAGCAAGTTGTTGAAATCATGCGCCACGCCGCCTGTCAGCTTGCCGACAGTCTCGAGCTTCTGGGCCTGCGCGAGCTTTGCCTCCGCCTGCCGGCGTTCATCGATCTCTGCAATGACTCGCGCCTCCAGCGTCTCGTTGAGCTGCCGCAACTGATCTTCGGCACGCTCGCGGTGCTGGACCTGGCGCGTCAGGGCCTCCGCCTGTTCGCGCAGCGCTTCTTCTGCGGCGCGCTGATGGGTGATGTCAGTATGGACGCCGACCCATTCGACAATCTTGCCGCTGGAGCCAATGATTGGCAGGGCCCGGATGGCGAACTGGCGCCAGGTGCCGTCATGACGGCGAACGCGATGTTCGTGGACATACATCGATTGCGAGGCAACGGCCTGTTTCCAAGTCGTCACCGAGCTCTCCACGTCATCCGGATGGACGGCATCCGCCCAGCCGAAGCCTTGGTACTCTTCATAGCTTTGGCCCGTCAGTGCGGCCCAGCCAGGCTGCTCGCCCACCATCTGACCATCGGCAGTATTCGTCCAAAGCACCCCGTGCATGGCGCTCATCGCCGTCCGGAAGCGGCTGTTGCTTATGGCGAGTTCGGCTTCACGTAGCGCGCGGTCCTCGATATCGATGCCGAGGATATGGACGCCGGGAACAGATCCGTCTGCTTCGATATGGGGGATATAGCGTAGCTCGAAGCGGCGCGGCTCACCGCCGCCAAGCACCAGATCCGCCTCGGCGGAGACGACTTCGCCGGCCAGCCCACGATCGATGTCGTGACGCCGGCTCTCGTAGGAGACTTCACCAATGACTTCAACGACCTTGCGACCGACGACGTCATCAAGCTTCAGGCCGAACCAGTCCTCATAGGCAGCGTTTGCGAACCGGTAGACATGCTGGCGGTCGACATAGGAGATGAGCATCGGCACTGCGTCGGTCACGCGGCGAAGCTCTGCCTCGCTCGCCGCAACACGCTTTTCCATTGCGACGCGACTGCTGTTGTCGACGACGGTGCACATGACGCCACCGATCGTCCCGTCGGCCTGGTAGACCGGGGTGTAGAACAGATCGAAGATGAACTGGGTGGCGATGCCGTCCCGCTCGAGCGTCATCGGCTGGTCGTGGAAAGACTTGAGCTCACCGTTGAAGCCGGCCTCCAGCATCTCGCGGTTCCAGTCCCAGATCTCCGGCCAGGTTTCTGAGACCCGCGCGCCCATCGCCGCTGGGTGTTTGGCGCCGGCGATCTCTGCATAACGATCATTATAGACCATGACGTGGCTTTTGCCCCACATCAGGACCTTGGCGACCGGAGAATTGACGATATTGGCAACGGTGGTACGCAGTTCGACCGACCATGTGTCTACAGCGCCGAGTGGCGTCTTCGACCAGTCCAACTCGCGGATCAATTGACCGCATTGGCCGCCACCAATCGGCCAGATCGTCGGAAGTGGTTGAGTTGTCTCCGCACTGCCGCGAAGCGCACGCAAGCCTGCGCGGACAACTTCGCTGGCGTTTGCATAATCGCCGGACGCCAGGCACTCGTTGATGAATGCCTCAAGTTCCGATGTCAGGGAAACGTTGCGAGACTGGCGATTGATCATGATCGCCAATCGCAAATTCCCACCTCTGTGTCAATAATTGTTACAGAGGTGGACGGGCGGCATGCAAAATCAGTCAGCACCGAAAGCCGGAGCGGAAACAGAACCTTAAACCGTGAGCTCAGGCAACCACAGCATTGGCGGCGACCATGGCGCGAAGCCTGTTGAACAGCGCCTCGCCTGTGAACTTGTCGGAATCGAAACCGGTCTCCGATCCCACATGGGCAAACAGTGCCGAGTCTTCACCGACATAAGCCATGGCCCAGGTGTCGAAGGAGCGGGTGTCGGTGGGCGCGAACTCAAGAAGCGCAACATCCCCATGCCGAGGATCCTGCTGGATTCGCTCGAAGGTGGCCTCCACAGCAGCCTGCGGCCCTTCCAGCACCTGCCCAAAATAGCCCGAGCTGAACATGAGCGCGCCAGTCACGCCCACAAGTGCGTTGTTGCGGCGGCTCTGGGTCAAGATCTCTTCTACCTCCGCCTGGAGATCCGCCACTGATGAAGAGATGCGGTTTTCACTGTAATAAACGAGGCGATACAAAGACATTTTCGGCCCTGAATTCATGTTCTTGTTGAGATAAGTTCAGATGCAGCGTCAGCGGCAAGAGGCCTTCCTGTCAGATAGCCCTGCACCTGCGCGCATCCGTCGCGCGCAATAAGCTCCAGCTGGCTCTCAGTCTCGACACCTTCGGCGATCGTCATCATGCCGAGGCTCTTGCCGAGCGCGGTGACGGCGCGGACAATTGCGGCACTGTCGGCATTCGTCTCCAGGCTGCGAATGAAGGACTGATCGATCTTGATCTTGTCGAAGGGGAACTTCTGCAGATAGCTCAAGGAAGAATACCCCGTCCCGAAGTCGTCGATCGACACCTTGATGCCCATCGCCTTGATCTGGTTGAGCATGAGAAGCACCGCTTCTGTGTTCTCGATCAGCGCGCCTTCGGTGATTTCGAGATCCAGCCGTGACGGCGGAAGGCCTGCGCTGGAAAGGGCGCCAACGATGATGCTGACCAGCTTCGGGCTCTTGAACTGAACGGGCGAGAGATTGACCGACACCGTCAACGGCTCAGGCCAGCCTGCCGCTTCCTTGCAGGCCGTGCGCAGCACCCATTCACCCAACTGGTCGATGATGCCTGTTTCTTCCGCCAGGGGGATGAACTGCGCGGGCGACACGCTGCCGCGTTCCGGGGTGGACCAACGCACGAGCGACTCAAAGCCGACCAGCTTGTTTCCGTCAATCTCGAACTGCGGCTGATAAACGAGCGACATTTCCTGCATGATGATCGCGCGGCGCAGATCGATTTCCAGCGCCCGCCGTTCCTGGATCTCGCGATCCATGGCGTCGGTGAAGAACCGGAAGGTGCCCCGCCCGGCTGACTTGGCCTTGAAGAGCGCGAGATCGGCGTTCTTGATCAGCTCTTCCGATGTCTTGCCGTCGGTTGCCGCCAACGCGATGCCGACGCTCGCGCCGACCTGGACCGAATGTCCCTGAAGAAGATAGGTGCGTCCGACGATCTCGATGATGCGGGAAGCCAGAACTTCCGCGGCGTGCGGCTGTTCGCCCTCCGCCTGCAGGATGACGAATTCGTCGCCACCAAGCCGCGCAAGCACGTCCTTTGGCGCCAGCAACCGCTGCATGCGCTCGACGACCAGCTTCAGCAGTGCATCGCCGATCGGGTGCCCCAGCGTGTCATTGACCATCTTGAAGCGGTCCAGATCGACGTAAAGCACCGCAGTTTGTGGGAGCGACGCGGGGGAAGCAAGATGTTCGTTCAGCCTGCGCAGCAGTTCTACCCGGTTCGGCAGGCCCGTCAGCACATCTCGCTGCTGGCTCAGCGTCATCTGCACCGCAAACGAGACGTCAACGAAGTGAAGCGTCATGTCGTCCGCGGCAGCGAACTCGGTCGCAACCATGATGCTGCGGCCGTCTGCAAGGCTGAGCAGTTGCTTCGATTGCCGTGCTGCGAGTGCGGTCTTGATGCTTGCCGCCGTTCCGCCGGGCAGGAAGCCAAACTTCTCCGCCTCGTCGAGCAGATCGACCAGCGGCTTGCCGGGAACCGCGCGCCCGCCGAAAAGGTCAGTCGGTCCATCCGCGACATCGGCCACCACGCCGTGGGTGATGTACAAGGTCGTCCCTACAGATTGCAGGGAGCGGTCGGCCCCCTCGCTAGGACGACCGGTGGTAAGCTTCTCGGCTGGTGACGACATGCACAGACTCTGGAAGGAAACCTCGTTGATACAACAACTTGCCATAGAGTTCTTAACATTTGTCATTCATTGCGGGCTGGGATCTGAGCAGCCAAACGTGCTCGCGTCTAGTTGAAGTCGCCAATCCTGCCCGCCGAGAACAGGACTTCGGGCTCGCCTTCCTCGCCGATCGCGGGTGCACCCTGACGACGCCAGAGGACGACGCCACCGTGCCGGGCAGAAAGGGCTTCAGCTTCGCGCTGGCCGTCCAAGGGATCGGATACAGGACGTGGCTCGAAGGCGGGTACCGGCTGGCCGAGATCATCGAGATCGAAGGCAAGCAGGAAACAGCTGGTGAATGTGCCAGGCATCGGTCGTCACGCCGATCCGCGCTGCGGCTTTTCGATCTGCTCCTGAACTTCCTTCTTGAGGGTCTCGCGGTTCGATCCAACGAGTTGGTCTCGCGCGCGTTCAATCTGCTGCTCCGAAACCCCGATCGGGCTGCTGCTGTCGTCAGGCAAGCCGGGTCCGGATTGCGCGATGCTGCTGTCTCGCGGGCGGTCGTTCAGGCCGGTGGTTATCTTCTCGGTCATGTCTATCCTCCTGATCAGAAGTGAAACACGCGGCAGCTCGATTTGTGCCACGGATCGCTGCAAATCGGCTCACGAACAGGGGCATATTGCTCCTGCTCCCTCGACGCGAGCTTTGGCTGACACAGGTTACGAACATGATCTACTTTACGAGCGATACGCATTTCGGCGACCCACGCGTGCTGCGCATCGACCGCCGTCCTTTCCAGAACATGGCTCCGCATGACGATGCTCTGATCCGGAACTGGAACGCGGCTGTCGCAGACGATGATGAAGTCTGGCATCTCGGCGACTTCATGTTGACCCGTAGCGGCGATCCGTCCGAGATGCTGAAGAAGCTCAACGGAAGGAAGCATCTGATCATCGGGAACAACGACGGTGAGGCGACGATTTCGGCGACCGGATGGGAGACGGTCCAGCACTATCGGGAACTGGTGCTGGATGGGCATTTGCTCATCCTGTGCCACTATCCGTTCCGCACTTGGAACAAGATGGGGAAGAAATCGATCAACCTGCACGGCCATTCCCATGGGCGCCTGAAGACGATGCCCCGGCAGTTTGACGTCGGCGTCGATGCCCGCGATCTCAAGCCGGTGACGCTGGACCAGTTGCTGGTACCGGGACGTCGTGCGGCAGTGACTTCTCCCGACGAACCGGCATCAGATGTATAGGCTTCACCCGAAGATGGATTCCCTATGTTGCTGACAATCTCGGGGCTCACGAAATCTTATTCGACCGCCGAAGGTCCTATCGCTGTGCTGAAAGGTATCGACCTTCATCTGCAAGCCGGCGAGAGCGTCGCGCTGACCGGTGAATCCGGCAGTGGCAAAAGCACGCTTCTGCATCTGGTGGGCGGGCTGGACCAGCCGGATGGGGGCAGGATCATTGTCAACGATCGCGATATAGCCACCCTTGCTGATGCCGAGCGGGCGCTCTACCGGCGGCACGAGGTGGGGCTCGTCTTCCAGCAGTTCAACCTCATTCCGTCTCTCGATGTCGCGGCCAATATCGCGTTCCACGCCAGGCTCGCCGGACGCCAGGAGCCGGAGTGGGAGCGGCAGTTGGTGGAAAAGCTCGGACTTACCGCTCTCCTCAATCGTTATCCGGAACAACTGTCCGGTGGACAGCAGCAGCGTGTCGCGATAGCCCGCAGCCTTGCCGTTCGAGCGCCACTGATCCTCGCCGACGAGCCGACCGGTAACTTGGACGAGGCAACGGGCGATGCCGTGCTTAACCTCATGTTGTCCTTGAGCGGCGAGGCGGGCTCTGCCCTTCTCCTCGTCACCCATTCCATGCGGCTCGCGGGCAAACTCGATCGCCAGATCATGCTGCGCGCCGGAAGGATCGGCGGATGAAGCGGGTTGCGCTTTGGGCGCTGCTCTCCCACTGGCGGCACCGGCCCCTGCAGTTTCTAACACTGATTCTCGGCATCTCGCTTGCCACGGCATTATGGTCCGGCGTTCAGGCCATCAATGCCGAAGCCCGAGCGAGCTATGCCCGGGCAGCCAGTGTATTGGAGCATGGCGATCTCATTCAGCTTCTGCCGCAGCCCGGTCGACAGATTACGGTCGCCGATTACGTTTCGCTGCGCCGCGCCGGCTGGGTAGTTTCGCCAGTCATCGAAGGAGGTTATCGATTTGGAGAGGCGAGGATCCGGTTGATCGGTATCGATCCTCTTTCCATGCCGCGCGAAGGCCGCGCCTTTGAAATCAGCGGCGGCAACGACATCTCAAGCTTCATGGGCGGCGAGAGGGAATTGGTCGTATCGGCAGCAACAGCTGCCAAGCTCGACGGCAAGACGGATATTCCGCTCAAGATCGCAACCGAGGTTCCCAACGACGCAGCCTTTACTGACATCGCGGTCGCGGACCGGCTGCTACAGCGGAATGGGAGCATCGACAGGATCGTCGTGGCGCCATCGCAACAACTGGACGTTTCGGATCTGCAGGAGGCGGCACCTTGGGCCGTACTGCGTAGTCCGTCAGAGAAGCCCGATGTTGCGCAGCTAACGGACAGCTTCCACCTCAATCTGACGGCCTTCGGGTTTCTCGCTTTCGTCGTGGGGCTTTTCATCGTCTACTCGACGATCGGGCTGTCGTTCGAGCAGCGACGCAGCACCTTTCGCACGCTGCGTTCGCTCGGCGTCTCGCTGCAGTCGTTGATCGTTCTCCTGGTGCTTGAATTGACCGTCTTCGGCCTCGTCGCGGGCATCCTCGGCGTTACAATCGGATATCTGCTGGCGTCCGCGCTTCTGCCCGGTGTCGCGGCAACACTGCAAGGACTCTATGGCGCCAGCGTTTCCGGCAGCCTCGCGCTGCGACCGGAATGGTGGGGTGCAGGCCTGGCCATGGCGCTGGCCGGAACCGCCTGCGCATCCGCCCAGAACCTGTGGCAGGTGAAGCAACTTCCCATTCTCTCCGCAGCTCAACCGCAAGCCTGGGCCGGGCTCTCGGCACGTGTCCTTCGTGCTCAGGTCGTTTGCGGACTTCTGCTTCTTGTGCTCTCGGCGGTGCTGGCTTTCGCCGGCACCGGACTGGTGGTGGGCTTTGGGGTTCTCGGCGCGCTGTTTCTGGGTGCGGCCCTTCTGCTTCCTCCGTTGATGTCCGGTTTTCTCAAACTGGCGGAGAGCTGGGCAGGTGGCGCGGTGACCCAATGGTTCTGGGCCGACACGCGGGTTCAGCTGCCAGGTCTATCCCTCGCGCTGATGGCGCTGCTTCTCGCCCTTTCTGCCAATATCGGCGTCGGCACCATGGTGTCGAGCTTCCGCCTCACCTTCATAGGCTGGCTGGACCAGCGGCTGGCAGCGGAGCTTTACGTCACCGCCCGAGATGAAGACGAGGCCGCGCGGCTGAGGCAATGGCTGGATGGCAGGCACGTTACCGTGCTGCCGATCTGGAGCACTGAGGGCGAGGTGCTTGGGCGGCAGGTGGAGATCTACGGGGTGGCCGACGACGCGACCTATCGCGACCACTGGCCCTTGATCCGCGGAAACCAGGATGTCTGGGACGCTATCGCCAGCGGCAACAGTGCATTGGTGAACGAGCAGCTCTGGCGGCAGGGCAAGGTCGACATTGGCCGGGAGCTTGAGCTGCCCGGTGGGTGGAAAGTCAGGGTCGTCGGTGTCTATTCCGATTATGGCAATCCGAACGGTCAGGTAATCGTGGATGTAACCGCTCTGGCGCAGCACTATCCGGACATCCCCAAGCTGCGTTATGGCCTGCGCGTGGCGCCCGCCGTAGCCGCAGATGTGCAGCGCCAGTTGATGGACGAGTTCGGGCTGCCGGATGGTAACGTGCTGGACCAGGCTTCCGTGAAGCAGCGATCACGCACGGTCTTCGACCAGACATTCACCGTCACCGGGGCTTTGAACGTCCTGACGCTGGCGGTAGCAGGGTTTGCGATGTTTGCGAGCCTCCTGACCCTGTCCGGTCGCCGTCTCCCGCAACTGGCTCCGGTCTGGGCGATGGGGATGCGGCGACGCGATCTGGCCCTGCTGGAAGTGGTGCGTACCCTGCTTCTGTGGTCGGCGACGTTTGTTGCCGCTATTCCGCTCGGGTTGGTGCTGGCGTGGGTCCTGTTGTCGATCATCAATGTCGAAGCATTCGGATGGAAGCTGCCCATGCATGTCTTCCCACTGGACTGGCTGTGGTTGGGTCTCGTCGCGTTGGGCGCAGCGCTTCTCTCCGTCCTGTTGCCCGTCAAGCGGCTCGCGACAGTGCATCCTGCCGACCTGCTGAGGATATTCGCGAATGAACGATAGCTGGTCCAAGCGCGCCCTCGCCCTCCTTCTGCTCATCGCTGCCCTTCCGGTCGTGGTTCTTGCGCAAGGCTTTGCTGGTCTGGGCTCCGATGCTGAAGGGTTCAGCGTTCCCCGGCGCGGCACGCTCATGGCTTTTCCAGCCGACCACGGACCCCATCCCGATTTCAGGATTGAGTGGTGGTATGTGACCGCCAATCTCGAAGCCGAGGACGGCCGTGTGTTCGGCGTTCAGTGGACGCTGTTTCGCTCTGCTCTGGCACCGGGAAACGCCGAAGGCTGGCGCGATCCGCAAATCTGGATCGGCCATGCAGCGCTTACCACACCGGACCACCATTATGTGGCCGAGCGGCTGGGGCGTGGCGGTATAGGGCAGGCCGGTGTCGAGACGACACCGTTCCGTGCCTGGATCGATAACTGGGAGATGAAGAGCAACAGCCTGCCAGACGAGGATGAACTGGCCCGTCTCGATCTATTCGCAGCGGGCGATGCATTCAGCTACCAGCTGACGCTGGAAACCAGCGCTCCGCCCGTCCCCCAAGGTGATCGCGGCTATTCCGTCAAATCCGCAGCGGGTCAGGCGAGCCACTATTACTCGCAGCCATTTTATCAGATCAAAGGGTCTCTGGTGGTCGACGGGAAACCGGTAGCCATCACCGGAAAAGGCTGGCTCGATCGGGAGTGGTCCTCGCAACCGCTGGCGGCTGACCAAGAGGGCTGGGACTGGTTCTCGCTCCACCTTGATAGCGGGGATAAGCTTATGGCGTTTCGTCTGCGCGATGCAGCAGGCGAATTTATTTCAGCGAACTGGATCAATGCGGAGGGAGAGACGGAAATGATCGACACGCAGTCCGTCTCGCTTGAACCGCTGCGAACCACAAAAGTGAACGGTCGGCAGGTTCCGGTTGAATGGAGGATCCAAGTCCCCGCCAAGAGGGTGGACATCACGACGCACGCCTTGAACGACCAAAGCTGGATGGCGACCTCAACGCCGTATTGGGAGGGGCCGATCCGGTTCGGGGGCAGCCACTCAGGTGTCGGATATCTGGAAATGACCGGATATTAGCTGCCGCTATGCTTGCAGCGCATTGCTGCGCTGCAACAACAACACTGGCATCAGCCAGCTTCAACAGCTACATGTTGTTCATCGAACAGCGCACCTCCTCCCGCGCTGTTGGAACGTGGTGTTTCTCTCCTCCTCCCGGAAACACCCACAAGAACAGCGGCACTCCTCCTCCCAGTCGCTGTTCACAAATCAAAAGCCTGCCGCACCTCCTCCCGCGGCAGGCTTTTTTCGTTTCAGATGAGATCGGCCAGCGCCTTGTGCTCGGACACAGCCCTGCGCAGCGCAGGCACCGTGTCATTGCCTTCCCGGAACAGATTGATCATCACTGCCGCGGCCAAGCCAACATCCGGGCTCTCCTTCGGCAGATCGTGCTCCTGCCTCCACTCATCAAGCACGGTATCGAGAATTTCCAGTTCGGCGGGGCCGAACGTGGTTTCGAAGAACGGACGCATTTCAACTGAACTCCCGCATTATCGCGGCGAATGTGGGAAGCTTGCCGGAAGGTTCAAGGCCGCTCCGAATAATTTGAACCGCGGGTGAAAACCTAGCGGAACCATCGCTCTAGCTGGCAATTACCCACTCGTCGCCAAGGAGAAGATGATGTCAGACAACAGCAGCAAGACCGTTACCGCCAGGTTTGAAACCCGTGCCGCAGCAGAGCTCGCGGTAGAGCATCTGGCGCAGGATCACGGGATCGACCGGGCCGACATCTTCGTCCAGCCGGTCGGCGCAGAGAACACGTCTGGCACCTCCCCCAATGGCAGCGATGCCCCGTCGGTTCGGGACGAAACGAGGCACGACGGCGCAAACCAGGGTGAGATAGAGGTTTCTGCGGATGTCCCGGCGAACGAGGTTGCAGCCGTCCAGCGGATCTTTGGAGATATCGGCGCGCTGCACGTTTCTGCTGGCTGATCCGTCCCGCGTACTACATCCGGAACCCATGCTCCAGCGCCGCCTGTGATAACTTGGCATAGGCGCTGCGGCAGCGCTGGTCGAGATCGCGCCGCTGCGCCTCGGTCTTTTGCTTGAGATCGGCAAGCCGGTCTTCCGCCAGGTTGATGTCGGCTGCCATCATAGTGCCCGCAAATGCCGCCTTCACGATTCCTGCGCCCGAGAAGAGGTCGCTCGCGACAAAGTGGTGGATGTGGCCCGCGACGCCCGCCAGTAGTTCGAGGCAATCCATCAGGATGTCTGCAGCTTCAAGAGGCTGGCGGGTGGCATCGGCTCCTGCGTCTTCGAGCGGCTTGTCCGGTTTATCATCCTCCTCCGACTTTTGCCGCAGGATACTCATGTAACGCTGGAACTGGATACGATCCTGCTCAGCCGCGTCAGCCAGCCGCTGCGTCAGGTGTCCGATCTCCTGTTCAGCGTGAGAAAGGGCACTGTCTTGTTTGTCTCGGGCGGCGGATATGACCACGGCCATCTCGGCCATTCCAAGCCCGATGAGAGCGCAGGCAAGCGAGGCGGTGCTTCCGCCCAACCTGGGCGCCTTGCAGCCAACCGCGTCCTTGATCTCGGCGATGCTCATGTCCGTCAGGCCTTGGTTCTGCCCCACCTCGGTCCGCTCCTGTTTTGACGACCCGGACGCCGGGCCCAGATGCCAAACAGTTGAGCCCGCCAGAGGTTCGAAACGATGTGCGACGGAACTTAATTGGAGAAGGCGTCAGCTACAGACGGCGAAACGCCACATGTTCTTGCCGGCCGCCTTGGCCTCATAAAGGAGTGCATCCGCATGCGCCGTCAGTTGGTCGAGGGGCTTCTTGGTTTGGCACCACGTGCAGCCGACGCTTGTCCCAAGCCGCACGGTCCCCGTCGTCAGTTGGAACGGCTCGCTGATCGCCTCGACGATGCGTTTGGCGACGGCTTCGCCGACCGCCGGCTCCCCGACCACGATCAGGATGAATTCGTCCCCGCCAGCGCGACAGACGAGATCGTTCACCCGCACTGAAGCCTGCAACCGTTCTGCTGTTTCAACGAGCACCGCGTCACCTGCCGGATGGCCATGGCGGTCGTTTATCGCCTTGAAGCCATCGAGATCGATGGCAAGCACACTGAACCCGTCACTTGAAACGAGCATCTCGTAGCGGCTTTCGAGCCCGCGCCGGTTGAGAACCCCAGTCAGAGCGTCCGTCTCGGATTTTTCCATCAGGCGCTCAAGGCGATCGTGCTCCTCGGTGAAGTCGATCGCTACACCCACGATCCGCCAGGGATCGCCATCGGGATCGCGCAGCAAGCGCCGATCGCAACGCATCCAGCGCTCCCCTTCGACCGTCCGCAAGCGATACTGAGCAACAGACTGGTCGAGCTTACCGGCGATGAGAGAGGAAAGGTCTGCGGCAGTGCTGTCGTCCGGATGGACGCGTTCGGTATAGCCCTTGAGGTCGAACTTGGCGGCATCCGGACCTCCGATGAACTGCGTCAGACGTTCCGATGTTTCGAATTTGTGCGTCTTGACGTCCATGTGCCAGAAGCCGCCGCGGATCGCCTGCATGGCAAGTTCAAGCTGGGCGGCGCGCTCTGCGAGTTCCCGCTCGTTTTCCTTGTCCTTGCTGATGTCTTCGATCTGCGAAATGAACCTTGCAACCTTGCCGTTTGCCAACCGCATCGCAGCCACATGGATTCGCACGTGCAGGATGGAGCCGCCGCGTTGCACGTAGCGCTTCTCGATCGAATACCCATCGCGTTTCGCCGCAAGTACCTCGGCAAACAGCGCAAGGTCAGCCGCCAGATCCTCCGGATGTGTGAAGTCCCTGAAGGAGATGCCCTCCAGTTCCGAAAGCGGGATGCCGACCATGCGCGAAAAAGCGGCATTGCCACGGATGACGCAGCCGTCCAGATCAATGAGGGCGATGCCGATAGGAGCATGATCGAAAGCGAAGTCGAAAAGGGCCATCCGCGACTCGGCGGCAAGCTGCCTTGATCCTCGCTGATCATCCATCGCCATCTCCATCCATCCTTCTTCGCCGATCCCGCCGGGAGAAACATAGAAAGCTAGGGGATTTGATGGCCAAATCTAGCATGCGCGGTGGCGTAGCCCTGTCAAATCTCCTTATAAGGTTGAAGACTATTCACTCCGATCGGTCGACGAACTATGTCCGGTTGCAGACCCCATCCCTTTCGCGCAGCCTAGCAATTGCCGGCGTGTCGCCTGGAACGACTTGACGTGGAACAACAGCATCTAACATTGAAAGCCGCAGCCTGGATGATGGCAGGCATCGCCCTGCTGCTGCTCATGGCCGTCTCCGGTCGTGCGATCACCGCCGAGCTCAGCGTTTTCCAGGTCATGGAGATGCGTTCGGTCATCGCTTTCTTCATGTTGCTGCCGCTCGTCCATCGCGAAGGCGGGATCAGGCAGATGCGCAGCGGCATCCTGCTTACCCATATCGGGCGCAACACGGCGCATTACGTCGGTCAGTTTGCCTGGCTGATCGGTCTGACGATGATCCCGATGGCGCAGGTCATCGCGATCGAGTTTACCGCTCCTATCTGGACGGCCATCATGGCGGCGCTGTTTCTCGGGGAGAGGCTAACGGCGGGCAAGATGGCAGCGATCCTGTTCGGCCTCGTTGGCGTCACGCTGATCGTCAGACCCGGGGCGGCACCGCTGAATCCAGGTCACCTCATCGTCTTGGGCGCGGCCTTCGTTTTTGCGATCTCGTTCATCACCACGAAAATGCTCACCCGCTCTGACAGCGCGACCAAAATCATCTTCTGGATGCTCATCATCCAGTCGGTTATCGGGCTTATTCCCGCGCTGAACGTCTGGGTCTGGCCGTCGCTCGCCATCTGGCCGTGGATCTTCGTGATCGCCTTTGCCGGCACCTTCGCGCATTTCTGCATGGCGCGGGCGCTTTCATACGCCGATGCGACGGTTGTGATGCCGATGGATTATCTTCGGGTGCCGCTGTCCGCCCTGCTCGGGTTTCTTCTTTATTCCGAAGCCATCGACGGCGTGACGGCTGTGGGTGCCGCCCTGATCCTGGCCGGCAACCTGTTCAACCTGCGCAAGTCGAACGCCGCCGGCAAGGCACCGACGGCGAACTGATCTTAGTCCTCTGCGCGTTCCCAGTACCAGGCGACGTACCGTTTCTTGCGATCGTGGGCGCGGTTCTTCAGGAACGTGCGCATGGCGCGGACGTCTTCCTTTTCGCAGGCAAACCACACGAACGTGTCTTCCGATGCGGCGGCAACGGCGGCCTTCGCCTCTTCCAGGAGAACCTGGGCGCTTCCTGCCGGATAGCTCTTGCGGTGCAGCCAGCGTACGTTCACTGACGCAGCCGTCTTAAGTTGCTGTTGCTCGCGCTCATCCGCGACTTCGATGATCGCTTCAACCTTCGTGTCGGCCGGCAGCTCTTCAAGTATCCTCGCGATCGCTGGAAGCGAGCTTTCGTCACCAGCCATGAGCAGGGTCTTTGCGTCGGGCACGCCGCCACCGCCAGGTCCGAGAAGCGCTACGACCTGCCCCGGCTCGGCATCGCGGGCGAAATCCCCACCCGGTGTCGGGACGCCGGGTGTCGGATGCTGCAGGAAGTCGATCCAGAGCTCCTTCTGCTCCTTATCGAGGCCACGTATCGTGTAGACGCGCACGAGAAGTTCATCCTCGCCTTCGGGCCAGGCCACGCGACCGTCTTCACGATAACCCGGCCAGACCGGCGTCCTGCCCTTCGGCGGCACGAGCAGGCGAACATGCATGTCGCCGCCTGCAAACGCTTCGATGTTGTCGCAGGAGAAGCGGACGCGCCGCATGTGCGGCGTGACGTCTTCGGCGGAAATGACGGTGAGTTCGTTGATATTCGGCAGCGAGGTAAGAGCCGTCGCCTTCGCCCAATCGAGCTCCAGCGGTTCGTCACCTGCAAAGTAGAAGAGATGCTCGGCAATGCTGTTGCGGCTCATCTGCAAAGCCGTCTCGGACGGGCATGCGAGGTCGATCAACAGTCTCCTATCCTCGATCCGGATGCTCGCCGTACCGAGCTTGCTCTTCAGGAGCGCCTGGTGCCCTTCCCTTTCGACATCGGCATGCTCCACGAAGTGCTCGCAGATTTCATCGAGCATATGGAGCGCGTCGTGTGGCCGTGCCACGCCGGAAAGCTTGTATTGCTGACCTGCATTCATGCGCGGTCCTCCTTCAGGTGTTGATCTCTGGTCATTCTGTGCCGTCCGATCGGCAACATCATCGGCCGGCCGGATGTGGGGTCGGTTACGATGCGATTGTCGAGACCGAAAACTTGGCGCACGTTCTGTTCAGTAAGCACGTCATCCGGGGCGCCGGTGACATGGACGCGACCATCGGCCATGGCGATGAGATGATCCGCATATCGGGCGGCGAGGTTGAGGTCGTGCAGGACCATCACCACCGTCGTCCCGCGCTGGTGGTTCAGGTCCGTGAGCAGGTCCAGCACTTCGACTTGATGGCTGATGTCGAGGAAGGTCGTCGGTTCGTCCAGCAGAAGGATGTCCGTCTGTTGCGCGAGCGCCATGGCGATCCAGACCCGCTGGCGCTGTCCGCCGGAAAGCTCGTCAACCGGCCGTTCCGCGAGATCCATGGTCTGGGTAGTGACAAGGGCTGCTTCCACCGCCGCGTCGTCTTCGCGAGTCCAGCGGGAGAAGAGACCCTGGTGCGGATGCCGCCCACGGCTGACGAGGTCGGCCACGGTAATCCCTTCCGGAGCGATCGGCGATTGCGGCAGCAGGCCGAGCGTTCGCGCAAGCTCCTTGGGCGGCGTGCGATGGATGGCCTTGCCGTCCAGCAGAACCTGGCCCTTGGCCGGTGCAAGAAGCCTGGACATCGCGCGCAGGAGCGTGGACTTGCCACAGGCATTGGCACCGACGATGACGGTGATCTTGCCCGACGGAATAACGAGATCGAGGTCATGCAAAACCTCGACATCACCGTATCCGGCAGAAACGTTCTGGACGCTGAGCGAGTGGCTGGGCTTCACGTTCACAGGGAGCCTCCACTGCGATTGACCCGAACGATGAGGTAGATCAGGTACGGTGCTCCAAGTGCGCCGGTGACGACGCCGACGGGATAGCGGCTCGGCAGGACGAACTGTCCGACGTAGTCTCCCGCCAGGACCAGGATCGCGCCGACCAGAGCAGACGGGATCAGCAGCGAGCCGCTGTTTCGCACGATGCGCGCAGCAATAGGTCCGGAGAGGAAGGCGACAAAGGCGATTGGTCCGGTGACCGCGGTTGCCGTGGCGATCATGCCCACCGCAGCCATGACAACGATGATCCGTGTCTCTATGACCTTCACGCCAAGCGCCGCCGCGGTGTCGTCCCCCAAGCGAAGCGCCTCGAGATCTTTAGCGCGGGACAGAAGTAAGCCGCCACACAGGGCAAGCATCACCACAAGCGGAAGCACCTGCGAAAGCTGTGCACCGTTCACGCTCCCCGTTAGCCACCGCATCGCTTCCTGCAGCGTCCAGGATGGCGCCTGCGACAGCACATAGGCGACAAAACTATCCAGCATTGCGGAAACGCCGATGCCCACAAGGATCAGCCGCGTGCCCGCCACACCCTGCCGGGATGAAAGACCGTAGACGCAGAGAGCGACGCCAAGCCCGGCAAGAACGGCGACGACAGAAACAACGAGGCCGCTCAAGGACAGCAGGACGATCGAAAATACGGCGGCCGCACTGGCGCCAGAGCTGATGCCGATGATGTCGGGGCTCGCCAGCGGGTTGCGCAGCATGATCTGGAAGGCGACGCCCCCCATGCCGAAACTGAGACCCACGAGGATGGACAGCAGGGCACGCGGCAGCCTCAACTGCCCGACGGTGAAGCTCGCACCGGGGACACTCTCGCCCAGCAGTACGCGCAGGACATCCCCAGGCGGCGTGAAGCTCTGGCCTAGCGACAAGGCGAGGACGAAGATCGCAAGCACCAGAACGAGGAGCGTAAGGATCACCGAGCCGTGCCTGCGAGCGCGGCGGCGACGGTTTTGTTTGATCGGGTTGATGGAGGCGAGAGCGGTTCCAGTCATAACTCGCGCACCCTCTGCCGCCGGACGGCCCAGATGAAGAAGGGTGCGCCGAAGAAGGCAGTGACGATGCCGACATCCAGTTCGGCAGGCCGCGCGATCAGGCGCCCAAGGACATCCGCCACCAGGAGAAGGCATGCGCCACCCAAGGCAGAGAACGGCAGAAGCCAGCGATAGTCGACCCCGATGAGCAGCCTGCAAAGATGTGGGACGACAAGTCCGAGGAAGCCAATCGGGCCACACACGGCTGTCGTCGCGCCACACAGAAGAACGGCGCCAAAGGCTGCTACTGCGCGGGTCAGCGCCACACGTTCTCCAAGACCCGCCGCGAGGTCATCCCCCAACGCCAGGGAGTTCAGCTTACGCGCCGACAGGAGGCTGATGATGAAACCGGCAGCCAGGAAGGGCAGCACCGGCAGGATGCGCTCGAAGGTCGCGCCACCTACCCCGCCGATCTGCCAGGACTGAATGCCGCCGGCGATGTCGTTGCGCGGAAGGACGACGGCAATGACCATGGAGGCGAAGGCGACCGACGTTGCGGCGCCGGCCAACGCCAGTTTCAGTGGCGTCGCGCCGCCGCGCCCGAGCGAGCCGATGGTGTAGACAAACACTGCCGCGCTTCCTGCACCGGCAACAGCGACCCAGATGAAAGCCTCTGCTGAGGAGATGTCGAACCATGCGACGCTGATGACCACCGCAAGCGAGGCACCCATGTTGACGCCGAGGATGCCGGGGTCGGCCAGCGGGTTGCGCGTGACGCCCTGCATGATAGCGCCGGCGAGGGCCAACCCGCCACCGGCGAGCACTGCTAGAACGGTGCGCGGGATACGAACATTGACGGCAGCTTGACCAATGCTGTCGACCTTGCCTTGTACGCCGGCAAGGATATCGCCCCAATCGACGTCTCGCGTTCCGACGGTCACAGATAGCGCGCAGAGCAGCAGAAGAAGCACAAACAGTCCCACCAGCCACACGCTGCGCGTGGCATTGGTGCTTGCAAGCACGCTTCTCTGGGGTGGCCGTCTCTGCGTCAGCATTATGGAGATTTCTTCGCCGCCTCGCTGAGGAGAGCGACATAGTCCTTCAGCACCCAGGAGATCGAAAGCGGGGTAGGATTGGCGGCCGTGCCCACTGGGTTGCGTCCCAGGGTCACCAGCGCGCCTTTGGCGACAGCCGGCATCTTTGCCATCAGTGGGTTCTTTGCCAGGGCTTCGAGAAGCTTGGCGTCGCCATAGGTGACGAGAATACCGACGTCATCGAAATCATCGACACGTTCGGCGCTGACCGATCCGGAATATTTGCCCGGCAGCGATGCCTTCGACACGCTCTTCGGCGACTTCAGGCCCAGGTCCCGGAAGAATTTCACGCGTGTGTCGTTGGTCGTGTAGAAGCTGACGGTGCTGAGGTCGGTAGCGTTGAGATGGGTGATGAACATCGCCGTTTTGTCCCACAGCTCCGGATGTCCCGCGAGTGTTTCGGCAATCTGTGCCTCGATCTTCGCAATCAAGGCCTCGCCTTCCGCGGCCATGCCGAGGCCGAGGCTGTTGAAGCGGATCATCTGGCGCCAGTCCGTTGACCAGGGCGCCTCCGGGTAGGCAACGACCGGCGCGATCTGGCTCAGCGTATCGTAGTCAGCCTGGCTGAGCGCTGAATAGGCGGCGAGGATCACGTCGGGTTGGGCCGCGGCAACCGCCTCGAAGTCGATTCCGTCCCCTTCATCGAACAGGATGGGCTTATCCGCCTTAAGCTCTGCCAGTTTATCGGCGACCCACGGCAGCAGGCCATCCCCGTCATCATCACCGAAATTGGCGCGGGCAAAGCCGACCGGCACGACGCCGAGCGCCAGCGGGACTTCATGGTTTGCCCATGCAACGGTGACGACACGTTCCGGCTTTTTCTCGATGATTGTGGTGCCGAGAGCGTGCTTTATAGTGACCGGGAAGGCGCCTTCTGATGCCGACCACGCGCCTGTTGCCCAGAGCGCCGCGCCGCATGCGACAAGCAGTCGGATCCACACAACAAGCAACCGCAGCATTTCAAACTCCGCCGGACATTAAGTGGACTTTCACTTTCAGGTTCACTCCCGCACGTCAACGATAATGCAGTTGGGCGCGCCCAGAGGCGGTGACATTTCCGCGGAATCCTACAAGGCCAAAGAAAAAATACAATACTAGACCGCGTTCCTCAAGTTAAGAGCCGCAACGGGGATAAAACACGACATGATGCAGCGGGCGCTTTGGGCTCAGGGGGCATCTGAGGTTCACTTCCCACAGATTTTGTTGATCTCGCTGCAAGCAGCGCCTTAACCGTTTGGAACGCGTCATGGACACGAACAGAGTACACCGTCACCTAAAGCCCGGCCGCGATGCGCATCGAAAGATCGCCTTTCTCGGGTGTACGGCGCTTGCTCTTGTTGCACCGGCGCTGGCATCGGCACAGGACATCAACAGCGTGACCGACGGCCCGACGCTTGCCCCGATCGTCATCGAGGGCAATGGCACGAGCACTGTACTCGACACCAGCAATGACTCGAAGTCGATTGTCGCTACCCAGACGACGGGTGTCGGCAAGATGCCGACGGACATCCTTGTTGCGCCGGCCTCCGTCTCGGTCATTACCTCGAAGGAAATCGAGGAACGTGGCGCAGAAACCGTCGAGCAGGTTGTTCAATACACCGCCGGCGTCGTCACCGACTTCTACGGTGGGGACGACCGCTACGACTATTTCGATATCCGCGGATTCACACCCTATACCTATCGTGATGGCCTGGCTGTTGGCCGCACCTTCGGCGGTGTTCGCGAGGAACCCTATGCATATGAGCGCATCGAAGTTCTCAAAGGAACGAGTTCATCGGGCTTTGGCGCAGCAGAGCCGGGCGGCTCCGTCAACTACGTCACCAAGCTACCGAAGCGCGAGCGCTTCGGCGAAGCCTATATCACTGGCGGCTCCTTCTACCACAAGGAGGTCGGCCTCGACTTCGGCGACAACATCACGGAAGATGGCTCGCTCTCCTACCGCCTGACCGGCAAGCTGCAGGGCGCAGAAGCGGAATACGATTATTCCCAGAACGATGAAAAGTTCATCATGGGTGGCCTGACGTGGCGCCCGACCGACATGACGAGCCTCTCCTTCGTGTTCGACCACCTGGAGCGGCAGGGTGTGCCGGGAAATGGCGGCCAGCCGCTCGGCACTAACTTCGATCGGGACAAGTTCTTCGGCGAGCCGGACTACTACTTCCTCGACACGAACCGCAACGTCTACAGCCTGATGTTCGACCACGACTTCGGCAATGGGCTGAGCTTTGCGTCCAATGCCCGCTACAGCAAGGCAGACAACGCCTTTGGCAGCGCTTACCTGTCGAACACCCGCACCGACGGCTCCAATCTCGCCGATCGCTACTTCTTCGGCAGCGACACCTCGGCAGAGCAGTTCGTCATCGACGCCAACCTGATCTACGAGACGAGTTTCGAAAACGTCGACAGCCGCACCTTGATCGGCGCCGACTACAACGACTTCGAGTCCAGGAACTACGGCCTCTACATTCCGGGCGCTCCGCCAATCAACTGGACCAACCCGGTCTATTCAGGCGGTCCGGTATCCACGGCACCAACATCCGGAACGGGCAATGAGCAGGTCACCAAAGCGATTTATCTCCAGCAGGACATGACCTTTGCCGACAGACTGACCGTCAGCCTCGGCTTGCGCAATGACTGGTTCGACCTCAGCCAGACCAACCTGCTCACAGGCGCTTCTTCCTCAGGTGACCATAGCGAGTTCACCAAGCGTCTCGGCGTGAGCTACAAGATCACCGAAGAACTGGCTGCCTTCGCGAGCTACGCGGAATCCGCGGCACCTCCCGGCATCGGTACCGATCCGACCACCGGCAAGCAGTATGAGATCGGCATCAAGTATCGTCCGGATGCCTTCCCTGCCCTCTTCACCGCTTCGGTCTACGGCCTGACCAAGGGCAACATCACCGTCTACGACAGCGTCACCTACCTGCCGGCAACAGTGAACAAGGTGCGGCATCGTGGTGTGGAGCTCGAAGCCAAGGCGGAGATCGCCGACAACTTCAACATTATCGCGGCCTACAGCTACATCGACTCCAGGATTGACGAGCCAGGTGGTGACAGCGATGGCAACCGTTTGATGCGTGTTCCGGAGCACACGGCGTCGATCTGGGGCACATATACGCTTGAGGGCGACGGGAACCGCGGCGACATGACCTTCAGCCTCGGTGCACGTTTCCTCGACTCGTACTTCCTGAACCTCACCAACGCCGGATCGTCGGAAAGTGCCGTGGTTTTCGACGCTGCCTTCACCTACAAGGTGGCGGAGAACACGACGCTCCAGTTGAACGCCAGCAATCTGTTCGACGAAAAGCATATAGCCAGCCAGGACAGCGGTGGCGTGTACTACAACCCGGGTCGGGCCATCTACGCAACGCTGCGCCAGACCTGGTAATCGCGAAAAGCTCGTCTCGTCTCGGCTGGACGAGCTTTTTCTAGGACAACGTTTTCTTGCGTCGCCACGCCGCCGGTGTTTCGCCGGCGGTGTTGCGGAAAACCTTCGTCAGGTGCGCCTGGTCCGAAAACCCAAGCTGGTTCGCGATCTCTGCGAGACTCAAGTCTGTCTCCCGCAACATCGTCTTCGCAAGCTCGATCCGCTTGCCCAGCTGCCATTGCAGGGGTGTCTTCCCCACGGTCTGCTTGAAGACACAGGAGAACCAGCTTTCCGACAACCCAACCGCGGCCGCCATTTCGGCGACCGACACCCGTTGGCCACAGCGCGCGTCGACATAGGCGTTCAGCTTGTTCATTTGCGCCTGGGTCAGCCGGCCGTTCGCTTGATCGTGTTGATCGCCGGTAAGGTCAAGCAACCCGGTGACGATGCTCCCGACGAGGCTCTCGACATAAGCATTGTGCCTTGATGGAGTTGCGAGTTCATCGATCACCAAGCCAGCGAGTGTCTCGACCGCATCCGCCTGTTGAAGTTCGACCGGACGATTGATGGCTGCCAGAGCCGCGGACCGTCCGATCGAGGGGGCCAGATATTTGACCAATCGGTCCTTGTGCAGATGCAGGTTAAGATGCCCGAAGCGATGCCCCTTCTCGCTGCTTGTCCACATCGGCACACCCGCCGGGACATACAGCGCCTTCATCATCGGGCGGTAGTGCGGTTGCATGTCGCCGCCGGTGTTGGACAAGCGGATGCGTGACGACACGTCGTTCCGGAAGATCATGATGCGCGGGTCGTCGGCGAGGTAATACCCCTTGGCGCCGGCCTGGCTTTCGGCCTCCCAATACACGCCGACCATACCATCCATCTGTCGCCACCGTGCCGGGGCGACGGGCCGGATGCCCTCCGTATGCCAGACCATCGAGTGCCAGAAGTTCAATGTCACACATCCATCTCGCGCCGGGCGTCCTGAGAATGCCCTCGGCTTGCGCCTCGCCCCTACGGGTCAGGTGTCTCAAATCGGCGATGCTCCGTATAAGATGAGCGATAACATCATGTTTATGTCGATGGCAACACAAACAGGTTCGGCATACGGCCTCGAAGGAGGCGATACCGCGTTGTGACGACGCGGTATCGCCTGGCTAAGGTCAGGCCTTCGCAGGGAAGGCTGCTTCAAACAGGCGCGAAAGCCTGTCGGCGAAGGCACGCGGATGCGCGGGTTTGTCACCGTCCAGAATGCGGGCTTCATCCAGCAGAAGCCAAACCGCATCCTCCTTTGCAGACGTCTCGGAGATGGAGGCAAGGCCCGCGATCAGTTTGCTCTGCGGGTTGATCTCAAGCACCGGCTTCGACGCGGTCGAGAGACGGCCTGCCCCTTGGAGGATCTTCTCCAGCTGGCGGTCGGGACCCTGCTCGGAGGCGACGAGGCAGACCGCACTTTCGGTGAGGCGTGAAGAGACACGGACTTCGGCAACTTCTTCCTTCAGCGTCTCGCGGGCGAATTCAACAAAGGCGTTCACCTCGTCAGACGGCTTGGCAGTGCGGTCTTCCTTGTTCTCACCACCAGCGACCTTATCAAGATCGCTCAGACCCTGGGTGATCGACTTGAAGCTCTTGCCTTCAAAATCCTGGACGTTTGGAGCCCAGAAGCTGTCAACCGGATCGGTAAGCAGGAGAACCTCGATGCCGCGGGCTCGGAAGCCTTCCAACTGCGGAGAAGCATTGAGCTGCTCAAGGCTGGTTCCGGCAATGTAGTAGATGGCCGACTGACCTTCCTTCATGTCCTTGACGTAGTCCGCGAGGCTCCGGTGCCCTTCGCCAGACGCCGTGGTCTTGAAGCGGGCGAGCTTCAGCAGTTGCGTGCGGCGCTCGAAGTCGTCGTAGATACCCTCCTTGAGGATCGCGCCGAACAACTCCCAGATCTTTTCGAAGTTTTCGGTGTCGCCTTCCGCCTGCTTTTCCAGCGCCGTCAGGATGCGGCTCGTCACCCCCTTGCGGATGGCGGCGAGGATCGGGCTTTCCTGGATCATCTCTCGGGAAATGTTGAGCGGCAGGTCTGCGGTGTCGACGATACCGCGCATGAAGCGCAGGTAGCGCGGCAGGAGATCGGCGTCATCGGTGATGAAGACACGCTTGACGTAAAGCTTCATGCGGCCGTGACGCTCGACGTCAAAGAGGTCGAACGGCAGCGAGCCCGGCACGAAGGCTAGCGCTGTATATTCGTGGCGGCCTTCCGCGCGGAAGTGCACGTTCAGGAGCGGCTCGTCATACTGTCCCGAAACGCCACGGTAGAAGTCGTTATATTCCTCCTTGGTGATGTCGCTCCGAGACTTCGTCCAGAGTGCAACGCCATCGGTAACCTTCGCGGGTTCGGCGCCAGCCTTCTCCACGAGTTCGATCGGAACCGGGACATGGCCAGACTGCTCGCGGATGATCCGCTCGACCGCCCACTTACCGGTGTAGGACTTCGCGTCTTCCATCAGCTGGAGGGTCACCCGCGTGCCGCGCGCCGGTGCATCTGCGGGGTCGACCGGCGAGATAGTGTAGTTTCCCTTGCCATCGGACGACCACTTCCAGGCTTGGTCCTGGCCGGCAGGGCGCGAGACCACGTCGACGCGATCGGCCACCATGAAGGAAGAGTAGAAACCGACACCGAACTGGCCGATGAGTTCGGCCTTGTCATTGGCCTTTGCGGCTTCGAGCCGCTCCATGAAGGCGCGCGTTCCCGAACGGGCGATTGTGCCGAGAGCATCGACCAATTCCTCACGGCTCATGCCGATGCCGTTGTCTTCGACCGTCAGCGTCCGCTTGTCTTCGTCCAGTGAGATCAGGATGCGCGACGGTGCACCATCCGCTGCAAGTCCCGGCTGTGAAATGGCTTCGTAACGGAGTTTTTCGCAGGCATCGGCCGCGTTGGAAATAAGCTCGCGGAGGAAGACGTCCTTGTCGGAGTAAACCGAGTGCACCATCATGTGCAGAAGTCGGCTGACGTCAGCCTCGAAACTGTGTTGTTCCGCGGCGTGTTCTTGCGTCATCGTGGTCATTGTCACCCCATCATGCTGGAAATCGCGCGACAGATGGTTTTCGCGCTGGCGGATTTCAAGCACCGGACCCGAGCAAGATCAACGAGTTTTCGGCAGGGGTGGCCGAGCGCCGCATGGAACGGCGCCCGGCATTGTCATGTCTTAGGCACGCAGATCGAAGCGATCTGCGTTCATCACCTTGTTCCAGGCCGCAACGAAGTCGTTGATGAACTTCTGCTTGGAATCTGATTGCGCATACACTTCGGCGATGGCGCGCAGCTGCGAATGCGAACCGAAGATCAAGTCGACGCGCGTTGCGGTCCACTTCGGTGCCTTCGTCTTGCGGTCATGGCCCTCATAGACGCCATCCTTGCCTTCGACCGGCGCCCATTCCGTGCTCATGTCGAGCAGGTTGACGAAGAAGTCGTTGGTCAGGGTTTCCGGCTTGTCGGTGAACACGCCATGCTCCGGCTGGCCAGCCTTCAGCACCCGCAGACCACCAAGGAGAACCGTCATTTCCGGCGCCGTCAGCCGAAGAAGCTGGGCGCGGTCGACGAGCGCCTCTTCCTGCTGCATGAACTGGTGCTTCGACGTGTTGACGTAGTTGCGGAAACCGTCAGCACGGGGCTCGAGCGGAGCGAAGGAATCAACGTCCGTCTGTTCCTGCGAAGCATCCATGCGGCCAGGCGTGAAAGGTACGACGACCACGTGGCCGGCGGCCTTTGCTGCCTTCTCGATGCCGACTGCACCACCGAGCACGATCATGTCGGCAAGCGAGATCTTCTTGTTGCCGGTCTGGGAGGCGTTGAACTCCTTCTGGATGCCTTCCAGAACCGCCAGCACCTTGGCAAGCTGTGCCGGCTGGTTTGCTTCCCAATCCTTCTGCGGAGCAAGGCGGATGCGGGCGCCGTTCGCGCCGCCGCGCTTGTCGGAGCCACGGAAGGTCGAGGCAGAAGCCCAGGCGGTCGAGACGAGTTCCTGAACGGAAAGGCCGCTTGCCAGGATCTTTTCTGCGAGAACCGCCAGGTCCTTGTCATCCACGAGGTCGTGGTCGACGGCCGGAATGACGTCCTGCCAGATCAGATCTTCTGCTGGTACTTCCGGGCCGAGGTACCGAACCTTCGGACCCATGTCGCGGTGGGTCAGCTTGAACCAGGCGCGAGCGAAGGCATCCGCGAACTGAGCCGGGTTTTCGAGGAAGCGGCGCGAGATCTTTTCGTAAGCGGGATCGAAGCGCAGCGACAGGTCGGTCGTCAGCATGGTGGGAACGCGCTTCTTGGACGGATCGAACGGATCCGGCACGGAAGCCTCGGCACCCTTTGCACGCCACTGGTAGGCGCCGGCCGGGCTCTTTTCGAGTTCCCATTCGAAGTTGAACAGGTTTTCGAAGAAGTAGTTGCTCCACTGGGTCGGCGTCTGCGACCAGATAACCTCCGGACCTCCGGTAATGGCGTCGGCGCCGTGGCCGGTACCGAACTTGCTCTTCCAGCCGAGGCCCTGCTCCTCCAGGGCGCCACCTTCCGGCTCAGCACCGATGAAGGACGGATCGCCTGCGCCATGGGTCTTGCCGAAGGTATGGCCGCCGGCGATCAGCGCCACGGTTTCTTCGTCATTCATGGCCATGCGGCGGAAGGTTTCGCGGATATCGCGCGCTGCTGCGACCGGATCAGGGTTGCCGTTCGGACCTTCCGGATTGACGTAGATGAGGCCCATCTGCACGGCGCCAAGCGGTTCGGACAGCTGGCGCTCGCCGCTGTAGCGCTCGTCGCCCAGCCAGCTGCCTTCCGGACCCCAGAACAGTTCTTCCGGCTCCCAGGTGTCGGCGCGGCCACCGGCAAAACCGAAGGTCTTGAAGCCCATCGATTCGAGGGCGACGTTGCCCGTCAGGATCATCAGGTCCGCCCAGGAGATCTTGTTGCCGTACTTCTGCTTGATCGGCCAGATCAGGCGACGGGCCTTGTCGAGGTTGGCGTTGTCCGGCCAGCTGTTGAGCGGCGCGAAACGCTGCTGTCCGCCACCTGCGCCGCCACGGCCATCGGTGATGCGATAGGTGCCTGCGCTGTGCCATGCCATGCGGATGAAGAGGCCACCGTAATGACCGAAGTCGGCCGGCCACCAGTCCTGCGAATCCGTCATGAGGGCGCGAAGATCGTTCTTTACGGCCTCGAGGTCGAGCTTCTTGAACTCTTCAGCATAATTGAAGGACTGCCCAAGCGGATCACCGAGGCCAGAATTGGCGTGGAGAATCTGCACGTCCAGCTGGCTCGGCCACCACTCCTTGTTCGTTCTGCCGCGCGGCGTGTGTGCAACCGGGCATTTGCCAGCGTTTTCCTTGGACTGAGCATCCATGACTGTTCTCCTAGTTTCCCTTGACCCGCGCTGATCGACCGATCGCGCATGGTTCCCGTCCGGTGCAAGCGAGGGAGACGTAGCAACCGTCCCCGCTTCCCCGGAGGTCTCTTAGCCCAGCTCCACGATAAATTTAAGTAGGATTTGCTGATTGCTGCGATAAGATCAGCTTATGAAGAACGTGACCCTGAAGCAACTTCGGTATTTTGAGGCGCTTGCTCGCGACGGCAGGTTTCGGATTGCTGCGGAAGCCTGCGCCATCTCACAGCCAGCGCTTTCCATGCAGATCAAGGAACTGGAGCAGGAGCTAGGCAGCGCACTGTTCGAACGAAACGCAAGGGAGGTGAAACTCACAGAATTTGGCAAGCTGTTTGCCTTGCGCGTTCGCGACATCCTGCGGGCCGTCGATGAACTCGGGGACTTTGCCCGCACCTCGCGAAACCACTTCCTGAAGCGCCTGCGCATCGGCGTGATTCCGACCGTGGCGCCTTACCTGCTGCCGGTCATCATCAATGACCTGAACCGCACCTTCAGCGGCATCGAGATCGACGTCCGCGAGACGCTGACGACGAAGCTCGTTCAAGAGGTCATTCAGGGTGGGTTGGACATGGCGATCGTCGCTCTGCCCGTATCCGAGCCAGCGCTCAAGGAGATGACGCTGCTCGAAGAACAGTTCGTGTTGGTGCGGCGACGCGAGGACGAGGCAAAGCCCGTGCCGGAGCGCGAGGCGCTACGTGAGATGCGACTGCTCCTGCTTGAGGAAGGCCATTGTTTCCGCGACCAGGCACTTTCCTTCTGCAAGGCCGGGCCAATGCGACCGAAGGAGATCATGGAAGGCAGTTCGCTTTCGACGCTGGTACAGATGGTCGGCGCCGGCATCGGCGTCACGCTGATCCCGGAAATGGCAGTTCCCGTGGAAACGCGCTCGGCGCTGGTGTCCATTGCGCGGTTTCCGCCGCCCCAGCCATCGCGCCGTATCGGGATTGTCTGGCGCAACTCCGCCCCCTTGGCCATCCAGCTTCAGCAGATCGCCGACGTCATCCGCCAATCCGCCCAGTCGCATCTGGTCGCTGAGCCGTCTCAGCCAAGCCTGGCGTCAGTAGGGTAAGCCGACGTAGTTCTCGGCGAGCGCGGTCGAGGCTGCGCGGGAATGCGTCAGGTAATCCAGTTCGGCTTCCTGGATCTTCTGGTCAAACTCGTCAGTATCGGGGAAGCGGTGCATCATGGTGGTCATCCACCAGGAGAACCGCACCGCCTTCCAGACACGCGCGAGCGCCTTTCCGGAATAGGCGTCGATGCCTGCGGACGAGCGTTCGCCATAAAACTGCTGCAAGCCCTCAAAGAGGTAGTACACGTCGCTTGCGGCCAGGTTCAGCCCCTTTGCGCCCGTGGGAGGGACGATGTGGGCAGCATCACCAACAAGGAACATGGTGCCGAAGCGCATCGGTTCGGCCACGAACGAGCGTAGCGGCGCGATCGATTTTTCGAAGGAAGGCGCGGTGACGAGGGCTTCGGCATGGTGAGCCGGAAGCCGCCGGCGCAGCTCATCCCAGAAGCGGTCGTCGCTCCAGTCCTCGATCTTCTCCTCAAGGGTACATTGGACATAATAGCGGCTGCGCGTCGGCGACCGCATTGAACACAGCGCAAAACCACTCGGATGGTTCGCATAGATGAGTTCGTGATTGACCGGAGCAACCTCTGCGAGGATCCCGAGCCACCCGAACGGATAGACCTTCTCGAAAACCCGGATGGCACGCTCCGGAACCGCCTTGCGGCTTGGGCCATGGAAACCGTCGCAGCCGGCAATGAAGTCGCAGTCGATGCGATGAGAGATCCCGTCCGTGCGGTAGGTGACATAAGGCGTCGTCGTGTCGAAATCATGCGGCTCGACATCAGACGCTTCGTAGATGGTCACGCTGCCATCCCGCTCCCGCTGCTCCATCAGATCCCGCGTCACCTCAGTCTGGCCATAGACCATGACGCGTTTGCCGCCGGTCAGTCCAAGGAGGTCGATCCGGTGGTCGCGTCCATCGAAGGCGAGCGAAAAGCCGTCATGTGGCAGGCCTTCCTCATGCATGCGTGCGCCGCAACCCGCCTTGTCGAGAAGACCGACCGTCCCCTCCTCCAGCACGCCCGCCCGCACGCGTCCGAGAATGTAGTCCTTGCTCACACGGTCGAGGATGACGTTGTCGATGCCAGCCTTGGTGAGGAGTTGGCCAAGCAGGAGCCCTGACGGACCTGAGCCAATGATGGCGACCTTTGTACGCAACGCAGACCTCCCTGAGCGTTAAGCTGGTGAAATGTGCTTGACTTAGGAAGCGGTCACAATGGACATTTGGCACGGAAAATTGCACTTTCTAAACTTAGGGCGTTCTTGATCTCATGGCGACTATTCCAAGCTTCCACCTCTATGGAGAGAAACTTGATGAGGAGCCACGTTTCTGGATCCATTGCGAGACCATCAAGTCTCGCAGCAGCCGTCACCGGTGGGAAATCCGCCTGCACCGGCACGAACGCTTGTTCCAGATCTTGTATATTGCTGCCGGATCTTGCGATGCGATCGTGGGTGATGAAACGCGCGTGCTTCTGCCGCCGACGATTCTCACGCTTCCGCCGGGCGTCAGCCACGGTTTCCGATTTTCCAAGGATATCGAAGGTCTGGTCATCACCATCGAGCGTTCGCAACTGGGAGAAATGACGCGAGAGCGCGGTCGTTTCGCGCAATGGCTTTCGGCGCCACATGCCGCGACACTCGAGCCCGAGGAACCGGACCACGCCTACCTGATGGATACGCTGCAGCGGATTGCGAAGGAAAACTGGCGCGGTGACAGCGGCGACGACGAACTGCTGCGGGATTATGTGGCGCTTGCGGTGCGGCTGGCGGCGCGCACTGCGGTAGGTGACGCCTCTGCGCCGGCTGACGGTCGCGATGAAAGACTGGCCTTGCTCAACACGCTCATCCAGCAGCACCACAGGGAGCACCGGCCGCTATCGTTCTACGCAGGTCAGCTTGGCGTTTCGCTGACGCATCTCAATCGTCTTGTGCGCAGTGCGACGGGACAGACGCCGCATGATCTCATCACCGCGAAACTGCTCGACCAGTCAAAGCGCGAGCTCACCTTCTCGATGGCGACGACGCGTGAGATCGCAATGCGGCTCGGTTTCGAAGACCCCGCCTATTTCTCCCGCTTCTTTTCCAAACATACGGGAGAAACGCCAGGCGCCTGGCGACGCCGGGAGAAGGCGCGGCTGAACTCCGGCGCCGAACCTCGGCTGGCCAGCGCTTAGCGAGGAGCGCTTGTGGTTTCCCTGCGACGACTTAGAAGACTTGCGCGGATAAGCTCGGCCTTGCTGAGAGCAGGCGGTGGAGGAGGCGCCGGCACGGGTGCAGGGGCAGGTTTTTGCTTTTCTCCCTTGGCACTCTTGAGCGAGATCAGGCGGCGCTGCGCCACCGAGCGGTCTTCATCCGAAAGCGGCTCCACCGGATTGCCATCGATATCATGCCGCATCGCGCCTGGCTGTGCGCTTGCCATGTAGTATCGCTTGCCATGCACGAAGGCGCTGACAGCGCGCCGCAGAACGGTAACGCCAGCGCCCGGCTTCAGGAGGCCGCGGATCTCGTCAAAGAGGCCGATGGCGAAAGGGCGAACTGGATCGCCGGGACGCTGTGGAAGCACCCCGATCGGACGCACCAGGAGTTCGTTTACGGCTTCCGCCTTGCGGATGTCAGCCTCGGTCGCTCCGATCGCGCCTTTTTGTGCCGTCTCCGTTCCACTCATCGTTCAAACATCCCAGCCAGCCATGACGGCCAGCATCTCATCATTTCATCACGAAGTCTGTTGTGCCGCGGTCTTGCCCTAACTCGGCAAATTTTACCAGCCAATCTTCTTCACGATTGAATGACGGATCCCCAAGAGGGTCAACGAAATGCTGCGCGGGTGTGATAGTCTGACGCAGGCAGGTCCCCCAGGACATCCTTAGCAACCGTTCTTCCCGCGACCATCGCGCCTTCCATGTAGCCGGGAAATGACAGGGCAAGTTCCGAGGAAGCAAAATATATCGGTTTATGTCCGCGACGCAGGATATCCTCGGCGTCCGTTGCATCCGGTATGACGATCACGTCGCTATAAGCACCGCCACTCCATCGGTCATCGACCCAGTCACGGATGTGGATGTCGCGGATGTCCGTTGCCGCAGTCCCAAAAATCTCGCGAAGCTGCGAACTGATAAAGGCCTTGAGCTCTCGCTTCGGGCGACGGTGCCACTGTTTTGCTTCTGGCCCGCCGATGAAGACGGCGAGACCTGCATGCCTGTTGTCGCTTGCGTCGCAGGCGTAAAGACCCTGCGGCATCGACCACATGATCTCACCGCTCAAGCCGTGGTCTCGCCAGAACGGCCGATCGAAGGTGACCCGGATTTTGATGGCCTCGCCGGGAGACCAGGCTGCCAAGGCCTTCTGCAATGACGGCAGCAGTGGTGGCGAATATTCAAGCCTGCCCGCAACCGTCGGCGGCAGAGCCAGCACGAGCCGCTTTGCCTGCAGGCGCGAACCTTCAGCTTCAACCGAGACCCTGTCTGCCTCGTAGATTATTCGGCGTACGGGGGTGTTGAACTTCAGATCGGTTCCCAGCCGTGCGGCCATCTCTTCCGCGAGAGCGTGCACTGTGCCGGGCAGGAACATCTCCATCTCGGAGTGGCTGCCGGTGATGCGTCGGTCGTTGTCGGCAAGGTAAAGGAACTGCACCTCCGCCGGATCCTTGCACCACAGCCCCTTCACCATTCGCAGAAAACCTTCCGTGGCCTCCGGCGGCATGTCATGTTGCCGGGCAACCCAATCCGAGACGGACAGTCCGGCAAGTTCAGGATTCGCTGTGTCCGTGCCGGCCATGCGGCGACGCAAGGCGCTCACGCCTTTCCATTGTGCCTCGCCCGCTTCGGCTGAGATCGCTGGTTGGTAGGCTGTATTCCCAGTGTAATGGGTTGTCGCGACCTCTCTTCCCGTCCCCTGGATCAGGTTCATCAGATTTATCATGTCGCGGGAAAAGAACTGGCCGCCTGTATCGATGCGTTGGCCACCGGAGAGGACGGCACTTTCGACCTTCCCCCCGACACGGTCTTGCGCCTCCAGCAGACAGATCTTCAGCCCCGCATTGGCCAGATCCAGGGCGGCAGAGAGTCCTGCAAAGCCTGCGCCGACGATGATGACATCGAGCATCTGAGGTTCTTCGAGTATTTAATGCTGGGGGAGCTATAGCACGCCAAGCAGGTGGCGGCACGAGTGGAGGCTTGGCTTAATACGCAAGAGAAGAGGCTGATGTCGCCTTGGGAGGACATCAGCCTCTGTCAAATCAATGCGGCACGTTGGTAGAGGTCGACTGCCCGCGGTTTTCACTGCCCTTGAGGCTGCTTGCCTCCTCAACAATGCGGTCGCGCGCGACGTCATGCACTTCGCTCGCAACGGAAGCCGCTGCGGCATAAACGTCCGAGGCGACATGCTGCGCCTTGTCGACAGCGTTGGAAGCTTCAGCCGAGAGCTTGGATTTGACGCTATCGGCTGCTTCGCCGATGGCCTCGTTTTCCTGCCGGGTCGTTGGCAGCGCCGCGCCGATTGCAGCACCAACGGCAAACGCAAGGGCGCCGCCGATCAGAGGCTGATCCTTGAAGTGCTTGACGATGCTGTCATTCATTACGGATCCGGCATCCATGGTGCTGCGGCCAGCATCAGCAAAAGCTGAGCCGATCTTGCCCGTTGAGGCCGTCATCTGCCGCCAGGTATGCGACGCCCAGCCCGATGCCTGGTCCAGCAGCTTGCCTGCTTCGTCACGGATGCTGCTCACCTGCTCGCCGGACGCATTGACGAAGCCGCGGAAGGTCTGCCCGCTTTCGTCCATGAAGTGGCCCGCGCGCCGTCCGGTGCTGTCAGTCAGTGCCTTGAAGCGCTTGCCGGCGCCATCGACGAAATGGCTGTAGCGGCTGGTGCCGTCAGACTGAACCGGGCCTGTGCGGCGAACTTCGCCTTCGATGGTCGCGAGCGGATATTCAACGTAGTCATCGTCGGTATCGTAGGAAGAATAATCATCTTCCCGAGCGTAGGAGGCGATGTTCGTCTTCGGCCCAGCCATCAGCCATGCGAGGCTTACGCCCATCATGGCAAGCGGGATCGGATTGTTCTTGAACGCAGTCCCGAGGTTGGCGAGATATTCCCCGCCGCCGGAGGATTTCGTGTAAGCGAGCACCTCATCGACCATCTGGCCCGGCGACATGCGCTGCTGGATGGCGTCGATCTTTTCTTCGATCCGGCGGCGATCGGCTTCGATGTCACGTTCGATCGCGGCGGAATTCGTGTTCTCACTGCTGTAGGCCATCACGTTCTCTCCTTGATGAGTTGCGCATCACGCCGCAGCGAAGCGGAGGTGCGATCGAGCTTCAGGTTCTCGCCACGCAGGGCGGAGAGACCGCGCGAGATCATGACCCAGGCGATGATGGCCACGACAACGCCGACGATTACGGACGAAAGCGCGTCCGCGTTCGGCTCGGTCATCCCCTGGGCGACCAGGAATGCCGTCAGGCCCTTCACGAGGGCGGCCAGCAGAACACCGACTGCGCCGATCGCGATCACGAGACCGGCGGCAAATGCCTCAACGCCGGTCAACGCATGCGACATCTTCTCGGACGCTTCGGTCTTGGCGAGGTTGATCTCCTTGCGGAACAGACTGGAAATGTCCGCCACCAATCCGGATACGAGTTCCGAAAGTGGCCGGTTGTCGAGTGAACTAGCCATTGAAGTGATCCTCCGAGGTTTGGTTGAAGCTTGGGCTGGAAGAGGGCTGCATGCCGAGCGGGGTTGTGGTTGTGGACGGGGGATAAACAGCCTGCGACGCCATCGGCTCCGTAGACGAAGTCGTGGCCGTGTCTGCCGATGCCTTCAGGAAGCGGCTCGCGGCAAGACCCGCCATGGCGGCAAGACCGAGGAATGCGAGCGGCTGCTTGCGACCAAAGTCTTCGGCGATGCGTGCGACCTGGCTGAGATCACGATCCTTGATGTCGTCTGAAAAGCCACGGACGCTTGAGCCGATGCTGCGGGCGATCCGGCCGATGTCCCGCTGGTCTCCCTGCTCGAGCTCATTTGCGACCTTTTCGACCGCGCTGGCTATGCCGCTCAGCTTGTTGGCGATGACATTCTTATGCTCCACCGCCATCTGTTCGGCAGCATGTGTCGCTTCGTCGAGCTGGCTCTTCGCCGTTTCCTTGACCGACTGCAAATCTTCCGCAAGGCGCTGTTTCATCGCGCCGCCCGAAGCGTCAGCCGACTGCGACGAGGCGCCCAGATTGGAGGAAGGAGTGCCCTGATTTAAGGATGTTCGATTTTCGTGATAGGCTGGGTAGCTGGAGGGATTGGCTCTGCCACCGTCCTGATTGAGATCTCGTTCGGTCATGGGATTCTCCGATGCGCTTAGCGATCAAGCTGCTTGCTGGCAGCAACCGGACAATCAACCCGAATGTCATGGATATGGTTCCATTTAGCCCAAATCGGATCCCTGCTCAGATCCTGCATCGCTTGAGCATGCCAGTCCCCCTGCCCGCGGCCTTTCGTGACGGTCTAGGTTACCGGCTATGGCATCGGTAGCCTCTTAGCGAAAGGGATGAAGCTGTAGCGTCCAATGCTACTGAAGATGTTCTGGGCCTGCGTGTCGGGAGGACAGTTCGTGGAGAAGCATGACGCCCTGCTCAAGCAGGAGTTCCGCTGCGTGGACATCGCAATCGGCAAGGTTCATCGACAGGCCCCGCAGCGTCCCGGCAACAGCCATGGTGTTCTGCCCGGCGGTCACGTCACCCTCATCCTCGGCGTCACTCGCCGCCTGCTCAAGCGCAGTCGCAACAGTGTCGAACATGAGGTGGCGTTCGTCGAGGTCCATGTCCTCGAACGCCTTGGCCGCGAATCCCATGATTGCTCCTTTCTTGTTGTTGCTGACTACGGCCAGCAACTGACATTTTGGATTTAAGTATTTTGGAATCGTCTAATATCTGGTGTTCGCGTTGACAGTCTCAAGACCTCCCTGCAGCAACAGGTTGTGAGATGTCCGTCCGGCAATCTCGTCCCGCAACGAAAAAGGCCGCGACCGACTAGGCCCCGACCCTAGGTGTTTCGTCGCTTCAAACCGCAATCGGAGCAACTGGTTCAAGGATTGTCGCGCTCGAAAATCCAGTCATGGTCCGGATGGTTCTTGAATCGCCACTTGCGCATCGGCCCTGCCATCACGTTCAGGTAATACATTTCGTAGCCGTAGGGTGCGCCGCAGGGATGATGTCCTTTCGGCACCAGAACCAGATCGTGGTCTGCAACCGCCATGGTCTGATCCAGCGAGCCGTCTTCCGTGAAGACACGCTGGAAACCGAAGCCCTGCGCCGGGTTGAGCCGGTGGTAATAGGTCTCCTCCAGATAGGTCATGTCCGGAAAGTTGTCTTCGTCATGCCGATGCGGCGGATAAGAAGACCAGTTGCCCGCCGGCGTGAAAACTTCCGTCACCAGAAGGCTGTCGGCCACATCTCGCTCTTCCATGGCGATCGGGTAGATGTAGCGGGTGTTCGCGTCCTTGCCGCGCGTATTGAGCGACAGGCCGTCCGGTCCGATCAACGCCGCCTCGCGCCCCGGCTTGGCAGGTGCGGTGCAGACGGCAAGGATGCAGTCTGTCGTGGCGGTCGCGTTCCAATTGGAACCGGCGGGGATGTAGACACAATGCGGCGGCTTGCGCTCGAACACGTTCATCCGGTCGCCAAGCTCGCCAAAGGTCTTGCCGCCTCCGGAAACGTCCGCCTTGCCCTCGACCAGCACGAGGATGACCTCAGTCTCGCCCGTTGGTTCCGTGGCGCTCTCGCCAGCTTTGAGACGATAGAGACCGAACCCGACATAACCCCAGCCGGCATCCTTCGGCCTGATGTCATGCACCTTTCCGGACGTGCCGTTCGGCTTGCGAAGCAGGTTTGTCATGCGTGTCCCCTTCCCTTGTCGAGTCCGGCCGCGAGTGCCATCGCTTTCAGTGAAGCCAAGCCCATGCTCTGGTAGTCGAACGGGTTGCGGACCTCCGGATCCTGCTCCGCCTCGATCACCAGCCAACCGTCATAACCATGCTCGGCGGCAATCTTCAGTACCGGCGGGAAACTTACGCCGCCTTCCTTGTCACCTGGAACAGTGAACACGCCGCGCCGCACGCCTTCCAGGAAGGAAAGCCCTTCGTTGCGCACCTGCGCGGCAATCTCCGGCCGGACGTTTTTCGCGTGGATATGTCCCACGCGCGCCATGTGCTTCTTCGCCACCCGTTCCGGGTCGCCGCCACCGAACAGGGTATGGCCAGTATCGAGCAGCAGCTTGGTGTGCGGGCCGGTGTTCTCCATCAGCCGATCGATCTCGTCCTCGCTTTCGACAATCGTGCCCATGTGGTGATGGTAGACGAGGCTGATGCCGTGCCCTGCCGCAAACTCGGCCAGCGCCTCGACGCCAACGCCAAACGTCTTCCAGTCAGCGTCCGTCAGCCTCGGCCGATCGTTGACGGCCTTGCCGTCATCGCCATGGATGGCGTTGGATGTCTCGCAGACGATGATGACTTTGGACCCCATCGCCTTCAGGAGATCGAGTGCCGGCTGCATCGCCGCCTTCTCGTCCTCGATAGAGTTCACGAGCAGGTTCAGCGAGTGCCAGCCGGACACATAACGTAGCCCGCGTGGCTCCAGCACGGCCTTCAGCGCATTCGGCTCCTGTGGAAACTTATGGCCCTTCTCGATGCCGTCGAAGCCGATCTTCGCGGTTTCATCGAGGCATTGGTCAAGACTGATATGCGCGCCGAGCGTTCGGTCGTCGTCATTCGACCAGGCAATGGGATTGGTGCCGTAGAGGATCATGTCAACGTCTTTCCTTAAGGGCGGCTTCGTAGGCGGCGCGCGCTTGAGCAACTTCAGCGCGGGTCGAGACTTCCGGCACGGCGACATCCCACCAGTGCCCGCCACCTTCCGGGGTTGGATATGGATCGGTATCAATAACGATCACCGTTGGCACCTTCGCCTCGCGGGCGCCATTCAGCGCGGCCTCAAGATCCGCGATCGTCGATACCTTGAGGGCGTCCGCACCCATGGCGGCGGCGTGCGCAGCAAAGTCGATCTGCATCGGATTTGCCTGGTTGGTGTGCTCATAGAGATTGTTGAACTCGGCACCGCCGGTCGCCATCTGCAACCGGTTGATGCAGCCGTAGCCGCGATTGTCGGTGATCACGACGGTGATCTTGATGCCCATCGCAACCGCGGTCGCGAGTTCCGAGTTCATCATCATGTAGGAGCCGTCGCCGACCATCACGATCACGTCGCGATCGGGTTCGGCCATCTTGATGCCAAGCCCGCCGGCAATCTCGTATCCCATGCAGGAGAAGCCATATTCCATATGGTAGGAGAGCGGCTTTCCGGCCTTCCACAGTTGATGCAACTCGCCTGGCATCGTGCCCGCGGCACACATGACGACCGTGCTGTCGCGAGACGCGCGCTGGACGGCGCCGATCACCTGCATGTCTGTCGGCAGCAGGTTGCCGTCCGCCGGTGCAGCGGTCACCGCATCCGCCTTGGCGAACCAATCCTGTTTCAGCGCCTGATCGATGGCGGGGAATCGGTGGTCGCCGAGGGCCGCGCTGATCAGTTCCAGCCCGACCTTGGCATCGGACACGAGCGGGATAGCATCGTGTTTTGTGCTGTCATAAGGCTGGACGTTGAGCGACAGGATACGGCGGTCCGGGTTCTTGAAAAGCGCCCAGGAGCCTGTGGTGAAATCCTGGAAGCGGGTGCCGACGCCGATCACCAGATCAGCGTTCTCGCAGATTGCGTTGGCGCTGGCAGCACCCGTCACGCCGACGGGTCCGAAGTTTGTTTCATGATCCCAGGGCAGCGCCGACTTTCCAGCCTGCGTTTCGACCACCGGTATGTTGTGCTTGGTGGCGAAGGCTGTGAGGGTCTCCGTCGCATCGGAAAAATGCACGCCACCGCCGGCGACGATGACCGGATTCTTCGCCGCAAGGATCGCCTCAACCGCCCGTTTCAGTTCATTCTCGTCTGGCCGGGGCCGGCGCCAGTACCAGGTCTTCGGCTCGAAGAAGCTTTCGGGGTAGTCAAAGGCTTCCGCCTGCGTGTCCTGGCAGAAGGCAAGCGTCACCGGCCCGCAATCAGCCGGATCCATGAGCGTCCGGATGGCGCGAGGCAAAGCGGTAAGGAGATGTTCCGGGCGGCTGATACGGTCGAAGTAACGGCTGACGGGGCGGAAGCAATCGTTGACGGTCGCAAGTCCATCTCCAAAATCCTCGATCTGCTGCAGCACCGGGTCCGGCCCACGATTGGAAAAGACATCGCCCGGAATGAGAAGAACCGGCAGGCGGTTCACGTGTGCCAGCGCCGCCGCCGTCACCATGTTAACCGCGCCTGGCCCGATCGACGAGGTGACGGCCATGGCTCGCTTGCGACGCAACTGCTTTGCATAGGCGATCGCGGCATGCGCCATCGACTGTTCATTCTGGCCGCGATAGGTCGGCAGCTGGTCGCGGATGCCGGCCAATGCCTCGCCCATGCCGGCGACGTTGCCATGCCCGAAGATGGCCCAAACGCCTGCGAAGTATGGCACGCCCTCCTCCGTCATCTGGTTCGCCAGGTAACGCACCATCGCCTGCGCGGCGGTCAGTCTTACCGTCTTCATCAGCCGTTTCCTCCGCTCTTTGCCGCCGCCCGCGCCTTGTCCCAGACCCTACAGAGCTCGCGATACTTGCGTGCCATCTCGTCCACCGCCTGGTCGTCGCTGATCATGCCGGCAAACCATTGCCGCGCTGCATCGCCGAAGATCGTCCGGCCAACGGCAAAGCCCTTCACGAGATCAAAACGGGCCGCGGTGGCAAAACTTTCCTCAAGCTCCGACATCGGCGCATCGAGCCCAAGTACGACGATCCCACGGGTATTCGGATCATGTTTTGCGATCGCCGCACAGGCGTTCGCCCAGGCAGCCTCGCTTTTCATCGGCTCCAGCTTCCACCAGTCCGGATAGACGCCGATCTGGTAGAAACGCTCGATGATGTCCGCAACCGTGCGGTCATCGGTCGGCCCTACCTTGGACGGGATCACCTCCAGCAGCATTTCCAGCCGATTGCGGCGGGTGGCGGCGAACAACCGCTGCACAACCTCTTCCTGTTGCTCCCGCATCTCGGGCGGGTCTTCCGGATGATAGAAACACAGGACCTTGGCGACATTGTCCACCGGCCATTCGGTAATGCCACCGAGATCGACCCCGAGTTCCGGTTCCAGCGTCAGCGGCCGTGAACCTGGCCACTCGGTCGGCCGGCCGATCCACAGGCCCGTGCCGGTCGCCTTGTAGAGCGTCTCGCGCCCAAGTCGACCGTCGCAGAGAATGCCGAAACCCTGCTTGCCATCGGCAACATCGAGGGCAGCCTTCAGGCATAGCGACTTGAAGGCATCGATCCGCTCCGAGGTCTGTCCTGCCTCGTCGGCGATGGCTTCCAACTGCATGCGGTGGTCGAAGGCGAAGACCCGCAGCTCCGGCCAATCACCCGTCCGATTGGTCGACCAGTGCACCTGTTCAAGCGCTGCATCCTTGCGGAGTGCCTTGTCGCGGATGCCGGTGCGGAAGAAATACTGCAGTTCCTCCCAACTCGGATAGGCCGGGGTGCAGCCATGCCGCGATACGGCGAAGGCACCACAGGCGTTTGCATACTTCAGAGCCGTTGGCCAGTCTTCGCCCGTCAGCCAGCCCTTCAGGAGGCCAGCCATAAATCCGTCGCCGGCGCCCAGCACATTGAAGACCTCGATCGGGAAGCCCTGGCCGGTCTGGCCCTTGTCGAGGCTGTCCGGGATTTCGCCTTCGAAGACCACCGCACCCATTGGTCCACGCTTGCAGACCAACGTCGCCCCGGAAATCTTGCGCACGGCGTTCAACGCTTCGAGCGTATCGGTCGTGCCGCCCGCAATATGAAATTCTTCCTCCGTGCCAACGATGAGGTCGAACAGATGCAGCGTCGATTGCAGCTTGGCGGTTACCTTGCCGGACTCGATGAAGCGGCTTTCACCCGCCTCGTGCCCCGCAAGCCCCCAGAGATTGGGACGGTAGTCGATGTCTAACGCAGTGCGAGCACCGTTTTCGCGGGCAAGCCGCAGTGCCTTCATCACGGCCGCTTCGGTTTTTGGATGCGACAGATGAGTGCCAGTGGCGCAAACGCATCGCGCTTCTGCGATATAGGCGGGATCGATATCATCCTCGCAAAGCGCCATGTCAGCACAGTTCTCGCGATAGAAGATCAACGGGAATTGGTGCTGGTCGCGGATCCCGAGCAGCACGAGCGCCGTCAGACGCTCAGGATCAGTCTTGACGCCGCGAACGTCGACACCCTCGCGCACAAGCTGTTCGCGGATGAAACGACCCATGTGTTCTGCGCCGACCCGGGTGATCAACGCCGATTTAAGCCCAAGCCGCGCCGCGCCGGCCGCGATATTGGTGGGGGAGCCGCCGATATACTTGTTGAAGGAAGACATGTCCTCCAGGCGCCCGCCCACCTGCACGCCATAGAGATCCACGGATGAACGGCCGATGGTGATGAGATCAAGTGACGCCAACATATCCTCCCTGCGGCGGATGATGCCGCCGGATGCAAGCGACCGAACCTCCCCAGTCGCTTCACAAATGGATCATAAATTCCATTTTTTACGTTCGCAACACAAACGTTCACCGTGATCGCGCCGTGCCGACCGCAACTGAGAGTGTGATGGCGAGGCACAAGGTTGCCGATAGGGAGCGGAAGGCGCCGAAATCCACCTCGGAAACGGAAAGGGTGATCGCATCGAACCGCCTCAGCGGACTGACGATCGTATCGGTCATGGCAACGACCGGGATGCCACGCCTTCCAACTGCCTCCACCATCTCGATGGTTTCGGCCGCATAAGGGGAGAAGGTCACCGCAAGCAGCACATCATTCGGGCGGAGGGCGTTGCGGTTGTCGAGCCCACCCACTCCGGAATGCAGCATCGCTGGCACGTTCATCTTCTCGAACGCGTAAGCGATATAACTTGCCACTGGATAAGAGCGCCTGAGGCCGATGATGTGGATCATCTCCGCCTTCGCAAGCGCCGCCACCGCTACCTCCAGCGCCTTCGAGTCCACTGTCTTCAGGAGGTTCTCCAGCGAAACGCGACTGACATCCACGAATTCGGCAAGCAGCGCCGCAGGGCTGCCTTCTGCCTTTTCCCGCAGGTTCTTCAGCCTGGTGGAATAATCCGGCCAGCCGGCGGTGTAGGATTCCCGGAATAACCGCTGCATCTCCGAGAAGCCGGAGAACCCGAGGATGCGGCAAAAGCGCATGAAGGCCGACGGCTGCACACCCGCCCCATCCGCCAGTTCGGCTACCGTGGAGATCGCGATGCGGTCCTTGTTCGCTGCGACATATTCCGCGCATTGCCTCAGCCGCTTCGGCAGGCTTTCGGCCACATCCATCAGCCGCTCATCGAACTGCGCGATGCTGTCTGGCGCCCTCTCCTGCATTCCCCTACTCCCGCCGCCTTGACACAGATAAGGCTGCAATCTAGCAGAATGGAATTTCTATTCCAAACTTCAGTTTGGGCAGGGAGGAAATCATGGTTGTAAGATTGGCGCTTCTTGGCGCAGGCCGGATCGGCAAGGTGCATGCGCGCGCGATTGCGGAAGACAAGCGCGCGAAACTTGTCGCGGTTGTTGACGCCATGGCAGACGCGGCGCAAGCGATTGCCGACAGCACCGGCTGCAAGGTCAGCACAATCGAGGCTGTCGAAGCTGATGGTGACATCGACGCCGTGATCATCTGTACCCCGACCAACACCCATGCCGACCTCATCGAGCGCTTCGCCAAAGCCGGCAAGGCCGTCTTCTGTGAAAAGCCGATCGATCTCGACGTCGCGCGTGCCAAGGCTTGCGTGGAAGTCGTCCGCGAGACCGGCGCCAAGATCATGCTCGGCTTCAACCGACGTTTTGATCCGCATTTCCAAGCAGTGCGCAGGGCGATCGATGACGGCAAGATTGGCACGGTGGAGATGGTGACGATCACCAGTCGCGATCCGGGTCCGCCACCGGCTGAATATATCAAGGTGTCGGGCGGCATCTTCCGCGACATGACCATCCACGACTTCGACATGGCGCGCTTCCTGCTTGGCGAGGAGATCGAGACGGTCATGGCCTCGGGTTCCAACCTCGTCGACCCGAAAATCGGCGAACTCGGCGATTATGACAGCGCAAGCCTGATCCTGACCACGAAGAGCGGCAAGCAGGCCATCATCTCCAACTCGCGGCGCGCGAGCTATGGCTACGACCAGCGCATCGAGGTGCATGGATCGCTCGGTTCCGTAGCCGCCGAAAACCAGCGGCCGGTCTCGATCGAGATTGCCAACAAGGACGGCTACACGCGCCCGCCGCTGCATGATTTCTTCATGACGCGCTACACGGCGGCCTATGCTGCGGAGATCGCTGCCTTCATAGACTGCGTTACGAGCGGAACCGCTGCGTCACCCTCTGCCGAGGATGGTGTGGTTGCCTTGGCCTTGGCGGATGCAGCGCTTCGCGCCGCCAAGGAAGGCGTAGCGGTACGCGTCTCCTACTAGGATTTCGCCTCGCGGACGGAGCCGCGCCAGATCAACTGCGTCCCGAGCCGGTGCGAGTGGATCTCGACCGGCCCGTGGTCGCTCAGCCACTCCACCGCCCGCACGGCGATCTCTTCTACCGGCTGCGCAAAGGTCGTCAGCTGGTAGGATGACCATGCTGCCTGCTCGATGTTGTCGAAACCGATGACGCAGAGGTCTTCCGGTACAGCCAACTTGTAGCGGTGGCGCGCGACATCCATCACGCCGCAGGCAATCAGGTCGTTGGCGCAGAAGATGGCGTCCGGCGTGTGTTCCCGCTCCAGCAGGCGCTCGGCTAGAACCACGCCGCTCTGGTAGGTCGTTGATCCATAGCGTTCGACCGTCACCTCCAGCCCCTGCTCGCGCGCAGCGGCTTGAAATCCCACCTCGCGGGCCATCAGGCTCGGCGTCATCACTTCGGAATTGGCAAAGGCAAAGCTGCGGCAGCCAGCCTCCAGAAAGGCCGACAAGGCGCGACGTGCAGCCTCTTGATCATCGAGATTGATCATCAGGGCGCCATCCCGATCCTCATCGCGGTTGATCAACACCAGGCGCTGGCCGCTGCGCAGGCAGAGGTCTGTTATTGAGCGATCCGGCATGCCGGAGAGGATGATCGAGGCATCGGCACGGTAGCTGATGGCTTGCTTCAGGGCCTGGTCGACGCTGCTGTCGGAACGATCGGTGTTGATCAGCATCGCGACTTTCGACTGGCTCTGCAGCCGACGGGTGAGCGCCCGCACCAGGCTGGCGCGATACGGCGTATCCATCTCTGACACGATGAGGCAGACGATGCCGCTCTCGTTGCGCATCAAGCCGCGGGCGAGATGATTGACATGGTATCCGAGCTCGTGGGCAGCCTCCGTCACGCGCCGCCGCGTCTCCGCGGAAACGCTGGCACCCGGCGTAAAAGTCCTTGAAACAGCCGATCTCGAGACACCGGCTCGCTCCGCAACTTCCTTCGCGCTGACGTAGATCTTGCGGCTCATCGCCACCTCCCCGCCTGTTCATGCCGCCTTTTGCAAGCGAGTGCAACACAGAGATTAACCGCGGCCGTTAACAACGGTCGATTGAATCATGTTGACAACCAGAGCCATCACATGGAACGATTGCACACGCTTGCAAAGCGGGTGATGTGGAGGCGTCACCAACAACAGGGAGGAGAACACATGCGTCTTGCACTCATGGCAGCAACTGCGTTTGCGTCGGGTTTGGTGATGAATGCACCGGCATCCCGCGCAGCCGAGGAACTCAATCTTATTTGCTCTGCCGACGTCGTCATCTGCGAGATGCTTCAGCAGATGTTCCAGAAGGAAACCAGCATCCAGGTCAACATGGTGCGACTTTCTTCTGGTGAAACCTACGCGAAGATCCGCGCCGAAGCTCGCAACCCGAAGACTGACGTCTGGTGGGGCGGCACGGGCGACCCGCATCTGCAGGCAGCATCCGAAAACCTGACTTTGGAATACAAGTCGCCCATGCTTCCGGAACTTCAGGATTGGGCGCAGAAGCAGGCGGAAGCCTCCGGCTTCAAGACGGTCGGCGTTTATGCCGGCGCGCTTGGCTGGGGCTACAACACCGACATCTTCAAGCAGAAGAACTTCAAGGAGCCGAAGTGCTGGGCTGACCTCTTGGATCCATCGCTGAAGGGCGAAATCCAGATGGCAAACCCGAATTCTTCGGGCACGGCCTACACGGCGCTTGCAACGCTTGTTCAGATCATGGGCGAGGAAAAGGCCTACGAATATCTGAAGAAGCTCAACGACAACATTTCCCAGTACACCAAGTCTGGTTCGGCACCGGTGAAGGCAGCAGCGCGCGGCGAAACGGCTGTGGGTGTCGTCTTCATGCACGATGCTGTTTCGCAGGTGGTTGAAGGCTTCCCCGTCAAGTCTGTCGCACCGTGCGAGGGCACCGGTTACGAAATCGGCTCCATGTCGATCGTCAAGGGCGCCCGTAACCTGGAGAATGCCAAGAAATGGTACGACTGGGCTCTGAAGGCAGAGGTTCAGTCGCACATGAAGGACGCCAAGTCGTTCCAGCTCCCGTCGAACTCCAAGGCCGAGGTTCCGAAGGAAGCTCCGAAGTTTGAAGAGATCAAGCTGATTGACTACGACTTCGCCACCTACGGTGATCCCGCAACCCGCAAGAGGCTGCTGGAGCGTTGGGACCGGGAGATCGGCGCAAACGCCAACTAACGTTGTTTCATGGGTACCGCGCCGCCATTCGGTGGTGGCGCGGTACTGATCGTTTCTGCGCCCGAAAGCCCCGAACACCATGAACAATCGCAACCGAAGACTGAACCTCGTGCTGGCGATAGCCGTGGCAGCTGCGATCCTGCTGCCATGGTACCGGATCGAACGAGGTTTCTACTCCTTCTCGTGGCTGGGGGACTTCCCGCAAACGGATGCGACTGCGCCCGGTATTCTGCAGCTTTTCCTGCATGGCCGCTGGTGGCTCCTTGCGGTATTCGCGGCGCTTGCCGGGGCATTTGCTGCACGGTTTGTCACTGAACCGATGCGGCGTGGACGCCTGCTCGCTTGGGCGGGGGGAATCGGGATCTTCCTGCTTGCCCTTCAGGGATTGGCGATCGGCGCGACCGGCTGGACCTGGACAATCAGCGAGACCCTGTTCGGCCAACTTGCGAACGGGCAGCCTTCCATGGGCGCCGGCGCGGTCGTCACGGCATTCGCCTTCATCCTCATCTTTTCCTTTGGCCTTGCCGAGCAAGGCGTAATGCGCGGTGATGCTTTCGTCGTGTCGATCATCGCGCTGCTGATCTTCCTGGTCGCGATCTTTGTCTTCTACCCGATCGGCAGCATGTTCGTCGGCGCCTTCCAGGACTTCGACGGCTCGGTGAACTTCGACGGCTTCACACGCAGCATCACCGATCCCTCGATCTGGAGCCTTGACTGCGTGGTCGGCGGGCAGCGCTGCGGTGTCGCCTGGAGAACCTTCTTTCTTGCCATCATGACAGCCGCTGGGTCAACGGCGCTGGGGCTGGCTTTCGCACTTGTTGCCACGCGCACCCGCTTCCCGTTCAAGAAGGGCTTGCGCCTCCTTACCGTCTTGCCGATCATCACCCCGCCCTTTGTGATCGGCCTTGCCCTGACGTTGTTGTTCGGTCGTGCGGGTGTGGTCACCCAAGGCCTTTCCTCTCTCTTTGGCGTCGAGCCCAGCCGCTGGCTGTATGGCCTGACCGGCATCTGGATCGCGCAGGTGCTGTCATTTACGCCGATCTCCTTCCTCGTTCTGATCGGCGTCGTTGAAGGCGTCAGCCCCTCGATGGAAGAAGCATCGCAGACGCTGCATGCAAACCGCTGGCGCACCTTCTGGCGGGTGTCGCTTCCTCTTATGAAGCCCGGTATCGCCAACGCGTTCCTGATCGGCTTCATCGAAAGCATGGCGGACTTCGGCAACCCGCTGGTGCTTGGCGGCAGCCACGGAGTGCTGTCGACGGAAATCTTCTTCGCAGTCGTTGGCTCGCAGAACGACCCGGCGCGCGCCGCGGTCCTCGCCATGATCCTGCTCTGCTTCACGCTTTCGGCCTTCCTCGTGCAGCGGCTGTGGCTTGCCGGCAAGAACTTCGCGACCGTCACCGGCAAGGGTGACAGCGGCCAGCACATCTCGCTGCCACGCCCGCTCTCGATCGCCGTGCACATGGTCGTTATTCCGTGGATGATCTTCACGCTCGTGGTCTACGGCATGATCATCTTCGGCGGCTTCGTCAAAACCTGGGGCCTCGACAATACACTGACGCTGACCCACTACGCCAAGGCGTTCTCCGTTACCATCCGCGACGGCTCGATTGCCTGGACGGGTGTCGCCTGGAACTCCTTCTGGACGACGATGGAGATTGCGCTGATCTCGGCACCTCTCACCGCAATCGTCGGTCTGGCGACTGCTTATGTCATCGTGCGCCAGAAGTTCGTGGGCCGGAATCTGTTTGAGTTCGCGCTGATGATGAGCTTTGCCATCCCCGGCACGGTTATCGGCATCAGCTACATCATGGCCTTCAATCTGCCGCCGCTGGAAATGACCGGCACGGCCTTGATCCTCATCGCCTGCTTCGTGTTCCGGAACATGCCGGTGGGCGTTCGCGGCGGCGTTGCTGCCATGAGCCAGCTCGACAAGAGCCTCGACGAAGCGTCCATCACGCTTCGCGCAAACAGCTTCCGCACCATTACCAAGGTGATCCTTCCGCTGTTGCGACCGGCCATTACCGCGGCCCTCGTTTATTCGTTCGTCCGGGCAATTACTTCCATCAGCGCGGTAATCTTCCTCGTCAGCGCGGAATACAACATGGCCACCTCCTACATCGTCGGCCTCGTCGAGAACGGCGAATACGGCGTAGCGATCGCCTATTCTTCAATGCTGATCGTGGTGATGGTCGTCGTCATCCTGGCCTTCCAGTTGCTTGTCGGCGAACGAAGGCTGCGCCGCGAGAACCGTGTTGCCGGCCTCGCGAAACCTGAAGTGCCCGCGTTTTCACAGGAGAAGACCGCATGAATCCCAGTTCGGGCTCCGTCGTATTCCAGAACGTGCGCAAGACCTTCGGGGCGTTCACGGCGATCCATGACCTGACGCTGACGGTCGATCCGGGCACGCTCGTGACGCTGCTCGGGCCATCCGGCTGTGGCAAGACGACGACTTTGCGGATGCTGGCCGGTCTAGAACACCCAACAGCAGGGCGCATCATCATTGGCGGCAAAGATGTCACTATGCTGCCGGCGAACGAGCGCGATGTCTCGATGGTGTTTCAGTCCTACGCGCTGTTTCCGCACATGAACTCGCTGGAAAACGTCGCCTACGGCCTGCAGTCGTCGGGTATGAACAAGAAGGAGGCGCGGCAGAAGGCAGAGCATGGGCTGGAACTTGTTGGCCTTGCTGGTCTTGGCAACCGCCTTCCGGCTGAGCTTTCAGGTGGCCAGCAGCAGCGTGTCGCCGTTGCCCGCGCCCTTGTGCTCGAACCGCAGGTCCTGCTTCTCGACGAACCGCTCTCCAACCTCGACGCGCGGCTGCGCCGGCGTGTGCGCACCGAGATCCGCGACTTGCAGCAACGGCTGCAGTTCACTGCGGTCTATGTGACGCACGACCAGGACGAGGCGCTCGCCGTGTCTGACAAGATCGTGGTGATGAAAGACGGTGAGATCGCCCAGGAAGGGAGCCCACGGGATCTGTACGAGGCGCCGGCTTCCTCCTTCATCGCGGACTTCATCGGCGAGGCAAATGTCCTGCCCTGCGAAATCATCGATGTTTCGGGCGCTCAGGCGACCGTCTCTATTGAAGGACTCCAGCATGTTGTGCCCGCGCGCGGTGCACGGGCAGGTCGCGGCAAGCTTGCAGTGCGGCCGAGCGCCATCACCCTTGAACCCGCTGATGATGCAGCCTTCGCGGGCCGCATCAGCCACGCGGCCTATCTCGGCGACCACATCGAGTACGAAGCGGAAACAAGCGGCGGGACGCTTTTTGTCGTCGATCCCATGGTGGATCGGCCGCTATCGCCGGGAACACGCGTTTCCATTGGTCTCAAGACACGCGGCATCGCGTTGATCCTTGACTGAACGCCCCATCAGGAAGAACTGACATGACCTCATCAACGTCCACGCAGATTCTGGAGCGGCATGCTCTGGCAGAGAAGACCGCACGCGAAGCAGGCGCGGTCGCCTTCGATTATTTCCAGAAACGTGAATCGCTCGTTATTGAGACAAAGGCGGACCCTCAGGACGTCGTTTCGATCGCGGATCGGGACGTGGAGAATATCATTCGCGAGCGCGTGCTGAGCGCATTTCCGGAAGATGGTTTCCTTGGTGAGGAATACGGTCTTGCGGCGGGAAGTTCCGGTTACACCTGGGTGGTCGATCCGATCGACGGGACAAGCCCGTTCGTCAATGGGATGCCGAACTGGTGTGTGTCGATTGCGGTACTGCATGAGCAGAAGCCGGTTGTCGGCGTCATCCATGTTCCTTGTGCGGATGAGCTTTATTCGGCCGCCGAAGGGCAAGGCGCGCGCCTCAACGGGGTCGCTCTTTCGATTGCCGCCCACAAGACGATTCGCAACACGCCAACCGGGATAGGAGCCAATCACCACGTCTCTCCGGAGGTTGTTGGCAAAATTATTTCCGATCTTATGGAGAGCGGCGGAAACTTCCTGCGGCTTGGTTCGGGAGCGCTAATGCTCGCTTACGTCGCAGCCGGTCGCCTTGTTGGGTATTACGAACCTTATATGCACGCTTGGGATTGCCTCGGCGGATACTGCATCGTACAGGAGGCCGGAGGATGGCACCTGCCATTCCCGGTTGAAGGGGAGCGGCTGACCAAGGGAGCGCCCGTGCTCGCAGCCGGACCCGGCGCGGTGGAGGACATCAAACGTATTGCAGGGCTCACGTCGAAGGACGTTGCAGCCGCATAATTCGCATTCGGTCGTGACGTTCGTCGAAACGCGCGACCGCTACAGAGGGATTTTGAATACCTCTGTCATCATGGAAAAGGGAGGAAAACGTCCATGAAAATAGCCTTAGCCTCGGCAATCACTGCCGCCACGTCCCTGCTGATGGCGTCCAGCGCCATGGCTGTGACCGAAATCCAGTGGTGGCACGCTATGACCGGCGCCAACAACGAAGTGGTCGAGCAGCTTGCCAAGGAGTTCAACGAAGCTCACAAGGACTACAAGATCGTTCCGGTCTTCAAGGGCAGCTATCCTGAAACGCTGAACGCCGGCATTGCTGCATTCCGTGCAAAGCAGCCGCCGACGATCATCCAGGTCTTCGACGTGGGCACCGGCGTCATGATGGGCGCTGAAGGCGCCATCGTTCCGGTTGCAGACGTCCTGACACAGGGCGGCTTCAAGTTCGACAAGTCACAGTACCTGCCGGGCATCGTTGCTTATTATTCGAAGCCGGATGGCACCATGCTGTCCTTCCCGTACAACTCGTCTTCGCCGATCATGTACTACAACAAGGACGTCTTCCAGAAGGCTGGCCTTGATGCAGAAAACCCGCCGAAGACCTGGCCGGAAGTTTTTGAAGCAGCCAAGAAGATCAAGACCAGCGGTGCTGCACAGTGTGGCATGACCTCCACCTGGCTCACCTGGATCCAGACCGAAAACTTTGCCGCCTGGAACAACGTGTCCTACGGTAGCAACGAGAACGGTCTGGCCGGCACGGATGTGAAGCTCGCCTTCAACTCCGATATCTTCGTGAAGCACTTCGAGTCGATCGCTGCCCTCGCCAAGGACGGCACGTTCCGCTACGGCGGCCGCACGTCGGAAGCCAAGCAGCTTTTCACCTCCGGCGAATGCGCTATCCTGACGGAATCCTCCGGCGGTCTCGGGGACATCGTCAAGAGCGGCATGAACTACGGTATCGGCCAGCTTCCTTATTACGAAGGCGAAGGCCGTCCGCAGAACACCACCCCGGGCGGCGCCAGCCTCTGGGTTTTTGCTGGCAAGAGCGATGCCGAATACAAGGGCACCGCTGAGTTCTTCAACTTCCTCTCGCAGACCGAGATCCAGGCTCGCCTGCACCAGGTGTCGGGTTATCTCCCGGTCACGCTCGCTGCCTACGAGGAAACCAAGAAGTCCGGCTTCTATGAAAAGAACCCGGGCCGCGAGACTCCGATCTCGCAGATGATGGGCAAGGCACCGACGGAAAATTCCAAGGGTGTACGTCTGGTCAACCTGCCACAGGTGCGCGACATCTTGAACGAGGAATTCGAAGCCATGCTTGCTGGCAAGCAGGACGCGAAGGCCGCCTTGGACAAGGCTGTCGAACGAGGCAACGCTGCCATCCAGCAGGCGATCGGAAGGTAATCGCCTTGGATCACCCGCGTCTCTGGCGCGGGTGATCCACCCGCATTCCAACGGAGCCTGCCCGTGCAAACAGTCGTCTTTCCCAACAAAATACTTCCCTATTTTCTCGTTGCCCCGCAAATCATCCTGACCGTCGTGTTTTTCTTCTGGCCCGCAAGCCAGGCCCTATATCAGTCGACGATGCGGGAAGATCCTTTCGGTCTGCAGAGCGCCTTTGTGGGACTGGCGAACTTCTCCGCCATATTCGCAGATCAAAACTATCTGCATTCGCTTCAGGTGACGGTTGTCTTCAGCCTCGCGACTGCGTTGCTTTCCATGGGCGTGGCCTTGCTGCTGGCCACCGCGGCAGACCTTGTTGTTCGCGGCAAGGGCTTCTACCGCACCATGATGATTATCCCCTATGCTGTCGCGCCCGCGGTCGCCGGCATGCTCTGGCTCTTCATGTTCAACCCGGCCATGGGCACCCTTGCCTATCTCCTGAGGCGCAATGGCATCGCATGGGATCCGCTTCTGAACGGTGATCAGGCCATGACCCTTGTGGTTGTTGCCGCAGCCTGGAAGCAGATCAGCTACAATTTCCTCTTCTTCGTCGCCGGCTTGCAGGCCATTCCGAAGTCACTGCTCGAGGCAGCGGCAATTGATGGCGCGCGTGGCATGCGGCGTTTCTGGACGATCGTTTTCCCGCTTTTGGCGCCCACGACCTTCTTCCTGCTCGTCGTCAACACCGTCTACGCCTTCTTCGACACTTTCGGCATCATTCACGCCGTGACAGGCGGCGGCCCGGCCAAGGCGACGGAAACGCTTGTCTACAAGGTCTATAACGACGGTTTCGTGAACCTGAACCTCGGCTCCTCGGCTGCCCAGTCCGTCGTGCTGATGGTGATCGTCATCGCCCTGACCGCCTTCCAGTTCCGCTTTGTCGAGCGGCGCGTTCATTACGGTTGAGGTGGAACAATGATTGAAAACCGGCCACTGGCGACCTTCACGGCACATATGATGCTGATCATCGGCATCATCATCGTCGCCTTCCCGATCTACTATACCTTCATCGCCTCCACGGCGACGTCGACGGATATCATCCGCCCACCGCTGGCGTTGGTGCCGGGCGGCCATATGATGGAGAACTACAAGGAGTCGATCTCCGGCGGCGTCGAGCGCGTTGTCGGCGTCAGCCTCGAGCGCCTGCTGTTCAACAGCTTCGTCGTCGCCATGGCGATTGCGATTGGCAAGATCATCATCTCCTTCCTGTCCGCCTTTGCGATCGTCTTCTTCCGCTTCCCGTTCCGCATGATCTTCTTCTGGATGATCTTCGTGACGCTGATGCTGCCGGTCGAGGTGCGCATCCTGCCGACCTACAAGGTCATCGTGGATCTTGGTCTCCTGAACACCTATGCCGGTTTGACGCTGCCGCTAATGGCTTCGGCAACGGCGACCTTCCTGTTTCGGCAGTTCTTCCTCACCATTCCTGGTGAAATGGTCGAGGCCGCCCGGATCGACAATGCAGGACCATTCCGCTTCATGCGGGATATCCTGCTGCCGCTCTCGACCACCAATATCGCGGCGCTGTTCGTGATCCTCTTCATCTATGGCTGGACACAGTATCTTTGGCCGCTGCTCGTGACCGACAGGGCAGAGATGAACACGATCATCATCGGCTTGCGCCGCATGGTCGACTTTGCAGACGCGTCGACCCCCTGGAATTACGTCATGGTGACTGCGATCCTGGCGATCATCCCCCCCGTCATCGTGGTGGTGTTGATGCAGCGCTGGTTCGTCAAAGGATTAGTGGAGACTGAAAAGTAATGGCAACTATCGAACTCAAGGATGTCCGCAAAGTCTATGCCGGCGGCGTCGAGGCGATCAAAGGCGTCTCGCTGGACATCGAAGATGGCGAAATGATCGTTCTCGTCGGCCCATCGGGCTGCGGGAAGTCGACGCTGCTGCGCATGGTTGCCGGACTGGAGAGCATCTCGTCTGGCGAGGTAACGATCGCGGGCAAGCGCGTCAACGACTTGGAACCCGCTGAGCGTGACATTGCGATGGTGTTCCAGAACTACGCCCTGTACCCGCATATGACAGTGCGGCAGAACCTTGCTTACGGCTTGAAGAACCGCAACACGTCGAAGGACGAGATCGACCGACGCATCACGGAAGCCGCACGTGCGCTGGAGATCGAGCCTTTCCTTGAGCGCAAGCCGCGCCAACTCTCGGGCGGCCAGCGTCAGCGCGTCGCGATGGGACGTGCGATCGTGCGCAAGCCCGCAGCCTTCCTGTTCGACGAACCTTTGTCGAACCTCGACGCGAAGCTGCGCGTCCAGATGCGGGTGGAAATTCGCCGCCTGCAGCGTTCGCTTGCAACGACCTCGATTTACGTCACGCACGACCAGATGGAAGCGATGACGCTGGCGGATAGGCTTGTCGTGCTGAACGCGGGGCGGATCGAGCAGGTCGGAACGCCCATTGAACTTTACGAAAAGCCGGCAACCACCTTCGTTGCTACCTTCATTGGTTCGCCGTCCATGAACCTGATGAAGCTTGGCAATGGCTCCGGCTGGAATATTCCGGCAGGAGCAGGCCTGCCGCAGCAGGCCGTGACGATCGGCATCCGCCCAGAAGACCTTATCGTCGCCTCGGGAGATATGGCGGGACAGCTTGCCGCAGAGGTTCAGGTTGTCGCCGTCGAACTGGTGGGGGCCGAAAGCTACGTCCATGCGAACATCGCGGATGGCAGCCCGATCGTCTTTCGCGTTGCCGGGCGCTCCGGCATCCAGATCGGCGAGAAGATGACACTGACGGCCGATCCAAGCCGCTTCCATCTCTTTGATAAAGATGGGAAGCGCACTGCCGCCTAATGCTTGTGGGCGAGCGTCTTCAGTGGGCGCTCGCCTTCCACGACTGCATCGTGTTCCAAGCGGAACCTCGGGGTTGCTCATGTGTTTCTAAGCCAGATCTGGAGGATAACACATGGCGCCGCAGAAAAGCCCCGCAGTTGTAGCACTTGAACAGGAACAGGCCGCGCAAAACCGCCTGCCGGCGGATGCCGAGCTCGACAAGGGCTTGAAGGACACCTTCCCCGCATCCGACCCGGTTTCAACCACACGCACTTCCATTCCGACGGGCGCAGGCCCTGCAGAATCGAACATTGATGAAAGCCCACGTGTCGCCGAAGCGTTGGCCGCCTCTGGTGATACTAGTTCTTATGAAGGCTCAGCCACCGAAGCATCCGAGGAAGTGCAGGCTCTTCGCCGCGAAGTCGCCCGCCTCCGCGAAAGCGCTGCGGAAATCGGTTATGCTTCCGTGCGGGTGGCGCAGTCTGAAGCGGAGGTCGTGCTGGATGATGTTCGGGACCGGGTTCGAAAGCGCCCGCTGGCAGCCGTGGGCATTGCAGCACTGATTGGCTACATCTGGGGACTAACCCGATAAGAAGCGCGAGGTCGCGGAGCCCTGGTTTCGCGACCTTCCCGTTAGACGCATCACGGGTCGCTGTAGCCGGCCGCCCGTATGTGGACCTCCAGGCCCGTGGGATCTTGCGAGAAGATGAGTGCACCCGACGCGCTCGAGCCAGCTGGCACATAATCGAAAGTCGTCTCGGCACCTTCCACGGTCCCGTCTGCATTCCTCGCCTCTCCGCGTACATTGACGGCAGCTGCGGTTTTCGTCGAGGTGTTGGTAATGTCGAAGCGGATGCGATAGCCGGCGCTCGTCCGCTCCGCCGGCTTGGCCTCGATCGTGAAATCCGGCGGCGCCTGTTCCTTGGTAACCGCGTCATACCCGACCGAGCCGATCAGTCCCAGTACAAGAAGAGCGGAAACCACCCCGGTCGCCCATTCGATCCAGTGTGGTTCTTGCGTTTCGATATTTGGTTCGGGTCTCTTGGACATGAACAACTCGCTACAGAATAAGACGGGCAGCCGCGGCGCCGATCGCGCCGGGGAATGACAACACGATCGTCGCCATCAGCACCTGCATCATGGCGGTGTCATCGAGCCTCCCAAAGGTCCACAGGACATAGAGGCTGATCACCATCGCGACGACATAGCCAGGAAGCGTGAAGCGGATCAGCGCGTGCCACCACGGCGTATCCGGCGGCAGCTCGTGTGAACCCTTGAACGCTACGGCATAAACAAAGCCATGCATGATGAGGATCGAGACCACCACGCAAGCGAGCGCGTGGAAACCCGACATCTTGTAGGCGATCAGGATGATCTCTTCCGTCGGCGCGACGTTGAGGTTGAGGAACAGTGCGCCGACCGCCATGAGGAACAGTTCATGACTGTAGCTGGACGACAACGTTCCGGAGTCGGCCTCGCCTCCCTCGTCCTCCTCCTCATCATCGCTGCCGCTATCGCCCCCGCCTTGCAGTTGGGCGCGGCCGAGCAACGCTCCGATACTGGCCGGAACAGCCTGAATGGCAACCTTCCCCACCACGGCTGATAGAGACAGCTCAGGTCTGAGATCGGCAAAAAGAAGCAGGACGGCTGCGCTGATGAAGATCGCCAGCGCGTAGGCGGTCACGGCATCACGCAGTGCCTGGAGCCAGCCGGTGGTTTTCTCGAAGCCGATCCGCCGGGCGAGAAGGATGAGAAGCGGAATGTTGACGAGCAGAAGAAGCAGAAGCCGGCTTCTATCGATGTAGAAGCCCATCTGCCAGAGTTCCATCGTCATCAACATGGGAACACCAAACAGCAGCGCTCCAGCTGCGCCGCGTGCCAGTCCAACTATGAATTGACGAGGATCATCCGTCCTTTGTCCGAATTTGGCTGCAGTCCCCAAGATGGTCTCCGCCCATAAGCGGAGGCCAACTCCCAACTGGCCAAAATGTTCCCAAGCGTATAGTTGTTCCCTATCGATCGAATAGGTCTTGCCACTGTTTTTCGCCAATCATGCAATCCGAGGTCGGCTGGTTTGCGACCTTCCGGATGAGCGGGGTTGGGCTGACTCCGCTGATCTCCAGCACCAGTTTGCGCCGCACCGCAGTGGCGAAGTCCTCGATCTTGTGCACCGGGAGCACGAATGATCCCGGGCCGCCTGTCACGCAGTCGGCGTAGTACTTGTCCAGCCCACCTGTTGCTCCGGACGGGCGCAGCATCAGCGCCAGACCATTGATGACGATGCCTGCTTCAACGGCCTTGTCACGCGCGGGGACCACGGGATTGCCGGCGTTGTTCGGGCCGTCGCCCGACACGTCGATCACCTGGCGCATGCCCCTGTAGGGGCTCGACACGATCATGGTTGCGCCTTGTGCGATTGCGGCGGAGATTGATGTGCGGCGTTGCGTATCGATCGGCCGCGCCTCCAGCCTTGCAGCGAAGGCCGCTGCGTCCTGCTCCGTTTCGATCACCGTCCAGTCGACGACCGATCCCGGTACGATGTCGCCTGCCCATTCGAAATAGCTGATCGCGATGCGCCCGACGAGGCCACCTCTGACCGCCTCGATGAACTCTTTATGCCGCAGCGCGTCGAGATAACCCTGCCTCTGGATGCGCGCTTCTTCATAATCCATGGAACGGGAGGTATCGACTGCCAGGACGAGTTCGACGTCCACTTCACCGCTAGCTTGTTGTGCAACCATGGGCAATGGCGCTGCAGTCAAGCTGAGGAGCATCGCGAGTGTATTAAGCATGAGCAACCCATCCACTGCGTTCGGTAGCAAACTCTAACACAGGCGAAGGGATGCGCGACTGGCCGCGGCCGCGGTCGCTTCAACTTTCGGTGATGGCAGGCTCCGACGTGGCAGCGATGGCCGGGGGCTGATGCTGCAGGGCTTCAACGAGGCAATCAGCGATCGCCTGCCGCAACGCGTAGGTCTTGGCGTTTGTGCGTTTATGATCCAGGCATTGTGCTGCCCGGATCAGGCTCATGCCTTGATGTACGACGATATGATGGGCGCGCGTCACCGCCCAATGTTCAAGCTCGTCGTGAGTGGAATGTGTCCGTCCGTCCAAACTAGCCCCCCGCTAATCATTCGCGCCCGTATGCGACTCATTCGCAGACCTGAGACTAGCGCAGTCACAACCATCACAATAGCTTTTCAGAGCTACCACTCGGCTCAGAGGCAAAAATGCCACGAAATCAATGGGCATAAATTCTTGTGGTTCAGTTTTTGGGAGCCTCACTGACGTGCCGCTATTTCTTCAGGATCACCCACAAGGCGTGCACGATGCCGGGCAGCCAGCCGAAGAGCGTGAGGAGGATGTTCAGCCAGAAGTGCAGCCCGAGGCCCACCTGCAGGAAGACGCCAAGAGGCGGCAGGAGGAAGGCAAGAAGAATGCGAATGATGTCCAAGATGAGCCTCCAGAGGTCGTCAATCTGGCAGGACAACGTCCACCGCTTGCGATAGTTTCAGGGTTGTAGTCGACTGTTCTCGCTCGCAAAGATCTGCACTGCCGCAATGCCAAACGCTAATGTATTTGATGGCGGCTCATTCACCCTTGACGAGACAACAGGATAGGTCCTTAGCTTGGCCTAGCCACCATGATGGTGGTTAGAGGCTCACGCTGCGGCTCGTTCGCAGATGGTGGGCCTCGTCTCGTTTCGCGACGGATTTCCTGCATTGCTACATATTGCGTCGAGTGGTGCTTCAAGCGACCGTGAGAGATCGTGCGTTCCCACTTCACATCGGTGCGCTAGATAGACCGGCAATGAACTGGAGAAACTGCGTGCTGCGCCGAACGATCATCACCTCTTTCATCATCGTCACAAACTTGTTTGGCTCTGTCGTGGCTCAAGAGTCCGGCGAACGGGAGCGCGGGCCGCGAACCGAACAGAGCGAGGCGAGCGGCATCTTCAGCCTCATTCCAACGGATTCAACCACCGAGCATGTCTTCAAGTCGCCGGCCGGCGATGTCCCCTATACGGCGACGGCGGGCAGGCTCGATCTCTTCGGACAGGACGGTAAGCGGACCGCCAAGGTCTTCTACGCCGCTTATTCCGCCAAGAACGGCGGCGCGGACCGGCCGCTGACTTTCGCCTTTAATGGCGGTCCCGGAGCGGCATCAGCTTACCTTCACCTTGGCCTCGTCGGGCCGAAGATCCTGGAGTTTGGTACGAGTGGCGACGATGGCACGAGACCGGTCCTGCAAGACAACCCGCAGTCCTGGCTCGCTTTCACCGATCTGGTGCTGATCGATCCTGTCGGGACGGGCTGGAGCCGCGCTGCAAATGATGACGCTGCGAAAGGCTTCTACGGCGTGCGTCAGGACGCAGAGAGTCTCGCCAAGGTCATTTCGCTTTACGTGCAGAAGAACAATCGGCTGCAGTCGCCAAAATATCTGCTGGGCGAAAGCTACGGGGGCTTTAGGGCGGCGAAGGTGGCGCTGGCGCTGAAGAACACGCAAGGCATCCTGCCAGCCGGCATCATCATGTTGTCACCGTTGATCGAGGGCAAGTTCCTAGCAAACTCAGACGATCCGCTCTCCGCCGCACTGCAGTTCCCGTCGCTCGCGGCGGCCGAACTGGAACGGAGGCAGGATTTTACAGCCGAGAAGCTTTCTGAGGCTGAGCGCTTCGCAATGACGGATTATCTGGTGGCCCTCGCCGGCGCGCCGCCTCACGGACCAGACGCGGACGCTTTCTATGAGCGCGTCTCGACCTGGACAGGCATTCCGCGCGAGGCCGTGGAGCGGGCAAGAGGCTTTGTCGGCGATATCTACGCAAAGCAAATGGCGGGCGCGGGCAAGGTCGTCAGCCCCTATGACGCAGCCTATGCGGTTCCGGACGCCTATCCCGAAGATCCGTACACCCGCAATGACGATCCCATCCTGGAAGGTTACACGCGCGCTTACGGTGCAGCCTTTAACAGCTATGCGCGCAATGAACTCGGCTTTGCCAGCGAGATGACCTACTCGCTGCTCAACGAGGACATCAACCGTCGTTGGGAGTGGAATGGCAGCCGTGGCGGTGATAGCCGGGCGCTCGCCAGCGCCTCGACCGACATCCGCGACCTGCTCTCGGTGATCCCGTCCTTCAAGCTGATGATCGCGCATGGATATAGCGATGCGCTGACGCCCTATGGCGCCAGCCGCTACGTGCTGGACCACCTGCCCCCCGAGTTGTCGAAAGGGCGGGTGGATCTCAAGGTCTACCGCGGCGGCCACATGTTCTACACAAAGGCAGACTCTAGACGTTCATTCGCCGCGGACGTCCGTAGGTTCTACGGCACCGAGGATCGATGACGCCGACGCAATGAGATCACTTGCGGCGGTCGTTCCCGCCGCTCTTGGCCTTAGGCTTGCCCTTGTCGAACGGCTTTGGTCCCCGTGCATCAGATGATTTGCCGGCTGAGGGCTTCCGGCCCGCGAAGCTCTTCGATTTCGGCGCCGGGCCCCAGACTTCGTCGTCCATACGGCGTTCGTCACGCGGTCCGGATCCGGCGGCTCTTGCCTTGGCCGGGCGCTCCTTCTGTTCCTGGTCGCGCCGCGGGGTGTCCTTCCACGGTTTGTCCTTGCGCGGCCTATCCTTCCACGGCTTGTCCATGCGGGGGCCGTCGCGAACCGGTCCATCCTCGCCACGGGTGAAGCTGTTGAAATCCGGTGCGCCGGCGAGACGGGTTGCCTTGATACCCCGTTCCATCATGCCGTCCTTGCCGAGCTTCTTCAGAAACGCATCCGCCTGGGCAGCTGCAATCTCGACGAAGGTCTCGTCAGGCTGCATCTTGATCGCGCCGATCTCGTTCTTGGTGAACCCACCAGCGCGGCAAAGGGTGGGAATGAGCCACCGCGGCTCGGCGCGCTGCTTGCGGCCAACTGACAGGGAGAACCACACGGCTGGGCCGAAATCACCACGCGGCGTCAACGGCCGCGAAGCCGGATCGCCAGCATCGCGAGGCTTTCGCGCTTCAAGCGAGACTTCCGCGATTTCTTCCGGCGCTGAATATTTCGAGCGGTAGAGTGCGATGAAGGCTGCGGCGAGCTTCTCTGCGCCGTGGCTCGAAACAAGCTTTTCGATCAGTTCCTGCTCGTCTTCGCGCGGTGCATCATCAAAAATTGAGTCCGACAACAGCCGCTCGTCGTCGCGCGCCGCGACTTCGTCGGCAGAGGGTGGACGTGCCCAGGTCGGCGTGATGCCGGCGCCACCTAGCAGGCGCTCGGCCTTGCGGCGAGCGTTTATCGGAACGATCAAGGCGCTGATGCCCTTGCGACCAGCACGTCCCGTGCGTCCGCTCCGATGAAGCAGTGTCTCCGAGTTGGTCGGTAGGTCGGCATGGATGACGAGGTCGAGGCCAGGGAGATCAATCCCGCGCGCTGCGACATCGGTTGCGATACAAACGCGCGCGCGGCCATCGCGCATCGCCTGCAGGGCGTGCGTACGTTCATTCTGCGTCAGTTCGCCGGAAAGGGCGACAACGTCGAAGTTCCGGTTATGGAAACGTGCAGTCAGATGATTGACCGCAGCGCGCGTCGAACAGAAGACGATGGCGTTCGTGGCGTCATAGTAGCGAAGTACGTTGATGATCGCATTCTCGCGATCCGAAGGGGCGACCATCAGCGCCCGGTATTCAATATCGACATGCTGCTTTTCTTCGGCAGCCGTTGCTATTCGGACGGCGTTGCGCTGGTAGCTCTTGGCGAGCTTGGCAATCGCCGCGGGAACGGTTGCCGAGAACATCAACGTGCGGCGTTCCGCTGGCGCGGACTCAAGAATAAACTCGAGGTCTTCGCGAAAGCCGAGATCAAGCATCTCATCCGCTTCGTCGAGTACCGCCACCTGAAGTGAGGAGATATCCAGCGCGCCACGCCGAATATGGTCGCACAGGCGGCCAGGCGTGCCGACCACGATGTGCGCGCCGCGTTCAAGTGCACGGCGTTCGGTCCGTATATCCATGCCGCCGACACAGCTCGTGATCGTCGCGCCGGTCATCTCGTAAAGCCAGTCGAGCTCGCGCTTGACCTGCATGGCGAGCTCGCGCGTCGGCGCGATGACCAGGCCAAGCGGGCTTCCGGCCTGCGAGAAACGTTCAGCGCCCTTCAATAGCGTCGGCGCCATGGCGATGCCGAAGGCGACAGTCTTACCTGACCCCGTCTGCGCCGAAACCAGCGCATCGGCATCAACGAGCGCAGGGTCGAGCATGGATTGCTGTACGGGCGTCAGCGTCTCGTAACCGCGCTTCGCCAATGCCTTGGCAATCGCCGGCACGGCGTTGTCATATTCTGTCATCTTCTTGTCTTCCGGAGTTTCAGTGCGCAGACGCGCCAGCGCTGCAACACACGCAGCACGATCGTGTCGCGGTCCTATCGGCTCGCGGCTGAAAAGTCAAAGGCAGAAGAATGGACGTGTGGCTGCAGCTTGGCAGCGGAGGTCAGCAGACAAGGTTCGTTTAGAGGGATGCGGCAGACTGAGGCTGCCGCATCCGACGGCGAAACGCTACTTCGCGTTCGGGTCCTTGATCTTCGGGAAGGTAGCAAACTCGACGTTATAGAGTTCGCCGTCGACTTCCTTCACTTCGCGCATGTAGATGTCCTGCACGATGTCGCGTGTCGCCGGATCGATGGTAATCGGCCCGCGCGGACTCGTCCACGACATGCCCTTCATCGCTTCGACAAGCTTGGTGCCGTCAGTGTCACCATTGGTCTTCTTCAGCGCTTCGTAGGCAAGGCTGATCGCGTCATAGCCGCCGACGGCCATAAAGTTCGGCCGCATGTTGTTGTTGGCTTTCCGTACTTCGGCGACAAATGCCTTGTTCTCCGGGCTGTCGTGCAGCGCCGAATAGAAATGCCCGGTGATGACGCCCTTGGCGGCCGGACCGATGCCATTCAGCAGGTCGTCGTCGGTGATGTCGCCTGTGCCAATCAGCTTGATGCCGGCTTCGGCAAGGCCACGATCGATGAACTGCTTCATGAACAGCGAACCGACGCCCGATGGGACGAAGGCGAACACGGCGTCCGGCTTTGCGTCGCGGACGCGCTGGAGGAACGGGGCGAAGTCAGGGTTGGCGAGCGGAACGCGTATCGCCTCGACGATCGTACCGCCTTCCTTCTCGAACTGGTTGGTGAAACCCTGCTCGATGTCGATGCCCGGGCCATAGTCGGAGACCAGCGTCACGACCTTCTTCATGTTGTTCTGCACGGCCCAGGTTGCGACCGGGACTGCCGATTGGGGTCCAGCCATGGAGGTTCGCACGTAGTACTGCGACTGCGCCATGATCGCCGAGGTCGTGGCCGAGGTGATGATGGCCGGGATCTTCGCCTGATTGAGGACGGGTGCAACGGACATGGCAAGTGGCGTCAGGCCGAAGCCCATCAGCATCTTCACGCCATCATTGACGACGAGCTCCTGGGCGATACGGCGCGTCTGGTCCGCAACGCCAGCGTCATCGCGTAGCACGACCTCGATCTTCTTGCCGGCAACGGTATCACCATTCAGCGCCATATACGCCTTGATACCGGCTTCAACCTGGCGTCCGGTTGACGCAAAGGGCCCGGTCATCGGCAGGATCAGACCCACCTTGACGGCCTCCTGGGCAACAGCCGGCATTGCCGCCAGCCCGCTCAGCGCCAAGCAGGCAGCGCCCAAAAAAGTCCTTCTGATCATTTCATCCTCCTCCAGAGATTAAGCTGGCGCGCAACACCTCCCTGCTGCCGCCACTCGCACCCACATTTTCAATGAAAGAACCGTCCGTCAACTGGGGAAAATCTTAAGCGACATCAAAGCGTCAGGTCCGATACAGGCTTCGGCGTCGCGACCTTCCCGCACGACCAGTTTAGAACGTTCATCTATTTGTTCGGAACGATTCGCCGGCCGCCCCGTTAGGGTGCCGGACGAAGGGGAACCGGATGAACAAGCGCATCCTGATCGTGGAAGACCAGTTTCTGATCGCAATGGCGATCGAGGACGCTGTTCTCGAACTCGGGCATCATGTCTCAGGCATCGCCGCCAGCCGCAGGGATGTCGAACGACTGGATGAGGAAGCCGATATCGCCTTCGTGGATGTCAATCTTCTCGATGGACCGACCGGACCACTGATTGGTCGAGATTTGGCAGCAAAAGGCTGCTGCGTGATCTTCATGACCGCTAATCCGGAATCGGTGGCAAATGGCATAGAAGGCACGCTCGGGGTGATCTCCAAGCCTGTCAGAGACCTGGATCTCATCAGCGCCATCGAGTTTGCCTCGTGCCGCTGCGAGGGCCGTGCCGGATTGGCGCCAAGAAACATGAAGGTCTTCGAACCGTCGTACCAGTGACACGGACCGGTCTCATTTCCCCGATGCGGTTGATTAGCGAATGCTCATCCTTGGCCGCACAAGCTTCAGCTCATACAAGGCCGCCTCGTCCCGCCGCCAATCGGGACACAGCGGGAGCTGCTCACGCCTGGGTGGCTCCCGCATCTTCGTTTGCACCCGTACACGAACTCACCGGTGGGATGCGCAGGCTTTTCCCGAAAACGCGTAAGTCCCAGCCATTGCGCAAGTCGCCGGTCGTCCCATTGTAACTTTCCGCTCGAGTCTTATTCTAACACGGAGATTCACGGCCTCGGAGGGCCTTTTGAACAGAACGCGCCCTGCGCTCCTCCTCGTCACTGCATCGCTCATTCCGGTCATCATCCTGGCTGCCGTTATGGGGTGGTTCTTTATTCGCGAACAGCAGAAGAACCTTGATGATTCAGTACGCGGGAGAGCGGCAACCTTGGCCGGTGTCCTGCAGCGCGAACTAAACAGCCAGATGCAATTGCTGGCGATCGTCGCAGAATCCCCGCGCCTTGATCCGCCGATCGTCCGCTCCGCATTTTCCGAGCTGGCGCGGCGTCTTCGCGAGCGCGTGCCGGAATGGGAGCAGATCAGAGTCTCGGATCTTGAGGGTACGGTCGTGCTCGCGGTGCCGCCGGTGCAGGGCAGCAAGCGCGTTGTCGAGATGGAAAGCCACGAAACGGCCGTTCGCACTGCCGCGCCTGTGATCGGCAACGTGGCGATGGGCCCGCGCGATCAGGCCGCCTTCCCGATCCGCGTTCCGGTGATCCGCAAGGACAAGACGCGCGCGATCCTTTCGGTTGTGATGCGCCCGACCGTCGTGACTAACCTTCTCTACTCCAGCGGCTTGCCAGAAACTTGGACGGCATATGTGGTCGACGGACAGGATCGGCTGGTGGCCTCCACGGGATCACCAGCGCTTGCCGGCGAACCCGCGACGGAATTCGCGACCTTCAGCGGCGGCTCCTTCGGGTCCGCGACCACAACATCGGGCGCAATGCTGCAGATGGCAGAGGTTCGGCTCGATACCATTCCCTGGCGCGTGCGGATCGGCCTCCCCCTTGCCGAGTATGAACGTCTCGCTCGCAACGCCACCATCCTGATCACTTTGGCGAGCCTCTGCACGATTTTGCTGTTCGGTTCTGCCGCCTTCCTATTCCAGCGCGAGGTTCGCGCTCGAAACCGAGAACGCGAAAGTATGGCAAACTGGCAGCGGATGGATGCGCTGGGCAAGCTGACGGGCCAGGCGGCGCACGACTTCAACAACCTGCTGATGGTGTTCCAATCGGGCGTCGAGGGCATCAAGCGGCGACGCCATGACGAGCAACGCGTCAACCAGATGCTGTCGCACATGAGCGAAGGCGTAACGCGCGGCAAGGCGATTACCCAGCGACTTCTTTCATTTTCGCGCCGGTCCAACCAAGGCGCAACCACGGTTGAGTTGGACCTGAAACTCGCCGAACTCGCGCCTCTGTTGAGACAGGCGGTTAATGATACTGTGGTGATGGACATCAAGTTGCCGGACGATATCTGGCCAATCCATGTGGATCCGGCGGGTCTGGAGATTACACTGATCAACCTGCTGACCAACGCCCGCGATGCGCTGGGGTCCGGCGGCCACGTCACCATTTCGGCGCGCAACGTGCTGGACGGCAAGGCGGAAGTGCCGACGCTTCACGGATCGTTTGTCGCGCTCACCGTCTCCGACACGGGGCGCGGCATCGCACCAGACGATCTCGGCCGCGTGTTTGAACCGTTCTTCTCGACCAAGAACAACAACGGCACGGGTCTGGGGCTCACCCAGGTTCATAGTTTTGCGCAGGGCAGCGGCGGCGCGGTGAAGGTCACCAGCGTCGTTGGCCATGGCAGTGCGTTTACCTTGCTTCTCCCTAAGTCGAACGAGCAACGGATGTCGACTGACGACACCCGGCAGTCTCTTGATTTACCGCAGACGATCCTCGTCGTTGACGATACCCCCTCCTCGCTGGAATCCGTGCGCCTGGCGCTCGAGGAGCTTGGCGCTAATGTTATTACCGCCTCCAGCGGGCGGGAGGCGCTCGATATTCTGGAGCACCAGCCGGGCATCGAGGCCTTGGTCAGCGATATCATGATGCCCGGCATGTCCGGTATCGAGTTGGCGGACGAGGCGAGCAGACGACACCGTCGGCTGCCGATCGTGTTGATGACGGGCTATAGCGATAAGCTGGAAGCTGGCGCGGAGATCGCACGTCCGGTCGTGGGCAAACCGTTCAAGATCGAAGACCTGGCGAGCGCGCTAGGCGCTGCAAAGGCAGCGATTGCTGAGCCTGTGAACGTCATTCGTCTGGAGAGGCCCGCGAAAAGCTAACCGCCGGTCAGCTATTGCGAATACGGCCATCAGTCGTCGTCCAGTTCCCGGATGCGATTGTGCGCAGCCACAGCGGCAACTTCGCCTTGGGCCATCGAAACGCCAAGCTGGTTGAGGCCTGTCACGACGTCGCCCACCGCATAAAAGCCGGGCACCGATGTTCCCTGATGCCCGTTCACCTTGATCCGACCATCCTCTTCCAGCTCGACGCCCAGCTGTTTTGCGAGAGCCGAACGAGGCCTGACGCCAAGGGCGGAATACAGCACCACCTTGTGCATCGGCTCGGATCCGTCGAGGAGAAGGTCGACGGCGCCGTTCTCCACCGGCACACAGTCGCGCAGGGGCTCTTGCCGGATTGCGATGCCGCATTCAGTCAGGCGACCGATCGTCTTGTCGCTCATGTCGAGCGGTTGTCCAAGGGTGGAAATGGTGATGACCTGGGTAAAGGAGCGGATGAATTTGGCCTCGGCAGCAGCTCTTTCGGTCGCGCCGATGACGACGACGGGACGTCCGGCGATCTCGAACCCATCGCAGATGGGGCAAAGGCGAATATGCCCGGAACGGACCAGGTCATGGGGATGATCCACGGGCGGCAGGTTATCCTCAATGCCAGTGGCGAGGATAACGTTCTTCGTTTCGAGTTGCCCATCCTTGAGATCGACCAGCAAACCGTCGCCGTCTTGGCGAAGAGCGGATACGGCGGTGTGCCTGATCTCGACGCCGTAGTTGTCCAGCTGCTTTCTCATCCGCTCCAACAGTTCCGGCCCCTCGATGCCGTTCGGAAAGGCGGGATGGTTGTGCGAGCGTGGGATCAGCGACGCGCGGCTCTGACGGGAATCGAGCACCACGACCTTGCGGTGCAAACGGGCAAGATAGATGGCTGCGGTCAATCCGCCCGGCCCGCCACCTATGACAACTGCATCTAACGCGGAAATCGCCAGCTCCTTTGGATTAAACAAGGGCTGCCTTAACAACTGGCGGAGCCGGTGGTTCCGCTCCCGTATCCTCTCCAGACAAAGCGAGACCGCGCGGGCTCCCGGTGGACAGAACCCGCGCGGCCTGGAGGCCAGCTTACTCGGCTGGAGAGAAAGCCGGTTCGGCGACCTCCTTCCCGTGCTGGCGCAGGGGGCGGTTACCGGTAATCACCCGAGCCAGCATGTAGAAGACGGGCGTCATGAAGATGCCGAAGAAGGTGACGCCGATCATGCCGGAGAAGACGGCGATACCCATGGCGACGCGCATCTCAGCACCCGCACCGGTCGAGAAGACCAGCGGCACGACACCCATGATGAAGGCCATTGATGTCATCAGGATCGGGCGAAGGCGAAGCCGGCTAGCCTCGACCGCGGCCTGGAAGGGCGTTCGGCCTTGGAACTCCAGCTCTCGCGCGAACTCCACGATCAGGATCGCATTCTTCGCCGATAGCCCGACAAGCACCACCAGCCCGATCTGGGTGAAGATGTTGTTGTCTCCACCTGTCCACCACACGCCTGTCAGCGCCGCCAGCACACCCATCGGCACGATCATGATGATCGCAAGTGGGAGTGTGAGGCTTTCATATTGCGCCGCCAGCACGAGGTAGACGAGCAGTAGTGCGAGCGGGAAGACGATGACGCTCGAGTTGCCGGCGAGGATTTGCTGGTAGGTCAGGTCCGTCCACTCGAAGTCGATGCCCGGCGGCAAAGTCTCGTCGAGGATCTTTGTGATCGCAGCTTCCGCCTGGCCGGACGAGACACCGGGTGCTGGACCGCCGTTGATGTCGGCTGAGAGGAAGCCGTTATACCGGGTGGCGCGCTCCGGACCTGTCTGGGCCTCAACCTTCAACAGGGCCGAAAGCGGGATCATCTCGCCTGCCTGTGAGCGGACCTTCAACTGCCCGATGTCTTCCGCCTTTGCCCGGAACTTCGAGTCCGCCTGGACGCGCACGCTGTAGGTGCGGCCAAACGCATTGAAGTCGTTGACATAAAGCGAGCCGAGGTAGATCTGCAGCGTGTCAAAGACATCCGTCACCGAGACGCCAAGCTGTTGCGCCTTTGCCCGATCAAGATCCGCATAAAGCTGCGGCACGTTGATCTGGAAGCTCGAGAAGATGCCGGCAAGCTCAGGTGTCTGGTTCGCCTTGGCGAGCACCGCCTTGGTCGCTTCGTCCAGCGCCGTGGCACCCAAGCCGGCACGGTCTTCGATCTGCAGCTTAAAGCCGCCCGTCTGGCCAAGCCCGTTGACCGGTGGCGGCGGGAACATGGCGATGAAGGCATCCTGGATCGCGCCGAACTTCTGGTTCAGCTGCATCGCGATGGCGCCACCTGACAGCTCCGGCGTCTTGCGGTTCTCGAAATCGTCGAGGACGGCGAAGACGATGCCGGCGTTGGAGCCGATGGTGAAGCCGTTGATGGAGAGCCCTGGGAACGCAATGGCATGCTCGACGCCCGGCTGCTCCAGCGTGATGTCGCTCATGCGCTTGATCACGTCCTCCGTCCGGTCGAGCGTCGCACCGTCCGGCAATTGAGCAAAGCCGATCAGGTACTGCTTGTCCTGCGCCGGCACGAAGCCGCCGGGTACCGCGTTGAACATGCTGTAGGTCGCGCCAACGAGTGCAAGATAGATGATCATAACCAGGCTCTTGCGTGACAGGAGGCCACCTACCGTCCGACCGTAACCGTTCGAGGCAGCACCGAATGCGCGGTTGAAGCCACGGAAGAACCAGCCAAGGATGGCGTCCATGAACCGCGTCAGCCAGTCCTTTTTGGCATGGTGGTCCTTCAACAGCAGGGCCGCGAGCGCGGGCGACAGCGTCAGGGAGTTGATCGCCGAAATTACCGTCGAGATCGCGATCGTCAGTGCGAACTGCCGGTAGAACTGGCCGGACAGGCCGCTAATGAATGCGAGCGGAACGAAGACCGCGACCAGAACCAGCGCAATCGCGATGATCGGGCCGGAGACTTCCGTCATCGCCTTGTAGGTCGCCTCACGTGGCGAAAGACCGTTCTCGATATTGCGCTCGACATTCTCCACCACGACGATCGCGTCATCCACCACGATGCCGATCGCCAGCACGAGGCCAAAGAGCGTGAGCGCGTTGATGGAGAAGCCGAAGGCATACATTACGGCGAAGGTGCCGATGATCGATACCGGAACGGCGATCAGTGGGATGATCGAGGCGCGCCATGTCTGCAGGAAGAGGATGACCACGAGCACGACAAGGGCGATCGCTTCTAGCAGCGTGTCAACCACCTTCTCGATCGAGGAACGCACGAACTTGGTCGTGTCATAGACGATCTCGTACTTCACGCCTTCCGGCATGGAGAGCTGGAGCTCGTCCATGGTCGCCTTGACGTTGTCGGCAATCTCGATGGCGTTGGAACCGGGGGCCTGCAGAACGGCGACAGCAACAGCCGGACGACCATCGAGAAGCGAACGCAGCGTGTAGTCGGCCGCACCAAGTTCGATGCGAGCAACATCACGCAACCGGGTGATTTCGCCATTTGCGCCGCTTTTGACGATGATGTTGCCGAATTCCTCCGGCGTGCGCAGACGACCCTGGGCATTGACGTTGAGCTGCAGGTCGACGTCCGGCTGGGTCGGCGAAGCACCAATGATGCCCGCGGCAGCCTGAACATTTTGTCCACGGATGGCGTTTGTGATGTCGCTTGCAGCAAGCGAACGTTCGGCTGCCTTCTGCGGATCGATCCAGACACGCATGGAGTAATCGCCGGCACCGAAGACCTGCACCTGGCCGACGCCCTGGATGCGGGTTAGCCGGTCCTTGACGTTCAGCGTCGCATAGTTGCGCAGGTAGGTGATGTCATAGCGGTCGGTATCGGAGACGAGGTTGACCACCATGATGAAGTCAGGCGAACTCTTGACCGTGGTGATCCCGAGCGCGCGGACTTCAGCCGGCAACCTTGGCTCAGCCTGCGAGACGCGGTTCTGAACGAGCTGCTGGGCCTTGTCGGCATCCGTGCCAAGCTTGAACGTGACCGTCAGCGTCAGCACGCCGTCGGAGGTCGCCTGGCTGTTCATGTAGAGCATGTCTTCGACGCCGTTGATCTGCTCTTCAAGCGGTGTCGCCACCGTTTCAGAGATCACGGTCGGGTTGGCGCCGGGGTATACCGCTCGCACGACAATCGATGGAGGAACGACCTCCGGATATTCCGAAATTGGCAGCGCGCGAAGGCCGATCAGCCCAGCCACCACGATCAGGATCGACAGAACGCCGGCAAAGACCGGCCTGTCGACGAAGAAGCGGGAAATATTCATGTCGAAACCCTCTCTCCAGGGTGAAGGATGCAAACGCCCGCCCCGCGGCTAAACGGCCGCAGGTGACAAGGGCTGAGGTTTTGCTGCAGTCTGACCGGCGTCCGCCGGTCAGGTGTTACTTGTGGGCAAGCTGTGCTTCGTCTTCGGGGGCAACCACGGCGCCCGGGCGAATACGCTGAAGGCCGTTGACCACGATGCGATCACCGGGGTTCAGGCCCTTCTCGACGATTCGCAGACCGTCTAGCGTCGAGCCCAGCTCCACCTGCCGGTACCCAACCGTATTCTTGGCATCCACCACGAAGACGAATTTCTTGTCCTGGTCCGTGCCGATCGCCTTTTCGCTGACCATCAGGTGCTCGGAGGCCTTCGGCTGGCCAAGCCGGACACGAACAAACTGGCCGGGAAGAAGCTTTCCAGTCGGATTGTCGAAGACAGCCCGAACGCTAATCGTGCCGCTCGTGGTGTTCACTTCATTGTCGATCAGCTGCAACTTGCCGCGGATCTTGGTATCCTCGCCGGCCAGCGTGCTGATCTCGACCGGAACACGGTCAATGGCGGGAGAACCATTCTCCACCGGAAGATCCGCCAGGATCTTTGCCACCAGTTCTTCGTTGGCCGCGAAACTTGCATAGATCGGATCGATTGACACCAGCGTCGTCAGCGGAACGGAAGTGGAGCCGGCGGCGACAAGGTTGCCGACGGTTACTTCCAGCTTGCCGATCCTGCCATCGATCGGGGCGCGGATTTCGGTGTATCCGAGCTCCAACTGCGCTGTCCGGAGGCCCGCCTTGGCCGACTGCAGGTTCGCAATAGCCTCGCTGTAGGTGCTCTGACGTTGCGCAAGATCGCTTTGCGAGATCGTGTTCTTGGCAGCGAGGTTCTTGCCACGCTCGAGTTCAGTCTTTGCATGATCGACCTTGGCTTCGGCAGAGGCGACCAGGCCTTCCGCCTGAGCAACCGCCGCCTTGTAAGGTTCGGGATCGATGGTCACGAGCAGATCACCCGCCTTGACGAGCCCGCCTTCCCGGAAGTGGACGGACTGCACGGCGCCGGAAACCCGGGGGCGGATTTCGACCCGATCAACGGCTTCAAGTCGTCCCGAAAATTCCTGCCAGGTGGTGACATTGCGCGGAGTTACGGTGGTAACCGTCACCGGGACGGCCGGGGCCGGTGCGGTTTCGGTCGTCGGCGCTGCATTGGCGCCCTGTGGCATGTCCAGGTAAAAGGAAGCGCCAACGATAAGCGCAGCCGTACCCAGCCCGGTGCCCCACAGGGCCCAGTTTGATAGTCTCGATGCCATTGGTAGTCTCCTTACGGCCTTGGGAGGCGGCCGCTATTCCGTTTCAAATACGTCATGCTACTAATTTAAACTGTCCACGAAGGCGGTGAATTCGGAACAGAGTGTTGCCATCCACTTGCCATCGCCTTCGCTATAAATGCCGGTCCAGCCACAGCTGGCCGGGAATACTTTCTGCCTTACCGTCACGCCGGAGGCCTTGAGACGGCTGGCATAACCAACTGTCTCGTCGTGCAGCGGATCATCTTCCGATGTCACGACCAAAGCGGGTGCGACACCCGAAAGCCGCGAACAGAGGCATGGCGCCGCATAGGGGTGCTGGAAGCCGCAGTGGGAGCCAAGATAGTGGCTCCAGCCTTCGGCCCAACGTTGGCCCATGCCGATCTTGTCAGCCTTGCGGATCGATGCCGTCGCCATCATCGGGTCGATCATCGGCGACAGAAGCACCTGACCGCTCAACTCACCCGGCATCTGGTCCCGCGCCTTGAGTGCGACGCTGGCGGCGAGGTTGCCACCAGCCTCATCTCCGGCGACAAGGAGCCGCGACCGCGGGCTGCCGAACTGTTTGCGCCGTCCGGAAAGACACTTCAGTGCCATGAAGGCGCATTCCATCGCCTGCGGAAAGACGTTGTGCGAAACGCGGGAATAATCTGCCTCGAGAACGACGGCGCCCGTTTCCGCAAACGCTTTCCCGATGGGTCTTTCTATCTCCTTTCGATCCCGGCTGAGGAACGCTCCGCCACGCAGATACAAAACAAGAGCGGGAGCCTTGCCTTTGGCTGCTCCTTCATAAAGCCGCATCGGCACCGATGGCTTAGTCGTTGCAAAGTCGACGTTTTCCCACTGTACCGACATCCATTGTTCCTCCGGCTGACAATCCCACTTTAACGGGTCGCTTGCCGTTGAGTTCGCATCTGATATTATTGTTCAAGGCCGGTCGCACAAGTTTGCATTTTTGGCAACACTATTCCAAGTCGGCGGATAATTCAGAAGACAGAGGAGAGCGCTATGGATCAGCTGTCTGCAATGCGGGTGTTCGTGCGCGTTGTTGAGACCGGGAACTTCTCTCGTGCGGCCGCGACGCTGAACATGCCGAAGACAACAGTGACCAACATGGTGCAAGGCCTTGAACGGCATTTGCGCACCACGCTGCTCAACCGCACGACGCGTCGCGTCATGGTGACGACGGACGGCGCGCTTTATTATGAGCGGGCGGCCCAGATCCTTGCCGAGCTGGATGAACTCGACGGCAGCATGTCGAACTCGCAGACGCAACCGACGGGACGCGTGCGCGTGGAGATGGCAGGCGCATTCGCGGATCTGCTTGTGATCCCCAACCTTTGTGACTTCCACACACGGTACCCGCAGATCACGTTGGATATCGGCGTGGGTGACCGTCTTGTCGATTACATCGCCGAGAACGTCGATTGCGCCCTGCGGGGTGGTACCCCGACCGATCAGTCACTGATTGCGCGCAAGGTTGGCGAGATCGGCTTTCGCTTCTATGCGGCGCCGCGATACATCGAAAAATTCGGCATACCCAACCATCCGAACGAGTTGACGGAAAGCCACTACTGCATCGGTTACCTCAACGCGACGAGCGGCAGGATCATGCCGATGGACTTCTGCCGTGGTGACGAGAAACTTGAGATCAACCCGCGCTACGTGATCTCGGTCAACGATGCCCGATCCTATGTCAACGCCGCGATCTCCGGCATCGGCATTGCCCAGGCCGTCGAGTTCATGGTTCGCGATGCGGTGGCCAGAGAAGAACTGATCGAGGTGCTGCCGGACTGGGATTGTGAGCCCTTGCCGCTCTACATTGTTTATCCGCAGACGCGGCACCTTTCCAACAAGGTGCGGGTCTTCGTTGATTGGCTGGCACGACTTGTCCAGACCCTGAAGGCCGAGGAGCAGCGGGCGCAGATACGCAGGGCGAGCTAACCCGGGCGTTCGCGCGGTCAAATAAAATCGGGAGCGACGGTGTAGGATCGTCCCCGGCATCAACGTCATCCTGACGTGAGCTGCAGAGGTGCAGCGCCAACCAAGGGAGAGCATGATGACGAAGAACACGATTTGCCTCTGGTACAATCATGATGCGGAAGAGGCAGCCCGCTTCTACGCAACCGTCTTTCCGGACAGCGAAGTGACGTCAATCATCCGTGCACCGAGCGATTATCCTGACGGCCGGGAGGGTGATGTTCTGGTCGTCGAGTTCCGTGTCGCGGGTGTGGCATGCATCGGCTTGAACGGCGGCCCGATCTTCAAGCACAGCGAAGCCTTTTCATTCCAGATCTCGACCGAAGACCAGGAAGAAACCGATCGTTACTGGAACGCCATCGTCGGCAATGGCGGGCAGGAGAGCGAATGCGGATGGTGCAAGGACAAATGGGGTATCTCCTGGCAGATCACACCGCGTGTCCTCACTGACGCTCTGGCTGTCGGCGGCGCCGAGGCAAAACGCGCCTTTGACGCCATGATGACGATGAAGAAGATCGATGTTGCCACGATCGAAGCGGCACGCCGAGGCTGAAACAGAAGCCTTTAACGCGGTGACGCTAGAGCGTTGACACGCTGAAGATGTTTCTGCATCTTCGCGCTATTCCGAGGGGGGCATCGCAACGATGCTGAGATGGCGGTGAGCCGGACCCTTGAACCTGATCCGGGTCATACCGGCGTAGGAACGGAAACGGCGTCACCTTTCGCGACGGCACTTTCTCTTCTCGCTTCACCTGGATCTCCGTGAACACCTGGGTTCGGAGACCATCTGATGTGGCCAAATGCAGCGACCCGCTCCCGCCCCGGAGCAAGCCGAGGAAGCGACGTTTCGCTTGCACGAGCGGCGGATCGGGTTCTTGGCTTCGTCGAGGCCGGTCTCGCGACCGTTGCCGCGGTCATTCTGATGGCTTTGCTCGCCTTGGTGACGATCAATGTCGTCCTGCGCTATTTTTTCCACACCGGCATCATCGGCGCAGAAGACGCGGCAATCTGGCTGCATGTCGCCCTGATCGGACTTGGTGCGCCCATTGCCTTGAACGGACCCCTGGCAATGCGGCTTGATGTGTTCACCCGTCTCTTGCCCAAGGGGTTGGACACCGTCGCACAGATGTTGGCTGACGTCTTCTCCATCTGCGCTGCATTGCTTTTGATCTCTGGGGGACATGAGATCATTTCCATGCTGGGTGGTTTTTCGCTGACGCTCGGGCTTCCGGAATGGATACGTTTTGCGTTCCTCGCCGTCGGCGGTGGACTGGTCGTCATCGTCCTCACCCTCAGGCGTGCAGCGGACGGCCAACTGACACGGCTGCTGGTTTCAACCTCGATTGGCGTCGCCGTGTACGCGATCACTCAGAGGGCCGGGATCGACACCGAACTGCCGGCGAGCATCTTCCTGGCCGCGACGGCAGCACTGGGTATGTTGCTCGCGGCGCCGCTCGCCCACGCCTTCCTCGCCGCCGCCTATGTCGCAACCGCGTTCGGAAGCCCACTGCCGGAGCCAGCGATCGTCTCTACCGCCGTGGCGTCGATGTCAAAATTCCTGTTGCTGGCCATCCCCTTCTTCCTGCTAGTCGGCAGCCTGTTGACGGTGTCGAGCGTCGCCAGTCATCTGGCTACGTTCGCTGCCTCCATGGTCGGACATCGCCGCGGAGGCCTGGCACAAACGACATTGCTGACGAGCGTTTTATTTTCAGGCGCATCAGGCTCGTCTGTTGCCAATGCCGCCTTCGGTGCCTCGACCTTCCAGCCGCAGTTGGTGAAGCACGGTTATCCGCCCGCCCGGGCCGGTGCCATCATTGCCGCAACGTCCGTCCTCGACAACATCATTCCGCCCTCGATTGCCTTCTTGATCCTTGCGGCAGCAACAAATTTTTGCGTCGGGGCATTGTTGCTGGAAGGGCTGCTCGCAGGCTTGTTCATGGCCGTATGCCTTGCGGTGGCGATCCACCTCACGGTGCGTCGGCAGCCGCGCATGCCCGCTGCGACGAGCGGGGAGCGACGGCGCGCGGCGATCGCCGCTTTGCCCGCATTCGGCTTGGGACTGATCGTGGTGCTCGGCATTCGCTTCGGGATTGTCACGACCACGGAGGCTGCAGCACTTGCTGCATTCTATACCCTATGCCTTGCCATCCGCGCAAAACTTGCGGGAAGCGCGATCTTCGGCGCCTTTGTCCAGGCGGCGCGGGAGGCTGCAGCAATCGGGCTCCTGATCGGCACGGCGGGACCGTTCGCTTTCCTTTTGGCTGTGGACGATGTGGCCAGCCTCGTCAGCGACTTCGTATCGCTGCTCGGTGGGAGTGCGTTCGCCGTCATTCTGCTTTCCAACCTCATTCTGCTGCTGGTTGGGCTGGTGCTGGATATCGGAGCAGCGATTCTCCTGTTCGGCCCGATCCTGCTTCCGTCGGCGGTTTCCGCGGGTATCGATCCTATACATTTCGGCGTGATCCTGGTGGTGAACCTGATGATCCACGGGCTGACGCCGCCGCTCGGCATGCTGGTGTTTGTCGTGAGCGGCGTCACGGGCGTGCCGGCCACGGCCCTTTTTCGCAACGTCCTGCCTTACCTTTTCGCCTTGCTCATCTCGCTCGCGCTGCTCTGCGCCTGGACGCTAATCTTCTAACGCATCAATCTCGGGGACTGATCATGATCAAGCTCAAACGCCGCCGGCTTCTGACAGCAACGGCAACTGCGGCCGTGGCACTTGCGGCACCCAATCTGGTCCGCGCATCGACCCGGGCCAAGACGATAACCATCGCGTCGCTGCTGGGTGAAGACAAGCCGGAAACGCTGGTGTGGCTGAAGATCCGCGACCTTGTCGAGAGCAAGCTGCCCGGCGAGTTTCGATTCAACGTTGTGAAGAACAGCGCACTTGGCGGCGAGAAGGAAGTCCTGGAAGGCACGCGGCTGGGTTCGATCCAGGCGAGCCTTTCCACCGTCTCGTCGCTCTCCGGCTGGCTGCCGGAACTGCAGATTCTCGACCTGCCCTTCCTGTTCCGCGATGCAGACCATGTTCGCAAGACGGTTGATGGCCAGTTGGGCCATGATCTGAAGCACAGGCTCGCAGCGCAGGGATTTGTTGTCGGCGACTTCATCAACTACGGTGCACGCCATCTTCTGACCAAGGAGCCTGTGACACGGCCCGAACAACTTGCTGGCAAGAAGATCCGGGTCATCCAGAGCCCGTTGCATACAACGCTCTGGAGTGCATTCGGCACGACCCCGGTCGGCATTCCCATTCCGGAAACCTACAACGCTCTCTCCAGTGGCGTTGCCGACGCGATGGACCTGACCAAATCCGCCTATGCCGGCTTCAAGCTTTATGAAGTGGTGCCATACATGACGGAGACCGGGCACATCTGGGCCTCTGGTGTCATTTTCTACGCCGCGCCTTTCTGGAAGCAACTGACCGGCGAGCAGAGGACGGTCCTTGGGGACGCGTCACGCGAAGGCGCGCGATATTTCGACCGGCTGATGGCGGAAGATGAGGCGAAATCAGTTGAACAGGCACTTGGCCACGGCGGCAAGATCGTTGCACCGGAGACCCCCGACGAGTGGCGAAAAGGCGCCCGCGGAACCTGGGAAAGATTTGCCGAGACGGTGGGCGGAATGCCGCTCATCGAGTCCGTCCAGCAGATCACGTGAACCTCGTCGCGCTTACGCCGGTGCGGCCGGGTGGTAGAACGGCCAGGGTGAGGTATCGGAGCCAGTCGGCACCGGCACTTCGATCACCACCGGGGCGTCCGCCGCGAGAGCCTTGGTGAGCGCCACTTCCAGTTCCGACGGAGTAGTTGCCCGCATCCCGAGAACACCAAAACTCTGCGCCAGCGCGACAAAATCCGGGTTCACCAGATCAGACCCGATCAGCCGGTTGCCATAGACCTGCTGCTGGTCGCGCCGCACGTTGCCATAGGCGTTGTTGTTGAAGACGATCGACACGACGTTGATGCCGAACTGGCGCGCCGTTGCCAGTTCCTGCACGCCGAACAGGAAGCCCCCGTCGCCGGAGATCGAGACGACAGCCTTGTCCGGATGCGCCACCTTGACGCCCAGCGAGGTATTGAATCCGAAACCAAGATTATCCTGGTAGCCGCAGGTTACATATTGTCGCGGCGCATAGACGGGGAAACACATTCGCGCGGTAAAACCAACCTGCGAGACCTCCTCCACGAAGAACCCATCGCGCGGCAGAACCTTGCGGATCACCCGAAGATATTCCTCCTGGGGCTGCACGCTCCTCAGGGCTTCTGCGGCTTCCGCCTTCAGTTGCCGATATTCCCCAACGCGAGAAGGTCGTTGCCCGACCTTGTCTTGGAGCGCGTCAACGAGAGCAGCGACGCCAGCCTTGGCGTCCGCCACCAGCCCGAGATCCGGCTTCAGCCGCACCATTTCGGTCGGATCAATGTCGAGGCGCAGAACCTTCAAGCCCGGCGGAAGCCAGCGCCAGCGGAAATATTGCAGCTCGAGCCGGCTGCCGACGCCAATCAGGAGATCGCATTGCGGCCAGAAACGCCATGCTGCATGCGCCATCATCGCAAGATCTTCGTCATCGCTGACGATGCCCTTGCCGTTGCGATGTGCGGTCACGGGTGCCTGGAGAAGCTTCGCAAGTGCCAGCACCTCATCACCGGCATCAACTGCGCCCGACCCGATCATGATCATCGGGTTCTTTGCAGCCGCGATCATGGTCGCGGCTTTCTCGATGAGTTCTGCATCGATCTGTGGTGCCGGCAGCGACGTTGCCGCTTCAGGAGTCGGAACTTCAGATGCCATGCCGAATACGTCCCAGGGCGCCTCGATCGCGACCGGCCGAGGACGCCCCGAATGCATCTGGGAAAATGCCTGGCGCATGATTTCGCCGGCCTCGGTGGGATGATTGATCCGCTCGGCCCATTTCGTCAGACCGCGCATCGTGCCGAGATGATCGGGCAGCTCGTGTAACTGTCCCCTACCCTGCCCGATCAGGTGGGACATGATATTGCCGGTGAGGCAGAGAACCGGCGCGTTGGCGCCATAGGCGGTGCAGATGGCGGCGCCCGAATTCAGGAAGCCCGGGCCCGGAACCACAGTATAGACACCTGTCCTGCCGGTCGCCTTGGCGTAACCGTAGGCCATGTAGCCTGCACCCTGTTCGTGGCGGGTATGAATGAACCGGATGCGGCTTTCGCGCGCCATGGCGTCGACGAGGTCGTACATATGCGCGCCGGGTATGCCGAAGACCGTATCCACCCCGTTCGCGACGAGCGATTGCGTGATGATCTCCCCGGTCGTCATTTTCGGCATACGGCACCCTCCCCATGTTCGTCGCGACTCCGAGTCCTATCGATCACGTCACGGCCCATCAAGGCCGCGCAGTGGGCATGGTTGTCTCTTGATGCGCTAGACAGTGAGGTGTCGCCTCGCTTCCGGCGTATCCAGCGTCTCGGCCGGACCTTCATGCACGATTTCGCCGCGATCCATGATGTAAACCTGGTCGGCGAGTTCCCGGCAGAAGTCGAGGTACTGTTCCACGAGCAGGATTGCCATGCCGGTCGAGTCCCGGAGATAGCGGATGGCGCGGCCGATATCCTTGATGATCGACGGCTGGATGCCTTCCGTCGGCTCGTCCAGCACCAGGATCTTGGGCCGCGTGACCATAGCGCGCCCAATGGCAAGCTGTTGCTGCTGCCCGCCAGAAAGATCGCCCCCGCGTCGCCCGAGTATGGATTTCAGCACTGGGAAAAGTGAGAAGATCTCGTCTGGAATGAATCTGTCCTTGCGGGCAAGCGGTGCGTAACCGCTTTGCAGATTTTCCTGCACGGTGAGAAGCGGAAAAATCTCCCGCCCTTGCGGCACATAACCGATACCTTGCCTCGCGCGGGCGTAAGGAGGAAGGCCGTTCAGCACTTCGTTCTGAAAGCTGACGGTTCCTGATGAAACGGCATGCTGCCCGGTGATCGCGCGCAGGAGCGAGCTCTTGCCCACCCCGTTGCGGCCCAGCACGCAGGTGATCTTGCCCATGTCCGCGGTGAGGGAAACGCCACGCAGGGCCTGGGCCGCACCGTAATGAAGATTGACATTGTTGACTGTCAGCATCGTTCTTACCGCCCCAGATAATTCTCGATCACCTTCGGCTCGCTCGACACGAAGTCGATCGAGCCCTCGGCAAGCACGGAGCCTTCGGCGAGGCAGGTCACCTTCACCCCAAGGTCCCGGATGAAGCCCATGTCATGTTCAACGACGACGACGGATCGCGTCTTGGCAATTTCCTTCAGCAGGATCGCGGTTTCTGCCGTTTCCGCGTCCGTCATGCCAGCGACCGGCTCGTCCACCAGCAGAAGCTTTGGCTCCTGTGCGAGCAACATGCCGATCTCCAGCCACTGCTTCTGGCCGTGCGACAGGTTGGCGGCGAGTTCGTCCTTGCGGTGGGTGAGGCGGATGGTGGTCAGGATTTCCTCGATCCGCTTTCGGTCTTCCGGTGTGAGCGTGTAGAAGAGGGTGGCGAAGACGCCGCGCTTGCGGTTGAGCGCCAGTTCAAGGTTGTCCCAGACCGTATGGCTTTCGAAGACCGTCGGCTTCTGAAACTTTCGCCCGATACCTAACTGGGCGATGTCAGCCTCGTCCTTCTTGGTGAGGTCGACTGAATCTTCAAACAGCACGGCGCCGGTATCCGGACGCGTCTTGCCCGTGATGATGTCCATCATCGTTGTCTTGCCGGCGCCATTCGGTCCGATAATCGCGCGAAGCTCACCGGGCTCCACCACGAAGGAGAGCGCGTTCAATGCCTTGAAGCCGTCGAAGGAGACGGAAACGTTGTCGAGATAAAGCAGGCTCTTGGTACGGGTCTCGGCAATCGTCGTCATGATCCTACTCCGCCGCCTGCGGCAGGAGGGCGGTGCCCCTGCCCTTTTCTTGATCCGCTGCAGCTCTCAAAGCCTTTCGTGATGTCCAGCCCTGCCGGATCGTGCCGACGATACCCTTGGGTAGGAACAGCGTGACCGCAATGAACAGCCCGCCCAGTGCGAACAGCCAGATCTCCGGAAATGCGCCGGTAAAGAAGCTCTTGCCGGCATTCACAAGGATCGCACCGATGATCGGGCCGATCAGCGTGCCGCGCCCACCGACGGCCGTCCAGACGACGACTTCAATCGAGTTGGCCGGCGCAAATTCACCGGGGTTGATGATGCCCACCTGCGGCACGAACAGCGCCCCGGCAATTCCCGCAAACATGGCCGAGACGACGAAGGTGAAGAGCTTGATGTTTTCCACCCGGAAGCCGAGGAAGCGGACCCGACTTTCGGCGTCACGAACGCCGACCAGCACCTTGCCGAACTTGGACTGGGTGATGGCGGAGGCGACGACGAGGCAGAGCGAGAGCATGATCGCCGACATGGCAAAGAGGACCGCGCGCGTTCCATCAGCCTGGACCGGGAAGCCGAGGATGTCCTTGAAGTCAGTCAGGCCGTTGTTCCCGCCGAACCCCATGTCGTTGCGGAAGAAGGCAAGCATCAGCGCGTAGGTCATCGCCTGGGTGATGATCGACAGATAGACGCCGTTGACGCGGGAGCGGAAAGCGAACCAGCCAAACACGAAGGCGAGCAGACCGGGCACGACAAGCACCATCAGCATGGCGAAGGGGAACCAGTCGAAGCCGTACCAGAACCATGGCAGTTCCTTCCAGTTGAGGAAGACCATGAAGTCCGGCAGTTCCGGATTGCCATAAACGCCGCGCGAGCCGATCTGCCGCATCAGGTACATGCCCATCGCATAACCGCCGAGGGCGAAGAAGGCGCCGTGGCCGAGCGAGAGGATTCCGCAGTAACCCCAGACGAGGTCGAGAGCCAAGGCCAGGAGCGCGTAGCAGAGATATTTTCCCATCAGCGACATAGCATAGGTGGGGATGTGGAGGGCACTATCCGGCGTGGCCAGGAGATTGAGCGCCGGCACCAGGGCTGCGACGGCAAGCAGGATTGCGACGGTAACGGTGATCTTGCCGTCCAGCGCACGCAGAATGAAGTTGGTGATCATGCTTCCACCGCCCTTCCCTTGAGCGCGAAGAGGCCGCGCGGACGTTTCTGGATGAAGAGGATGATGAGGACCAGCACCAGGATCTTTCCGAGCACGGCGCCGACCGATGGTTCGAGAAACTTGTTGAGGACGCCGAGCGAGAGGGCGCCCACAAGCGTACCCCAGAGGTTGCCGACACCGCCGAAGACTACCACCATGAAGCTGTCGATGATGTAGCTCTGTCCAAGGTTGGGCGAGACATTGTCGATCTGCGACAGTGCGACGCCCGCGATGCCCGCGATGCCCGAACCCAGCGCGAAGGTGAGCGCATCGACCCAAGGTGTTTTGATCCCCATGGAGGACGCCATGCGGCGGTTCTGGGTGACGGCGCGCATGTTGAGCCCGTAGGCCGACTTCTTCATCAGGAAGAGAAGCGCAAAGAAGATCGAAAGCGAGAAGAGGATGATCCACATCCGGTTCCAGGTGATCGTCATGCCGCCGAGCGGGAACGATCCGGACATCCAGGACGGGTTGCCGACCTCCTGGTTCGTCGGACCGAAGATCGAGCGGATCGCCTGCTGCAGGATGAGGGAGACGCCCCAGGTGGCGAGAAGTGTTTCAAGCGGGCGTCCATAAAGGAAACGGATCACGCCGCGTTCAATGAGGAAGCCAACGGCCCCAGTGACCAGAAAGGCGACAGGCAAGGCAATTGCCAGCGACCATTCAAAGAGGGCGGGCGCGCTGTCGCGTATCACCTGCTGCACCACGAAGGTCGAGTAGGCTCCGAGCATGACCATCTCGCCGTGGGCCATGTTGATGATCCCCATGACGCCAAAGGTGATCGCAAGGCCGATTGCAGCCAGGAGAAGGACAGACCCCAGGGACAGGCCGTACCAGACATTCTGGGCCATATCCCAGAGCTGCTGCTCGCTTTGCAACGCTGCGACGGCGGCTTCCACATCGGCCGTGAGTGCTGGATCAATGCTGCCGGAGATCGTGTTCAGGATGCCCAGCGCGTTGCGTCCACCCAGATCCTTGATCGTATGGATGGCATCGCGTTTCTCCTCGACGGACCGATCTGAGGAGAGGACTGAGACGGCGCGCGCTTCCTCCATCCGGGCCTTCACCTCGGCATCTGTTTCTTTGGCAAGTGCGGCTTCGATGAGTTCCAGGTTTTCAGAACTTGGAGAGCGCATTACGGCATCTGCCGCCTGCAGTCGCACGTTACGGTCGGGGCTCAGAAGCGTCAGACCGCCCATGGCAGAGCGGATGGCGCGACGGAGGCTGTTGTTGACCTTGATCTTGGTGATGGCACTCTTGGCTACCGGGCCGGCGCTCTCACCGGTGAGCGGCTCGACGAGTTCGAAGCCGCTTCCCGCGGTCTTTCCGATGAACACAAGATTATCTGTCTTGCGGACATAGAGATCCCCCTCCGTAAAAGCCTGAAGCACCGGCACGACACGAGCGTCACCGGTCGCCGCCATCTTGCCGATCAGATCCTCCGCTTGGCTGAAGTTCGCCTTGGCGAGTTGATCGATCAACGGCTTCGGATCGACCGGCTGCTGGGCGGACGACGGCGCGGCAAGGGAGACAAGGAGAAGAGCGAAGAATGCTGCGAACAAGCTTGTTATTCTCATAACCTCGCCTCCCGGTGGTCGGTGCTTCTGAGTGAGAGAAGGTTTTTCGGACTGACCCCTTTGCCTCGCACATGCGACGCTGCGGGACCATGCGGTGAGCGCAGGCATGAGAGAGGAGGATGGACATCCCCCTCCCGCCAGAAGATCCGCGATCAGCTGCCCTTGCCGCCGCACTTGCCAGTGTCGACGTTGAAGTTGCCGCACGACATTGGCTTGCGCCAATCGGAGATCAGGTTCTTGGAGTCCGGCAGGTAGTCGGACCACTCGTCGCCAACCACCGACGGCGTCTGCTGCACGATCTCGAATTGACCGTCGGCCTGGATCTCGCCGATCAGCACCGGCTTTGTGATGTGGTGGTTCGGCATCACGGTCGAGGTGCCGCCCGAAAGGTTCGGGACGGAGACGCCGATGATGGAGTCGAGCACCGCGTCGGTGTCCGTGGTGCCGGCTGCCTCGACTGCCTTCACCCAGGCGTTGAAGCCGATATAGGCGGCTTCCATCGGGTCGTTGGTGACGCGCTTGTCGTTCTTGGTGAAGGCATGCCACTCCTTGATGAACTCTGCGTTCACTTCGGAATCGACAGACTGGAAGTAGTTCCAAGCGGCCAGATGCCCGACGAGCGGCTTGGTATCGAGCCCCGCAAGCTCTTCTTCGCCAACGGAGAAGGCGACGACCGGGATGTCTTCAGCCTTGACGCCCTGGTTGCCGAGTTCCTTGTAGAACGGCACGTTGGCATCGCCGTTGATGGTGGAAACGACGGCCGTTTTCTTGCCGGCGGAGCCGAACTTCTTGATGTCGGAAACGATCGTCTGCCAGTCGGAATGACCGAACGGCGTGTAGTTGACCATGATGTCGGATTCAGCCACGCCCTTCGACATCAGGTAGGCTTTGAGGATCTTGTTGGTCGTCTGCGGATAAACGTAGTCGGTGCCCGCCAGCACCCAGCGCTCAACGCCTTCTTCGTTCGCCAGGTAATCGACAGCAGGGATGGCCTGCTGGTTCGGGGCAGCTCCGGTGTAGAAGATGTTGCGCGAGGATTCTTCACCCTCGTACTGGACCGGGTAGAAGAGGATCGAGTTCAGCTCTTCGAAGACCGGCAGGACCGACTTGCGGGATGACGACGTCCAGCAGCCGAACACCGCGGCGACCTTGTCCTGGGAGATCAACTGGCGGGCCTTTTCGGCAAACAGCGGCCAGTCGGAGGCCGGATCGACCACTACCGCCTCGAGCTTCTTGCCAAGAACGCCGCCCTTCTCGTTCTGCTGCTCGACGAGCATCAGCATGGCATCCTTGAGCGTCGTCTCGGAGATCGCCATCGTGCCGGAGAGCGAATGCAGGACGCCGATCTTGATCGTATCGTCGGCGGCAAAGGCGCCGGAAAGCGCCGTGGCGGACATGGCAGCAGCCAGCAGTGCGCCGCCCAGTTTGGAGCTAAATTTCATCGTGCGGACCCCTCTTGTGGTTGGTGCAACGAAAATTTGGCCGTTGCTGAGGGGACTATCGTGCGCTGCAGTGCAAAACCACATACGCAAAATGACGTATGACGCGGGGGCAAACGCCCCACCAACGCTTCGCATAACGTGGCAACCCCGGTACACGCGCATCGCTTCACCACTTGCAAAACATCGAGCCACGGTAGAGACTGCTTAATCTAAAGACGTTCCTCTTGGGTGCTGAAAATATAGGCATGGCAGCCCGCCAACGCATCATCCCCGTCCGGCGAGAGTATAATCGCTGGGTGGCAAACCAGACGCTGGAAGATTATGCCTTGCGCTTCACCGCCAAGAGCGCCCGTCGATTCTCGTCGAACCGTATCTCGCATACCGCAATTGGCGCAATCTCGTTCCTGGCTTTGGAAGCCATTGGGGGAGCAATCACGCTTTCCTATGGCACCACCAATGCGTTCTTCGCGATCATCGCTGCTGCCGTGGCAATGCTCGTCATCGGACTGCCGATCAGCCGTTGTGCGATCCGCCATGGCGTCGACATCGACCTGCTGACCCGCGGCGCAAGCTTCGGCTATATCGGCTCGACCATCACCTCGCTGATCTACGCCGCCTTCACCTTCATGCTGTTTGCGATCGAAGCCTCGATCATGACCGGCGCACTGGAACTCGTTTTCGGCATCCCGCCCTGGATCGGCTATATCATCAGCGCAGTGGTGGTGATCCCGCTCGTCATCTACGGCATTCGGTTGATTTCGCGTTTCCAGCTTGCCACGCAGCCTTTCTGGATCGTGCTCAACATCCTGCCCTTCGTGTTCATCGCCTTCCTCGACTGGGAAAAGTTCGACCTCTGGCGCGCGTTTGCGGGCATAGACCATTCCAATGCTGAAGTGGCGGGTGCGGCCCCATTCGATCTCCTTGAGTTCGGCGCCGCTTCCGCGGTTATCCTTGCGCTGATGCCGCAGATCGGCGAGCAGGTCGATTTCCTGCGCTTCCTTCCGCCAAACGGCGTGCAGAAATGGAGGCACAGGATTTCGGTCTTCCTGGCCGGCCCTGGTTGGGTGGTCGTCGGGGTGCCCAAGCTGCTTGCCGGTTCCTTCCTCGCCGTGCTGACGCTTGCAACCGGTACGCCGGCGCGCGAAGCCGCCGATCCGGCACATATGTATCTCACAGCCTTCGGCTACATGATCCCGCACGAGACGGCAGCGCTGTTGCTGATGGCTGCCTTCGTGGTGGTCTCGCAGCTCAAGATCAACGTGATGAACGCCTATGCCGGGTCGCTCGCCTGGTCGAACTTCTTCTCGCGTCTCACCCACAGTCACCCGGGTCGCGTCGTCTGGCTCGTCTTTAACGTGGCGATCGCGCTGCTGTTGATGGAGCTCGGCATCTATCGCTTGCTCGAAGCCACACTTGGCATCTTCTCGATCATTGCCATGGCCTGGCTCTGCACGATCTCGGCGGACCTGTTCATCAACAAGCCGCTTGGTTGGTCGCCGGAGGGCATCGAGTTCAAGCGGGCGCATCTCTACGACATCAACCCGGTCGGTCTTGGTGCGATGTTCGGCTCCGCCTCGGTAGCGCTTGCCGCCCATTTCGGGCTGTTTGGCCCGACAATGGCGTCGCTTGCCACTTATGTAACGCTGATCGCATTCCTGCTTTCACCGGCCATTGCCTTCGCAACCAAGGGCAAATTTTACCTCGCCCGCAAGCCGCGCGAGGCCTGGAAGCTGCGCAACTCGATCACCTGCTCGATCTGCGAACATCCCTTCGAGCATGAGGACATGGCCTGGTGCCCGGCTTATGCAGCGCCGATCTGTTCGCTCTGCTGCACACTCGACAGCCGTTGCCATGACATGTGCAAGCCTCATGCGCGGCTGAACAATCAACTGGCCGTCATCGCGGGAACAGTCTTGCCAGATACGGTCATGGAGCGGTTGCGCACACGGCTTGGGCGCTATGGGTTGACCGCGCTCCTGTCGATCTCGCTCATTGGGGCAATCCTGGGGATGATCGCCCACCAGGTGGGACGGGCAACACCGGCGAACGCCGAGGTGATCTACGGCACGGTGCTGATCGTCTTTTTCGTTTTCGCGATCATCGCGGGCGTCGTGTCCTGGTTCTACGTACTTGCCCATGACAGCCGCGTCGTGGCGGAAGAAGAGTCTTCGCGCCAGAACACGCTTCTGTTGAAGGAGATCGCCGCACACAAGAAGACGGATGCGGCCCTGCAGGAAGCCAAGGAAACAGCCGAGGCCGCAAACCGCGCCAAGAGCCGCTACGTTGTCGGCCTGTCTCACGAGTTGCGCACGCCGCTCAATGCCGTCCTGGGTTACGCTCAGATCCTGGAGCGTGACGAAACGATCCCGGCACCTCGCCATCCCGCGATCAAGGTTATCAAGCGGTCGGCCGATCATCTCTCAGGTCTGATCGATGGGCTCCTCGATATCTCGAAAATCGAGGCCGGGCGGCTTCAGGTTTATTCCAACGAGATCAACATCCAGGATTTCCTCGACCAGATTGTTGAAATGTTCCGGCTTCAGGCGCAGGCGAAGGGGCTCGTCTTTGAGCACGAACGCGCCCGGGCCCTGCCCCAATATGTCCGTACGGACGAAAAACGCTTAAGGCAGATCCTCGTGAACCTGCTGTCCAACGCGATCAAGTTCACCGACGAAGGCAAAGTCCGATTTAACGTCTCTTATCGCAGCCAGGTGGCGACCTTCACGGTCTCGGACACTGGCCGCGGGATTGCGGAGAAAGATCTTGGCCGCATCTACGAGCCTTTCCAGCGTGGCGAGGCGGACAGCATTCGGCCGATGCCCGGGCTCGGGCTAGGCCTCACGATCACTCAACTGCTGACGAACACGCTTGGCGGCGAGATCGCTGTTGCCAGTACCAAGGGTGAAGGCTCGATCTTTAAGGTGCGACTGATGCTTTCCGCCGTTGAACGGCCCAATACTGCACCTGCACCTGAAAAAACGATCATCACCTATAGCGGCCCGCGCCGCACGATCGTTGTCGTCGATGACAACGAGGATCACCGTGACCTGATGCGCGAGGTCCTGGTGCCGATGGATTTCGTGGTGCTGACGGCAAGCAGCGGGACAGACTGCCTGACGCTGATCGAAGGCGTGGCGCCGGACCTTTTCCTCATCGACATCTCGATGCCGGGCATGAACGGGTGGCAGTTGGTGGAAAAGCTACGTGATCTCGGCCAGACCGCGCCCATCGTCATGCTTTCTGCCAATATCGGTGACGGAGTGGCGAGCAATCCGGGCACGGACGGCCATAACGATGCGATCGCCAAGCCCGTCGATCTTCGCAGGCTCGCCGATAAGCTCGCCGTGCATCTCGGGCTCTCCTGGATCTATGAAAGTGACGCGGCGCTTCCGGTTGCAACGGATCCGCGACTGCCGGTAAAGGCGCCCGCGCCGGACCATCTGCAGGATCTCTTGCGGCTCGGTGAGATCGGTTATGTTCGCGGAATCGAGGCCAAGCTTCACGAACTGGCGCAGAGCGACGACACCCGCGCCTTTGCTGAAGAAGCGAGCACATACGTCAAGGCATTCGACTTGGCGGGTTACATGAAATTCGTGAGTGACACTGACATGCAAAGGGCAAGCGATGCCTGAACTTCCCCTGCCCCGCGATATCGTTCTTCTGGTGGACGACAGCCCCGACGCGCTGGGTTTTCTCACCGAGGCGCTCGAGGCGTCCGGGTTTTCCGTGCTGATCGCGACGTCCGGCGAAGCAGCGCTGAGCATCGTTGAGCGCATCACCCCGGACATCATCCTGCTCGATGCGGTGATGCCTGGCATGGATGGTTTTGCGACCTGCCGAAAGCTGAAGTCGAACACCGCCGTGCCGCAGGTCCCGGTCATCTTCATGACGGGGCTCACGGATACCGAACATGTGGTCCATGCGCTCGATTCCGGCGGCGTTGATTATCTGACGAAGCCGATCAATATCGATGAACTGCGGGCGCGCATCCGCGTTCACCTGTCCAACGCCCGCTCGGCACAGAGTGCGCGGGTGGCTCTTGATGCTGCGGGCCGTCATCTTCTGGCCGTGAGGGGTGATGGCACGATCCGGTGGTCGACGCCGCAGGCAACGCGCCTCATTGAGACGAACGATCTCGATCACCTGTCCCGGCAGATCTCCGCATGGCTTAAGAGCTTCGACAGGAGTGGTCCGGGCAGTGACATGCCTTTGTCCTACAGGCTTCCGGACGCCAATGTTCTGCGATTCAGCTTCCTGGGAAGCATCGGTGCTGACGAAATCCTGCTCCGGGTGACGGGCTCCAGCGAGCGCTCTGCAGCTGAAATTCTTAGACAGCATTTTGCGCTGACGCTGCGGGAATCGGAGGTTCTCGAGTGGATCGCCAAGGGCAAGTCCAACCGCGATATTGGCGATATCCTTGGCCTTTCCGGACGTACCGTGAACAAGCACCTCGAGCAGATCTATGTGAAGCTCGGCGTCGAGAACCGCGCCTCGGCTGCGGTGCGTGCGATGCATGTTGTTCATGCGATCTGACACACAGTCGAACGTCCTCATCCTCCATCGGGCTTGCGAGTCATTGAGTTATCAGTTCTCTGTCTGGCCTCGGCGAAAGCAGTCGTAAGCTTGGGGAGTGAAGCATGAAGGCCATACAGTATAGCGAGCACGGCACGACAGACGTGATGCAGTATGTCGACCTGCCGGATCCGGTCGCCGGTCCGGGCCAGATCCTCGTCAAGCTAGAAGCCGCAAGCGTCACGCCGTTCGACTGGAAGCTGCGCGCCGGCCATCTGCAGAACCATTTCACGCTTCCGATGCCGAGCGTGCCGGGACGCGATGGCGGCGGCACAGTCGTTGCGGTGGGTGAGGACGCCAGCGAGTTCCAGGTCGGTGATCGGGTTGCCGTCATGGCTTCCGTTTTCGCCCAGGGTGGCTACGCCGAAATGATCGCCGTTGACGAAAAGAATGCGGTGAAGATCCCGGAACGGCTTTCGACGGTTGAAGCCGTTGCGCTCACCAATGCGGGCTTGAGCGCCTGGCTTTCGGTGCAGACGGCGGAGGTTAAATCGGGCGAGAAGGTGCTGGTGCATTCCGGCGCCGGTGCCGTCGGCGGGCTCCTGATCCAACTCTGCCATCGTCTTGGCGCCGAAGTGGCGTCGACCTGCCGTTCAACCAACCGGGACTATGTGAAGAGCCTCGGCGCCGACCACGTCATCGCCTATGACGAGGAAGACTTTTCAGGTCTGCTGAAGGACCACGACGTGGTCTTAGATCTGATGGGCGGCGCGGTTCACGATAGGTCATACCAAGTCCTGAAGCGTGGCGGACGCTTGGCTTGGCTGGTTGCCGATCCGATCACCGATCGAGGTGCGGAGTTCGGTGTCACCGTAACACGCGTCATGGTCTCCGATGACAAGGTTGCGCTGCAAGCCATGATGGATCTGGCCGGCGCCGGGGTGATCAAGCCGCAGGTTGCGCGCACGATACCGCTCTCGGAAGCTGCCGAGGCGCACCGGCTCATGGAGAAGGGCGCGGTATCGCGCGGACGGCTGATCCTGACGATATGACGCTCGGGCGTCGAGGGTGTCAGGTGCCGCTTGGGAAAAGCGGCGCACCTCGACCGTTGGCGACAAAGTTTCGAAAATCCTCAACCGCATGTTCATTGGCGAGCGAGCAGAAGGGGCCGCGGCTGACCTCGATGCCGTTGATCTTCTGAAGCCGCGCATCCATCTCAGCGCTTTTCAAGGTAACGGCCGCGGTGTTGATTACCGGGGCGTGCAGCACCTTGAAGCCGTATTCGCCGCCGACCAAGAGCCCTGGCAGCACACCCGCAGGCACGACCACGTCGGCTCCATCCCGAACCAGCGGCTCGGCGCACGCCGTGAAACCCGCCAGCATCCGCTGGCGCGCCTCGCTATCACCCGCGAAGGCCGCGCTGAAATCGGACGGTTCGCAGTTCATGCCAACAACGTGTCGCACCCGGCTGCCGAGACCGTAAAGGTCCGCCTGCTCGTAGTGCCAGACCTGGAATACATCATCGAGAGTGACAAGCGCCAGCCGTCGACCAAGGCGGGCGGCATAGTGCATGCACACCTCTCCGGTGCCGATGACGGGAATCTTGACCGACGACTTCAGTTCGTAGAGGCCCGGGTCCTGGAAATGCCCAATCACGACGGCATCGTACCCGTGCGCGGCAGCCTCCAGTCCATTGTCGATGGCGATTGCAGCACAGCGAAATTCGGCAAGGCGCCCGAAATGGCGGTCCGGCGGGCTTATGCCGAAGACATCGACCGTCGTGCCAGGCTCGGCAATGGCGTTCAGGTATTCCGAAAGCCGCGCCATGTATGCCGCGCTTGCGGTTGCGTCGATGAAGCTTTGCCAGAAGATGCGCATTGACCCCTCGTTTGCTCTATTTGTGCGCGAAATTTGCGCTCGCCATGATTAGAATTTAAGGCTTTACTCTCGCCTTAGATCCGCGACCGGAGAGCCCGATGACCATGACCGAGACACCCTTGAGTGACGCCTCCGTTGAAATTTCGGAAGCGGCGCTGACTGAATTCGAATGGTCCCTTTGGCGCATTTCAGCAGCCTTTCTACGCTGGCAATCAGAATGTTCGAGCGAGCTTGCGGGCGCGGGCCTGAGCGGTCTCGACACCGCAATCCTGCACACGATTCGCTATCGCAACAAGCCGAAAGGGTTGAGCGAAATCTCCCGCCTGCTCGGCCGCGACGACACGGCCAATATCCAGTACGCGATCAAGAAGCTGCAAACGCTGCAGCTTATCGAACGCGTCAAGGGACGTTCGCGGAAGGACACGCTCTACACCCCGAGCCGCAAGGGCACGAAGCTTACCCAGGATTACCGCGCGCTGCGCCGGCACCTGCTTGTCTCGCTGATCCAGAAGATGGACCAGGCTGAGAAGGGACTTGGCGGCGCGACCGAGATGCTGGAACTGCTGACCAGCTTCTACGATACCGCCGCCCGACGCGTCGTCAGTGGCGCTCATTCAGTCGAACGTTCCTGAGCAACCCCTCTTCAAGCGACGGTCAGCTTCACGTCCACATTGCCACGCGTTGCGTTGGAATAAGGGCAACGCTCGTGAGCGCCGGCGACTATTTCTTCAGCCTGGGCACGATCGATGTCCGGCAGGGACACCACCAGTTCGACGGCCAGCGCATATCCAACGGGGACCGGGCCGATCCCGACCTTGGCGGTGACTGATATATCACCGGACAGCGCAACTTTCTTGTTACGTGCCACGAGTTTTACCGCTCCGAGAAAACAGGCTGCGTAGCCAGCCGCGAAAAGCTGCTCCGGGTTGGTGCCCTCGCCGCCCGGTCCACCAAGGCCTTTCGGCACCGAGAGGTTGACGGACAAGTTGCCATCCGTGCTTTGCGCCCTCCCCTCACGCCCTCCCTGAGCCGTGACGGCAGTCTCATAAAGTATCTTCTCGGGTGTCATTCCGTCTCTCCCATTGTCATTTGGCAATCCGCCTTTGATCCGACTAGCGGATCAACCTGTCTTTCGGATTGATGCCTTGAGTTTTCGCAGGTCGATCGCCGACCCCTCGGCCACCGCCTTCGCCGCCATCGCTCTGATCTCGCCGCGCTGCAGCTTCTGCGTCGAACTGACGGGAAGCTTTTCGATGAAGGCGATGAAGCCTGGCAGCTTGTGGTAGGCGATGTGCTGAGCAGCTGCCTCGACAAGGCGTTTTGCCCTCTCTCCAAGAGCTACCGTTTCCGCCGCTTCGTTCTCGACCACGAACGCGAAAACTTCCTCGCCACGCAGGTCGTCCGGCACAGGTGTGACAGCAGATGCCTTGACGGCTGGATCCTTGGCAAGTGCCGCCTCTACCTCCAGCACCGCGATGTTCTCCCCGCTGCGTCGCACGATGCTCTTCTTGCGGTCGAAGAAGTAGAGGAGACCTTTCTCGTCCGCGTAGACGACGTCGCCGGTATGGAACCAGCCGCCTTCCCAAGCCTCCTCTGTCGCCTTCTCGTCCTTGAGGTAGCCGGTGAAGAACCCGTCGCGCGGGTTCGGACCTTCTGCACGCACCAGAAGCTCGCCGGGCTTGCCGAACTCGGCATCATTGCCGGTGTCATCGACGATCCGGAACTGCATCCCCTTGCGCGGCCGCCCGATGCAACGCTGGCCGGGTGTATAGTCGTCAGCTGCGGTTGTCGTCACCGCACGGCCACCGGTTTCCGTCATAGCCCAAGCTTCAACAATCGGAATGCCGTAGCGCTTCTCGAACTCGATCTTGTGGCGCGCGTCGACACCAGGTCCTAGCGCAAACTTCACCCGATGCTGCCGTTCGGCCTCTTCCACAGGCAACTGCAGCAGGATGGCTGGAATAACGCCCAAGCAATGGATGATGGTTGCACCGGAATCGGCGATCGATGCCCACCAGGAACTGGAATGAAACCGGTCAAGCGGAACGATGGCCCCGCCCTTCATCATCATCCCAACGGCGGTGCATCCGAGCGCGTTCATGTGGAACATCGGCAGCGGCGTGAGCGCCACCTCCTCACCCTCGACCATTTCGGCGATGCCGCCCTGGGTGGTGTACCACTCGGCGAGGCAGAGAAAGTAGGCATTGGAGAGGATGCAACCTTTCGGCTTGCCCGTACTACCGGAGGTGAAAAGCAGCGCGCATTCGGCATCCGGCCCGCCCGATCGCGCTTCCCATGCCTTTGGTGATGGCGGGATATCATCACCCGGCGCGACGACGGCCAGCGTCTCCGGCTTGATATTGCGCAACTCCTCCAGCCGCTCGGCACTCACCACCATCAACGACGCCTCTGCCATATCGAGCTGGAAGAGCAACTCATCGCGCCGCAGGTCCGGGTTGATCGGAACGATCGAGACGCCGATGGCATTCAAAGCGAGCCAATACTCAAAGAACTCCGGCCGGTTCTCGAGCAACAGGGCCACCCGCGCGCCGACGCCATAGCCCGCCTTCGCGAACGCCTGCTTCAGAAGCTCCACCCGCGCATGCACATCCCCGTAGCTGTAGCGGAAGCCTTCCGGAGCATAGGGCAACTTGGCGCTCTTCGGGGCGATCAACATCGGCGCTTGGGGGTTCTTCAGAGCCTGATGCTCGAAAAGCAGATATGGAGAATGCATTTGCCTACCTATTCCCGCTCGAGCAAGCCCTTCATCAGGAGCATGAAGCCAACATCATGTCCGTAGCATTTCAAAAGACGTTTTAAGAGTAAAATAATGTGAAAGCGCGTCAACCCGTTTTTCGTGCCACGTTGGCACCAAAACTCCAGCGTCATGGTCGAAATGCAACCAGCAGGCTTGGTTTACTCGCTCGTTGACTGCCTTTTTGCAACTCAGGATCAGGCCTTCATTTTTCCAATCGGCAGAAAAATTTTAGGCTTGAAGTAACATATGCCTCGAATTACCATCCGCTCAATGTCAAGGGGACGACCGCAAAAGCGGGACTGAAAACCGAAGCTCCTGGCAGGATTGCAGGCTTGCGTTCAACAACCGCCGCAAGCCCGTCGCGTGCATCGACGGGTGAACCAGAGGGATCGTCATGACTTTTGAAATCGACCGCAGAAATCTCTTGCAGATGCTCGGCCTCGCCGCGGTCAGCGGCTCCGTGCTGTCGCATGCCAGTTTCGCCCTTGCCCAGGATTCCGACAGTGTCACAATCGGCTGGCCGTCCGACGTGCCGTCCTGGGACCCTAACCTGCGCTTCAACCCTGATGCGCAGCCGATCTTCAAGCTGGTCTTCGACCAGCCGCTCGACCAGTCGCCTGACCTGAAGCTGATCCCGAACCTCATCACCAAATGGGAGCTGAAGCCGGACGGTCTTTCCATGCCGTTCGAGATCCGCGACGACGTAAAGTTCCACAATGGCGACCCGATGACGATGGAGGACTTCCAGTACACCTTCATCGACCGTGTGAAGTCAGGCTTGAAGCTCGACATCGCCAACTCCTGGCGCACGTTGACGGAAATCGAGGTTCTGTCGCCGACCTCCGGTGTGATGAAGTTCTCCGCTCCGACCCCGACGGCGCCGCAATGGCTGGCCTTCCTGGGCAGTTATGTGGTGCCGAAGAAGTATGTCGAATCGGTCGGTGCGGAGGAGTTTGCCAAGAAGCCTATCGGTTCCGGCCCCTACAAGCTCGTTGACTACCAGATGAACTCCCGCGTCGTGCTGGAGCGCAATGACGACTACTTCGGCGAGAAGCCGAAGATCAAGCAGGTCACGATCGACATCATCAAGGACCCGTCGGCACGTACCGCGGCGATCCAGTCCGGCCAGGTCGACATCACTGTGAACTTGCCCGTTCGCGAAACGGAACGGTTGGGCAAGACCGAAGGCCTGACCTCCGAAATCAACCCCTTCACCCGCATCATCATCCTGCAGATGCGCAACGACAAGGGCTTCGAGGACAAGGCCGTGCGCCTTGCCGCCCACCATGCCATCGACAAGGCTGCGCTTTCGAAGGCCTTTTATGGCGGCGCGGCCGTGCCGCTTTCGGTGCCCGCAACGCCGGGAACGCCTGGCTTCGTAGAAGACTACAAGTTCCCGTATGATCCGGAGCTTGCAAAGAAGCTTCTGGCCGACGCCGGCTACACCGCCGACAAGCCGGCCACCTTTACGCTCGCAGCAACCAACGGCCAGTTCCCGAGCGACTTCGATATCGCGCGTGCGCTCGTGCAGATGTGGCAGAAGGTTGGCCTGAAGGTCGAGCTGCAGCAGATTGAGTATTCGAAATATTTCGAGTTGAACCGCGGCGGCCAACTGCCGGAGGCGACCCTCTACAGCTTCGACAACGCGACCGGCGACCCGGAAATTTTCGCCGGTTACCTCATGAACCCGAAGATGCCGTTCGGCGCCTGGAAGGGTCAGGAAATTGGCGACAAGATCCTCCAGCTCTTCACGGAGCCGGTGTATGAGAAGCGGGTCAAGGGGTATCAGGATCTCGCCAAGGAGATTGTGGACACCGGTGCCAACATTCCGCTGCTGCAGAGCGTGCAGACCGTGGTTCGCAAGAAGAACCTCAACTACGTGAAGTACGGCAACGCGTGGGTCCTCGGCAAGACCATGTCCTGGTCTTAAAGCGTTGGATACTGCTTTGGGGGTTCGGGTACGCCCGGCCCCTCTTCCTGACATTTCTCATACGGGGCATGCGCATGTTTGCGACCATTGCCAAGCTGTTGGTAAAGCGCGTGCTGACCGCGATACCGATCCTGCTCGTTGTGTCCGCGCTTCTCTTCTGCATCCTGCGCATCCTGCCGGTTGATCCGGCCGCAATGTCGCTGCCGCCCAACGCGACGCTGGAGGAGATCGAGACGATGCGGTCGGAGATGGGACTCGACCGGCCGCTCTACGAACAGTACGGCATCTGGCTGAACCAGCTTCTGCACGGCAATATCGGACGCTCCATCCACTTCCGCCAGGACGTGACATCGCTGATCGGCAATACCCTGCCCGCCACGATCGAACTCGCCGTTATCGCTATGATCGTCGCAACGGTTTTTGGTCTCGCCGGCGGGCTATTCCTCTTTTACGTACGCGGCACCCGTCTTGAGGCCGTTACCGACTTCTTCTCCATCCTCCTCCTTTCCCTGCCGGAATTCCTCTGGAGCCTGTTCCTTCTCCTCATGTTCGGTGTGTTCTTCGAGGTCCTGCCGTTCACCGGGCGCCTCAGCCCCGGCTTCGAGCGGCCGGTTGTGACCGGATTCCTGCTGCTGGATAGCCTGATCACTGGCAATATCGCGACCTTCTTCAACGCGCTGCAGCACATGATCCTGCCCTGCCTGGCGCTCGGGATCGCACTATCGCCGTCGCTGATGCGCGTGCTGCGTTCCAGCCTGCTTGATGCCTACCAAGACGACTACATCCATCAGGCACGCCTGCGCGGCCTCTCCGAAAAACGCATCCTCGTCCGTCACGGGCTGAAAAATGCGATCCTGCCGACACTCAGCCTGATGGGCGTGCAGTTCGGCTTCCTGTTCGGTGGCACGCTATTGGTCGAGATCATCTATTCCTACCCTGGGATGGGCAACCTGATGGTCGATGCGATCCGCAATGCCGACCTGCCAATCATCCAGGGCGCCGGCCTAACCTATTGCATCGCCGTGCTGGTGATCAGCATCATCGTGGACAGCCTTTACCTGATCCTCAACCCGAAACTGAGGGTACGCTGACATGGCGAGCACTGACAGAAAAGCGCTTCCGCTCTGGCTGAAGTCCGGCCGCGTCCAGACCGGTCTCGTCATCATCCTGATCCTCGGCATCTGCGCGGTATTCGCCCCCTATCTCGCGCCGAACGATCCCAACGAACAGGACCTGCTCGCCATACTGATCCCTCCTGCCTGGGCAGATGGCGGCGATGCGATGTATCCTCTTGGAACCGACAGTCTCGGTCGCTGCGTGCTTTCCCGTCTCATCTTTGGTGCACGGGTCGCCCTCACCGTCGCGTTCACGGCATCGGTGGGCGCCATGCTCATCGGCGCCTTCTTTGCCCATGTGGCCGGCTATTTTGGAGGCTGGGTTGACTGGGTGATCGGCCGCGTGGTGGAAATCTGGCTCTCCTTCCCGCCGGTCATCCTATCCTTGATCCTGATGGTTGGCTTGGGCACAGGGCTCAGAAACGTTGTGCTGGCGATTATCCTCGTCGACTGGACCCGCTTCTGCCGCGTCTTGCGAAGCGAAGTGATCGTGCTGCGGAGGCGTGACTATGTATCTGCCGCGCAACTCGTCGGCTTCTCCCACTGGCGCACCATCACCCGCGAGATCCTGCCGGGCACGTTGCCACTCCTCATTACCCTGATGAGCCTTGAAATGGGTGTTGCCGTCATCGTCGAGGCGATCCTGTCCTTCGTCGGCATGAGCGTCGGTTCGGAAACGCCTGCCTGGGGCCAGATGATCGCGGATGCGCGCCAGAACATCTACGAGGCGCCCTTCAACCTGATCGCACCGATCCTGGCGATCTTCTTTGCCGTGTTCGGCTTCAACATCCTGGGCGACGGCCTACGCCGCACGCTTGATACCCGCCTCACGCAGACGGAGCGCACCTGATATGGCCAATCGTCACTTGTCAGGTCCCATCCTTTCGGCGCGGAACCTCAGCGTCGAGTCGCTCGGCGGCAAGGAACGGTTCCCGGTCCTGACCGATCTCAACTTCTCGCTGGAGCCGGGCAAGATCCTCGGCCTTGTCGGGGAATCCGGCGCCGGCAAGTCGATGATCGGCCGCACCATCTCGCAGTTCCTGCCGCACGGTTTCGCGGTCACAAAAGGCACTCTGGAGTTTGATGGCGAGGATCTGGTGGGTATGGCTGCCGAGCGGCGCCGTGATCTGCTCGGCCGCGAGATCGCCTTTATTCCGCAGGAACCGCTATCGGGCCTCAACCCGGTCTTGAGTGTCGGGCAGCAGATGAAGGAGCACCTGCTGCGCATCGGGCTGGCGCCTGGCGAAAACTGGAAGCAGCGGGCACTGAAGGAGTTCGAGGCGGTCCATCTGCCGCATGGTGCGGCGTTGTTGGACAAATATCCGCACCAGCTTTCCGGCGGCATGTGCCAGCGCATCCTGATCGCGATGGCATTTGCCAGTCGTCCGCGCCTGCTGATTGCTGATGAGCCGACAACGGCGCTGGACGTCACCATCCAGGCGCGCATCGTCAAGCTGATCGCCGAAATGCAGAAGCGCGACGGCACGGCGGTGATCTTCATCACTCACGACCTGCGCCTTGCCTCGCAAATCAGCGACGAGATCATGGTGCTTTACGCTGGTCGCCCGGCGGAGCGTGGTCCCGCGAAACAGCTGTTTTCTGCGCCGGCACATCCTTATACCCGCTGCCTGCAACTCGCCAATCCAACGATCACCGGTCCGCGGCGGGGGCTATACATCCTGCCCGAACGCATGCCGGGCCTACGGGTCCTGAAGGACCTGAAAGGCTGCCGCTTTGCGTCTCGCTGCCCGAATGCGGTGGAAGCCTGCACCTTGGCCGAGCCGCCGCTGGTGGATATTGGGCCAAACCACATCGCCGCCTGCATCCGCACGGAAAAGACTCCGGAGATCGTGCCTCCGCCGCTCGCGCCTGGTAGAGAAGTCACAACTGGCACGACGCAACTGCGCGGAGAGAAGCTGACCAAGGGCTACACGACAGCCTGGAGCCCGTTCGCGTCGCGCACCAGCTTCAAGGCGGTGAACAGCGTCGACTTCACACTCGGCGAAGGGGAGTTCGTCGGCATTGTCGGGGAAAGTGGTAGCGGCAAGAGCTCGCTCGCCCGCCTCGTAGTGGGCCTGGACACGCCGACGGATGGGAAACTTACCCTTGCAGGTCGCGATGTCACCGCCAATGGCAATGCCGATAGAGCCTACCGTCGCGACTACATCCAGATGGTCTTCCAGGACCCGCAATCGGCGCTCAACCCACGTCGCCGGATCGGCAGCATCGTGACGCAAGCCAATGAGGCGACGGGTGCCTACAACAGCCAGCAGGAACGGATGAACCGAGCGTCCGAGCTTCTCAAGGAAATCGGCCTGCCGCCGGACGCGGCGATGCGCTTCCCTTCACAGCTTTCCGGCGGCCAGAAGCAGCGCGTCAATATCGCACGTGCTCTCTGCAGCCTGCCGAAGATCCTTGTAGCCGACGAGATCGTCTCCGGCCTCGATGTTTCCGTCCAGGCGCAGCTTCTCGACCTTCTCCTGAAGCTTCGCGACGAGCATGGCTTCTCGATGCTCTTCATCAGCCACGACCTCTCCGTCGTCCGCTACCTCTGCGACCGCGTGATGGTCATGTACCGGGGCGAGGTGGTGGAAAGCGGCCGAACGGAGGCCGTTTTCTCCGAGCCCCAGCACCCCTACACCCGCAGCCTGCTGGCCGCAGTGCCGCCGGATGACGTGGAGAAGGAGTGGTCGCCGGTTCTGGCTCAGGCAGGATATCAGGTGGAATGAACGCCTGCCCTGCCTCCCAGGCTTACCTTCAAGAACGCGATGACGAAGGTGACCGAGAGTAGGAGAACAATTGTTGGCGCAGGCGCGCTGTCGATGAAGAAGGACAGGTAGACGCCAAGGAATGATGTGGTGATCGAGAGTGTGACTGCGATCAGCAACATGATGCTGAACTTGCGGCTTAACAGAAAGGCGATGGCGCCCGGAGCGATCAGCATCGCGATGGCGAGGATGATGCCTACAGCCTGAAGCGCTCCCACAATCGTCAACGAGATGAGGCCGAGCAAGCCGTAATGCAGGAGATTGACCCGCAGACCGACAGCGCGCGCCTGTGCCGGGTCGAAGGCGTGCAGCAGGAAGTCCTTCCACTTCAGCCTAATGATACCTGCCGTGAGGACAGCAATCCCGGCCGCCTGGGTGATGTCGCCCCATGAAACGCCCAGCATGTCACCAAACAGGATATGGTCGAGATGCACGTCGGACCGGATCTTCACGTAGAGCACCAGACCCAGCCCGAACATGCCGGAAAAGACGATGCCCATGACGGTGTCCTGTTTGATGCGGCTGTTATCCTCGATGAAGCCGGTCGCAACAGCGCAAAACATCCCGGCAATGAAGGCGCCGATGATATAAGGGATGCCGATGATGTGGGCGATGACTACGCCGGGGAAAACAGCGTGGCTGATCGCGTCGCCCATCAGTGACCAACCTTTAAGCACGACAAAACAGGACAGGAGCGCCATCGGGATTGCAACGACAACCGCGATCATCAGCGCCGTAACCATGAAGCCGAACGCGAAGGGTGCGAGCAGCGTATCCACGAGGTTCACGGTCGGACCTCCGTCGTCTCGGTTGCCCGGCGGCGTGCAGCGAACATGCCGTGCTTGGGCGCGAAGAAGAATGCGGTGAGAAAGAACAGCGTCTGCAGCACAACGATGATGCCGCCTGTCGCCCCATCCAGGAAATAGCTGGCATAAGCGCCAATGAAGCTCGTGCCCGCGCCAATGGCAACGGCAATGAGGAGGAGACGAGGAAACCTGTCGGTCAAGAGGTAGGCGGTCGCACCCGGCGTCACCACCATGCAGATGACCAGGAAGGCGCCGACAGTCTGAAGCGCCGCCACCGTCGAGGCGGACAGCAGCGTGAAGAACATGATCTTCAGCAGGGTCGGATTGAGCCCGATCGATCGCGCATGGCTTTCATCGAAGAACACGACCATCAGGTCTTTCCATTTTGCAAGCAGGATTGCCAGCGACACGAAGCCAATGACTGCCAGTTGCAGTGTATCGCCCGGCGTTATGGCAAGGATGTTGCCGAGCACGATGGTCTGGATGTTCACCGATGTCGGCGAGATCGACACCATGAACAAGCCAAGGCCGAAGAAGGCAGAAAAGATCAGGCCGATGATGGCGTCTTCCTTCAGCTTGGTCCGCTGGTTGAGGAATAACATCACGCCTGCGGCGAGCCCTCCTGAAAAGAACGCGCCCACCGAGAACGGCAGGCCGAGCATGTAGGCGCCGGCAACGCCGGGAACGATCGCGTGCGACAAGGCGTCGCCAATGAGGGACCAGCCCTTCAACATGAGATAGCAGGACAGGAAGGCACAGACGCCCCCGACAAGCGCCGAAACCCACATGGCGTTCAGCATGTAGCTGTAGGTGAATGGCTCGAGCAGGAGGGCGCTCATCCGTGTCCCAACTTTTCGATGGCGCGCCCAGGAGTGTCGTCAACTTCCACTGGTGCATGGCCAAGTTCGAGATGACGCAGCACACCGCCGAAAGTCTTGTCCAGATTCTCCCTTGTGAAGGTCTCCGCGATTGGACCCGAGGCAAGCACTGTTCCCCTGATCAGAACGGTGCGGTCACAGAAATCTGGCACGGAGCCGAGATTGTGGGTTGAAACGAGCATTACCCTGCCCTCATCCCGCAGCTCACGGAGAAGCTGGATGATCTGTTCTTCCGTCTTGACGTCTACGCCCGTGAATGGCTCGTCGAGCAGGATGATCCGGCTGTCTTGCGCGAGGGCGCGGGCAAGGAAGACGCGCTTCTTCTGGCCGCCCGAGAGCTCACCAATCTGGCGTTTGCGGAACTCGGTCATGCTGACCCGTGCAAGCGCTGCGGCAACTGCATCATGATCGTCCGCTTTCGGGATGCGCATCATCCCCATGTAGCCGTAGCGGCCCATCATCACGACGTCCTCGACAAGGACCGGAAAGTTCCAATCCACCTCTTCCGCCTGCGGAACATAGGCGACGAGGTTTTTGCGCAGCGCGTCTTTCACCGGCATGCCGAGAATGCGGATCTCACCTTGAGCGAGCTTCACAAAACCCATGATCGCCTTGAACAGCGTCGATTTTCCGGACCCGTTTACGCCGATGAGTGCCGCGATCGTCCCGGTTGGTACTGCGAAGCTCGCATCTCGTAGGGCGGTATGACCGTTGCGATAGGTGACCGTGGCGCCGCTAACGAGAAGCCCGGCGCCGTCCACCTCTGCCGCAGGCAAGTTCACTGATCGAGGATGCGCGGTCATTCGGTATTCCCTTCTATCGATGAGCCGCATGAATGCGTGCAGTCAGGACGAGGATGCCAGACCCTTGGCGATGGTTTCGGACGTGACGCGCAAGAGGTCGAGGTAGGTCGGCACGGGGCCATCGGCTTCGGTCAGAGAATCGACATAGAGCACGCCGCCGTATCGGGCGCCGGTCTCGCGGGCAACCTGCTCGGCCGGAGCGGATGAAATGGTGCTCTCGGAGAAAACGACCCCAATGCCGTTCTTCCGCACGGAGTCGATGACCTTGCGAACCTGCTGCGGCGTTCCCTGTTGGTCGGCGTTGATCGGCCACAGGTAAAGCTCCTTCAGGCCGAAATCGCGCGCCAGGTAGGAGAAGGCGCCTTCGCTAGTAACCAGCCAGCGCTTCTCTTCCGGCAATCTGGAGAGTTCAGCCTTGGTGGGCTCAATGACCGCCTTGATCCTGTCTTTATAGGCCTCGGCGTTCTTCTTGTAGATCTCCGCATTGGCGGGATCGTGCTGCACGAAAGCGTCGCGAATGTTATCGACATAGATGAGTGCCGCAGTGGGCGACATCCAGGCGTGCGGGTTGGGCTTGCCTTGATAGGGACCTTCCGAGATGCCCATTCGTTCGACGCCCTGCGAAACGACCACGCTCGGCACGTCCTTCAGGTTCCTGAAGAACCTCTCGAACCAGAGCTCGAGGTTGAGCCCGTTCCACAGGATGAGTTGGGCACCCTGGGCGCGCCTGATGTCGCCAGGCGTCGGCTGGTAATTGTGGATCTCGGCGCCGGGCTTGGTGATCGATTCAACAATTGCCGCATCGCCCGCGACGTTCTGCGCGATATCGGCGATGACGGTGAAGGTCGTGACGACCTTGATTTTCTCCTGCGCGAAAGCGGGTGCAAAGGACAGTGCGGCCGCGAACGCTGCTCCCATCATTGCTAACAGGGTCTTCCGTCGCAGACTGTCGAACATCCATTCCTCCTCAAGAATGCACTCATCTCGCGAATGCAACTCATTCGCAATTACGACAACTTTAACAGTGGCTCGCATAAATGCAACTGCGAATTATTCGCATCTGAGTGTGGTGCGCCTATCGCCACAGGTGGCCTGGATCATTGGTGACGTTTGATGCGTTCACCATAGGATCCCAATCATGGAGACGCACAGGATGACGTCGCTATCGGAGGTGTATCGCGCTTACATCGCCTGCTTGAACCGCCGCGACTGGGAACATTTGAGTGACTACGTTGCGGAGGGCGTGCAGCACAACGGGCGGGATTTCGGGCTCTCAGGCTACCGTGACATGCTGGTCAACGACTTCGAGCAGATCCCGGATCTTGAGTTCAGGATCGGCCTTCTCGTCTGCGAGCCGCCGTTCATTGCGGCCCGGCTCGATTTCGATTGTTCGCCGAAGGGCGCCTTCCTCGGCTTGGCGGTCAACGGCCGCAGGATCTCATTTCCAGAAAACGTATTCTATGAGTTCCGAAACGAAAAGATCATGTCAGTCTGGTCGGTGATCGACAAGGTGACCGTAGAGGCCCAACTGGCGACTTAGTCAGGAGTGCCCGGCCTCTTTGACGGCAAGATCTGCCAGGGCAAGCGCGGCTTCACGCGTGGCAGCTGCGGCAATGAAACGCCCATTGTGGCAGAAGCTCGCGCCTTTCACGCCGCTTGCAGCCTCAAGTTCCGCGCCCGTCAAGCCCGCCCAACTGGCTGGAAGATCGGCACGAAGCTCAAAACCTTCATCGCTGCGGCGAATGCCAGTGACGCACCAATCGGTATCGCGCGGATGGACGACGAACAGGAGGTGATCGGCGCCCGCCTTCACGATGGCTGGGCGGAAGGGCATGCCCATCGGCAATTCAAGAACACGCTCGCTGCCGGCCTTGCTGATCGCCTCCAGCACCAAGGCCTCTGCCCGCAGCTTGGCGTGGATTTGGCCGATCTTTGCTTCCGCGAACCGGCGAGCGACCGCCAGTGCATCATGAAAGGCGCGGTCGGTGGCCGTGCGGTCCGTCTCGTCAAAAGGCGGCTTCAGAAGCTCCAGCAGCGATGGCAGGGTCAGCCCGGCAAGCATGCCGGCGCTGTCGGGGCTCAGGGCGCCGTTGTCGACCAGGTCGACCGGCAGGACGAAGCTCGTATCGAACGACGCGTGCACACTCTCGATGAAGGCATCCGGCACGGCAAGTTCTGCGAGGTAGGCGCGGCCGAAATGTTTCCAGATCAAACCAAACGAGCTGTAGGGCTGGCCGTCATCTCGCTTCGGCGCCGCGCGCTGATGGTGGTCGAACAGGCGCGCCTTGGCATCGTAGCCACCGCCGACGTCATAAACGATGCGGTCTTCACCCGGAGTGATCCATTCCGGCGCCCTGCTCCGCACGATCTTGGCCTCGGGAAAAAGTCGGGTGAGGATGACGCTCGACAGCAGTTCATCGGCATGGAAGCCACCGGAATGGGTGACGAGGTAATCTGGGATCATGACCGGCTGCCTTGCGTATGAAATCGGGAGAGGCCGCAATAACCGTTTCCCTGCGTCGGCTCAATCGACATCTCGCCGCAGCTCAGAATGCAACCGGCTTACTTAAACGACGTCAAGCAATCGGTTCGGCCTGCTTCAGAATGCCACTGAAGGTGAAACAAGTTTCCTGCTCATCCGATGACACGTCGATCATGCCGCCATGCGCCTTGGCGATCTCGGAGGCAATGTATAGACCAAGGCCAAGCCCCTGCACGCCGGGACGTCCTTCGCCGCGCTTGAACGGCAGGAACAGCTTGCTGATCTGCCCGGTAGGTATAGCGCTCCCGCCATTGGTGACGCCGATTTCGAGAACTTCGTCACGCAAATGGGCCCAGATGAGCACCGGTGTCGCGGATGCGCCATGAGTAACCGCGTTGAACAGCAGGTTGGACGCCATCTGTGCGATCCGAAGGTGGTCGACGGTGAGGCTGCGCGGCAGGTCGAATATCGCGGAGATCTCCCGCTCCGGATGCGCCACCCGCAACTCATCAACGACATGCTGGAGCGTGTCGGCAAGATCAGCGTCGGTCATGGTAAGCGAAATGCCGCCACCCATGCGGGCACGAGCAAGATCCATGACGTTGTCAACAAGACCTGCCATCCGCGTGACACTCGTCTTCATCAGCTTGAGGATCAGCGGGCTCCGCTCGGTCCAGCCTTCCTTTAGCAGGCGTGCCGTGCCGGCATCGATCGCGGCAATCGGATTGCGAAGGTCATGTCCGAGCACCGCAATAAACTGCTCCCTAAGCTCTGCGAGCTCGCGCTCCCGTTCCAGGGACGCCTGCGCCGATTGCAGCCGTGTCTCAGCATCGAGATGATAGGCGATAAGCTCGGCGAACAGCTTGAAGGCGCCGAGGACCTCCGGGTTCTTCACCTTTGCCGGGTTCGGATCGATGGCGCAGAGCGTGCCCCAGAAGGTGCCGTTGGCAAGGATGATCGGCTCTGAGATGTAGCTCCTGAGCCCATAGATGCGTGGTGTATGGTGGTCGCGATATTGCGGATCGTCCGCGGCATCATCAAAAACGATCGTCTGCCGGTGCCCCCTGATCTCGTTGCAGAGCGTGCTTTCGATCGGCAGTTCGTCACCCGGTTTCAAGCCGAAGCCGATCGGATCGAGCACCTGGCAAGCGATCCACCGAGCCTCCGTGACCCGCGCCACCGCCGCGAAGCCCATGCCGGTCATCCGCAACACGACGTCGAGAATAGTCGGGACGGCAGCGATGGCCGAAACGCGGCTCACATCAAGCGCGAATTGTTCCGGAGAACCGGAAGTCGAGTTGGACAAAGCGGCCATGTGTCTGGCGAGCGAAACATGCGCTTCCAGGTTCTGAAGCGCCGTCGTTGCAGCGTCGGCAAGGGCTTCCAGCGTCTCGATTTCCCAGTCGTCGGGCGTGTAGGTCTGCGACCAGTAGGCGCCGATGGCCGCAATCGGATCCTCTCGACGCACTGGTGCCATGGCCAAGGCTTTCACGAATGTCTCGCTGTAAAGCGCGTGCGGGATGCGCTCGTCCTTTGAAATGTCCGGCACGACCGCCGTCTCGTGGTTGGCCATCGACCAGCCGCTGATGCAGATGGCGGCGGGAAACTTCTGTCCTTTCCAGAGCGGGCCGATCGCATCTTCTTCCACGTAGTGGCAGAGATCGCCTTCTTTCAGGATCACGGCGACGCCTTCGCAGCCAATCAGAGACCGGGCGCTGGTGCGGATGGTGTCGACGATCTCGTCGAAGCTGCGAGCGCGAGAAATCTTCGCAAGCGACCGGGTCAGCGTAGCGAGCGGGGTGGAACTCCTGATACGCTGATCCATGATCACCGTCCTTTCCGGCGATGATGCCTTTAGCGATATCTAAGGTTCTGCAATTTCCGCGTGCTTTTGCAAGCGAAACTTCGTTCCCCGGCCGGAAGCGTACGGTGGTCGAACGGCTTTGGCGCCCTAATTTCTTGCGATCAGGATGAACGGGACCAACGCAGTTGAACGGATCTGGATGAGCGGCGGGGCAGAGAACATTCCAACGACTCGAGCGATCTCCGATCATTCCAACGCCCGCTGGGTGATGCTCTCCTGTATTGCCATCGCTGTCCAGATCAGCGCGCTTTCGCTTCTTGGCCGCCATTGGTTCTGCGGTTGCGGAACGATCGAGTTCTGGCAGGGGACGCTGGACCCGATGCAGAACTCGCAGCAACTCACCGATCCTTACAGCTTTCTGCATTTCGGCTTCGGATGCGGCCTGTTTGTCTGGCTGAAAATGATCCGGCCGCAATGGCCGCTCGTGCGCCGCGCCACCTATGCCGTCATCAGCAGCGTGATCTGGGAGGTGATGGAGAACCTGCCTTTCATCATCCAGATCTTTGGCGCGGAAGGAAGCGGGATGGACTATTACGGCGACAGTATCGCCAACTCCCTTGGCGATACTGCTGCCGTGCTCGTTGGTTTTCTTGCGGCCTCGCGCCTGCCAACTCCCGTGACAGTTTCAGCCATCGTCGCGCTCGAAATCGTGACCTTCATCATGATCGGCGACAGCGTGATTGCGGGCCTGCTTCGGATCACCACCTCGACAAGCATGATCTAGACACACTGGTTCATTGTCGCCTTCTTGAAGACGAAGGAGGGCGGGCCATTTACCTTCGCCTGAAACCAGGACGCTTCCCTTGCACTTCGCGCTGATCTGCCCACCGTTCAAAAGCCACATCGCAGTCTTCGAAACGCTCGGGCAAGAGCTTCTTCGACGTGGCCACCGCGTCACCTTTCTCGTCAATAAGGGTATAGAACACGAGGTTTCATCGCAATTTGACGTTCAGCCGGTGGACGGAACTGATCGGCGTCAGTTGGATCGCATCATCAAGCGTGCGTCGCGGCCAAGCGGTCCGCTTGGCATCCTGCGAACCGTTCATGACACGGCGGTATTGTCCGAAGCGTTCTGCACGCATGCACCGGCTCAACTGCGGCAGCTTGGCGTAGACGCAATGCTGGGCGACCAGATGGAGCTGGCGGCCGGGCTTGTTTCTCGCCATCTCCGGTTGCCGCTGATCTCGATCGCCTGTGCCGTTCCTCTGGAACGTGACGCGGGAATCCCGCTTCCCTTCCTGTCGTGGCCATACGACCCGGGCTCAAAGGGGATCAAGCGGAACGAGGGAGGCGAACGCGTATCGCGCCTGCTGCTGACCGAGCAACGTCGGCTGATCCAGCGCTGGTCCAAGCGCTTTCGCTTGAGTGCGGAATTTGATGATCTTCAGTCCTGCCTTTCGGATCTCGCGACGATCGCCCAGATAACGGAAGGCTTCGATTTTCCGCGCGCATCGCATAACAAGCGGCTCCACATGGTCGGCCCGATTCGGGGGGTGCAGAAAGCGGCTGGTGTCCCCTTCCCAATCGACCCGCAGAGGCCCTTCGTCTTCATGTCGCTCGGCACACTGCAGGGTCACCGGTTCCGGCTCTTTCGAACCGCCGCGCGGGCCTGCCGCGAGCTTGATGTGCAATTGCTTGTTGCGCATTGCGGCGGCATGAGCAAAGGCCAAGAAAACGCTTTGGGCGCCGACTGGGTGACGGATTTTGCTCCGCAACGGGAGGTGTTGGAGCGTGCAGATCTCTGCATCACGCATGGCGGGATGAATACGGTCATGGACGCGCTGGAGTTCGGGACGCCGATGATCGCGCTGCCGATAGCCTTCGACCAGCCTGGTGTGTCCGCCCGCATCGTCCACCACAGGGTGGGCTTGCGTCTCTCGCCGCAATTCCTGACCACCGCGAAGATGAAGCAGGCAATCCAGACGCTGCTTTCCGATCCCACCTATTCCGAAAAAGCTAAGGCTATGGGCCAATCCATTGCCGCGGCCGGAGGTCTCAGGAAGGCTATTGATATCATTGAGAGCACCGTCTCTGGAAAGCTGGGAGCCGACGGCGCACCAGAGGCGAAAGTCGCAGGCGCGAGTTGATCCCGTCGGCCCACAGGAACGTTACTCAGTTCGAAACGGCTTGCTGATCCTCATCCTGCAAGGCGCGCGGATCATATTTTCGCTTGTTCTCCTGGAGCTTCTTCACAAGCCGGTCCGCTGGTTCGGCATAAACGAAACCGAAGGAAACGCAGCCATCGCGGCCTTCCACCGCGTGGTGCAGGCGATGCGCCTGGTAGACGCGCTTCAGGTAACCCTTTCGCGGCACATATTTGAATGGCCACCGCTGGTGCACGAGGCCATCGTGCATGAAGAAATAGAGCACGCCGTAAAGCGAAATGCCGACGGCGATCCACCACAGCGGCCACAACCAGGCTGAGCCGATCCAGAAGAGCGCGACCGCAAAGCAGGCGAAGATCACGGCGTAGAGATCGTTCTTCTCCAGAGTTTCATCATGCGGCTCATGATGCGACTTGTGCCACTTCCAGCCCCAGCCGTGCATGATGTGCTCGTGCGACCACGCCGCGAACCACTCCATGAACACGACAGTGCCGACAACCAGAACGGTCGGGACCAGATAAGACAGTACGACTTCCATTCTCGACCTCAGTTCGTTTTCGTGCGCAATGCGAGTTGACGCTGCGCGGGCAGTTTCCACCACGGCACCCACGGCGCGTCATGGTGTTCGTGGTGATAACCGAAGTGGAAACACGTTAGCAAAGACAGGATGGGGGAGAAGTCGTTGCTGCGCGCCCGGTGTTGATCGGTAAAGGTTTCCTCACCAATCCTGTGGGGTCGGTAAGTCCCGAAATAGAAGAGCTGTATCGACGACAGGATGGCCGGCAACGCCCAAAAGACCAGCATCGTCGGGAAGCGCTCCTGCAGGATGACCAGGTAGATGACGACGGCGGCCGTCAAGGTGCCGAATTCGCGCCAGCCGAAGTAGTGCCGGAAGAACTTGAGGTACCAAGGCAAGAAGCTCGATGGATGCTCGACATCGAAATCCGGATCCTCGGCCGTTCCCGCATGCCTGTGGTGAGCATGGTGGTTCTTATAGAGCTTGTCGTACGAGAACCCGGCATAGATGAAGACGCAGAACTGGCCGATCGCCCGGTTCAGCTTCGGGTGTCGCGGCGCGAGCGACCCGTGCATGGAGTCATGGGCGATGATGAACAGACCGACGCTCAGCCAGCACTGCAAGGCGATGACCAGTGGAGCCGCGAGGAGATGAGACGTAACGCTCCAGTCGACAAGGAAAATCGCGCTGATATGGACGGCAAGCCAGGCGAGGATGACGAGGCTCGCCAGGACCAGGCCGATGGTTGTGTGACTGCGGCCGATCCGGGCGTCAGTGGTTGGGGCAGCCATTGTGCATTTCCTTTTAGAACTGCAGGCGCCGTCGAGCCAGCATCAATGCGACCAGGGTTCCGACGGCAGCCATCGCTAACAGGCAAAATATCTCCGGAAGGATGTCCGACAAGCCCTCGCCCCGCCACAAAGTGCCGTAATAGGCCTCGATGACCCAGGTATTGGGGGTATAGTGCCCGAGATCCTGAAGCCATTGCGGCATCATGAATCGCGGCACCATCGAACCTCCGATAGCCGAACAGATCAGCACCACAAATGTGGAGATAGTTTGCGCCTGGTGGCGGGTCGTACAGGCACTTGCGACCGCCAGTGCCAGACCTGCGGCCCCCAGGGAAGCAGCAATCGACGTCAGCAGCCAAAGCCCGATCTGCTGGGTCAGGTCGATATGGTAGACCAGCGCAGCAACAGCGAAGATCACGGCGACTTGCACCAGGCCTTGGATCGTGACGAACAGGAATTTGCCGAGCACGACAGCATCCGTTCCCGCGGGCCCGACGGCGATCCGATCCAAAATCCCAGAGTTGCGCTCCTCGATCAGCGTCGCGGCGCTTTGCAGGGCGGAGAACAGCAGGAACATGATCGCAACAGCGCCGGCGTAATAGGTGATGCTCGCGTTGGAGCCAACTGACGAACCGACCGAAATTGTTTTGATCAGGTTGCCCGAGCTCCTATCACTGGTTGTATCGCCATCGCCCTGATGTGCGAGCGCCTCCACGGTTGCAGAAAGCCGGGCAAACTGCTCCGGTGTTAAGGCTCCAACGACGCTCTCGAAGGTCGATGCTGTCCTCAGCAGGGCCAGATCCGGCAGCTTGGTTTGGACCAGCGCCTGAATGCGACCGGCCAGAATCGCACCAGCCATGGTCTTGCTCGGCTCCACCAACACCGTGACCGGTGGTGCGTCGACATCTTCAAGGCGGCCGCCAATGAAGACCCCGACATCCGCCTGCCCCCGCTCAACCCGCGTGGCGACATCATCTCGATTTGCGAGTGACGGAGAAACATGCAATGCCGGGTCGCTCCGCAGCGCCTTTTCGAAGGCTTGGGTCGAGGGCGTGGATGAACCCGCTCCGAAAGCTACCTTCAACTGCAGCTTGTCGCTTGCTGTCGCCGCAAAAATGGAAGCGAGGATCAGGAATATCGCCGCCGGTAGCACGAACGCCAGGACCAGAGCACCCCGATCGCGCAAAAGGCTCAGGGTCATCACGCGAAGCATGGCGAAGATCATGCAGCATCTTCTCCGGCGGTCCAGCCGACCGGATGGGAGAGTTGCAGCAACAGGCTGTCCAGCCCGGGCCGCCTCAGGCGGATCTCCCGCGGCGAAAGGCCTGCATGCTGCAGAACTGCAGAGACTTCAACGATGGATCCTTCGCCGACCCGACTCCAGTTGGGAGCGCCACCTGCGGATGAGAAACAAAGTTTATGAAGTACCTTTTCCTGCACCGGCGACAGACGCTGCCCGAACTCCAGGATAATCTCGCTCTGCGCTCCAAATGCAGCGTCCAGCAGCGCACGCGGCGCCCCTTGTGGTGCAATCACGCCGTCGTGGAGAAAGCCAACGCGATCGCAAAGGCTCTCCGCCTGCTGCAGGTCATGCGTGACCAGCAGTATGCCCATTCCACGGGTGCTCAGCCTCTTGATGAAGCTTTCGAGGCTGTTGCGGGCATCAAGATCAACGCCCACCATGGGTTCATCGAGTATCAGCAAGGCGGGGTGGTGCAGGATAGCCGCTGCGATGTTGGCACGTCGCTTCCAGCCTCCCGACAAGGTCTCGACGAGATCGTTGCCGCGCTCATGCAGGTTGGAAACGTGCCCCACCTCTTCGATCGCAGCTTTGGTTTGGGCTCGAGTGAGCCCCGAGATGCGGCCGAACACTTCGAGGTTCTCGTAGACCGTAAGGTGTGGGTAGAGCGCGATTTCCTGTGGCACGAGCCCGATCGACCGCGACAGATCCTGCCGCTTGCTCTGGCCGGCAATGTCAATCGTACCCGCTACGGGCCGCAAGCGTCCGCAGATGGTGCGCACGAAGGTTGTCTTGCCCGCGCCATTGCCACCCAGCAGACCGAAAAGTTCCCCGCGCTCCACGGTGAGATCAATCCCTTTCAGGACGTCTTTGTCACCGTAGCGGGCGCGTAGGTCACGGACTTCAAGGGCAGCGGCGCTCTCTATCATGGCGCACCACTATCACCCACCAAGGCTGCCGTCCATTTCCAGCGGTACGTTAAAGCCCCAAGCTGACCAAATCGCACCCGATTACGGCGTCTGGATCGGTGCGGTCAGGACGACGCGCAACCCCGGCAGATTGTCTTCCTCGTCGAGATGCCCACCGAGCCGTTCAACAATGGCCTGCAGCATCCGTGAACCGAAACCGCCGGATCCCGTATTTTGCTTGCCCTTGCCGCGATCGGCCACGATCAGCCGCAGCATTCCGCGATGTTGTTCAAGCTTGATCCCGAGCGGACCGGCCTCGCCGCCATAGGCGTATTTCTGGGCGTTGATCACCAGTTCCGTCAGGACCAGACCAACATTCACCGCCTTGTCGGTGGCAATCAGGATCGGCGCGAGATCGAGATCCAATTGCTCCCGCCAACTTGCATCCATGCCCTGCGTCATATCGATGAGAAGCGTCTCGATATAGCGTGAGAGATCAATCACCTCGACGCTGTCGTCCTGGTACAGCCGGCGATGGACGAGCGCGACTGCGTTGAGGCGCTTCTGCGCCTCGTCGAGCGTAGCCTTGACCTCCTGGGACGCCGCATCACGGGACTGGAGGCGCAGGAATGCCGACACGAGTTGGAGCGAGTTCTGGACGCGGTGGTTCACCTCCTTGAGGAGATAATCCTTCTGCCCGAGCAGGCTCTGGTTTTCACGCAGGCTTGTCGAAAGCTCACGGTTCAGCTCCCGCATACGTTGGTTGTTGCGTTGCTCGAGCATCAGACGAACGATGCGACCTGCCGCTTCGACCTCCGCAAGGCTCCATGGGGGTGCCTTGCCTCGCACGCTCTCCGTCCAGGCCTCGAAGGATGCGCGCGGCTGCAGCGTCGCATCCGGCTCCAGCGAGACGCCTTTATGTGGATTGCCGGCCCATTTCACGACCTCGATCTGCTCCGCCCGGAACCACATGAGGATCGTCGGGACCTCGGTGGACATTGTCACCGCAAGCAGGCCGCTCGCCTGTTCACGGAACGCTTCCGCTTCCGGCCACTGGTGCAACAGGCTGGAGCTTGCGAACGGCTGGCGCGCCGCTGGAAGCCGCACGTGATCAGCAATCCTTCGAAGGTCGATCTTGTCCGGCACCTTGCCGAAGACGAACAGGTCCCTGCCCTGGGCAGCGGCGAAGCCATCCGCGGTGAGAAGACCTGCAATGGCCGGACCGGATTTCTCAAAGAAGTCGTCAAGCGAGCCGTCGCTTCCCAGTTGTGCGAGAACCGCGTCCTCCTGCGACCGCAACCGGATGCGCTCCCGGTAGAGCTCTGCCTCCTCCTTGGACCGGATCTGCCTCGAAAGTGCATTGGAAAGCGCCTGACATGCCGTGCGCGTCGCCAAGGGGATCGAACGAGGTTGGCTGTGGTGGCAGGCGATAAGCCCCCAGAGGATACCGTCCTTGACGATCGACACCGAAGCGGAGGCCGCAACGCCCATGTTCTTGAGATACTGGACGTGAACCGGCGAAACGCTGCGCAGCGTCGAATCGCTGAGATCCAGTCCGGTCAGATCAAGATCGGATCGGATGGCCTGCGGCACGTAACCGACGTCCGGGATGACCCGAGACCGGTTCCGCAGGTAAAGCGCCCGCGCCTGCTTGGGGATATCCGAGGCTGGGAAATGATGGTTCATGAAGCTCGACATGCCGTCGGCCGTACTTTCAGCAATTACGACACCGGCATCATCGTCGAGAAACTGGTAGATCATCACCCGGTCGTAACCGGTGAGCTCGCGGAAGATCGCCGCGCCTTCGCGACAGAGATCGACCACACTTGTCGTTCGCTCGAAGCGTGAGCTCGCCGCGTCCAGCGTGGTGAGGAATGGCACGGCCTCCACAGGTTCGGCTTCCGCGGGCTCAAACTCGAGAACCAGATAGGCGCCGGATCGATAGGCAACGACGTCTGCGGCACCAGCCGGCGTATCAATACGCCCAAGCGGGGTCAGCTTTCCGGTCGTGGCGCCTTCAAGCCTCTGGCAAAGGGGTCCACTGAGAAAGGCGGAGACTTCCGTGCCGCGGCTATAGGCGGGGATGAAGCGCGAGACTTCGCCCGCTTCTCCGACTGTTCGCAGCGACGCCGGCTCGACGACGAGAAGCACGCCATGCGGCTGGATGGAGCCCGGAATATGGATCGGCTCCCGGTCGCACGACGTGATATCTGGCACTGCGTAACGCGCTTCGTTCATCTAGTCCTCTCGACCCGGAGACTCGGGCCACCGTTTCCGAACTTGCAATCATACGGCCCCAATCAGAGACCACTCGAATGCGGTATAACCGGAAAATTCCTGTATGGCGAACATGACCAGCTGTCACGGAGCAACAGATCCGGAGCGATTACGCTTCTGCTAGAAAAACGGGAGAGGTCGAGCAGCGTTTGCTCGCAGCCAAGCGCGATAATCGAAGGGGCAAAGCGCTGGAAGAAAATCTAACAAAAAGGGCGGGAATGACCCGCCCTCCGTTTGTTTAAGCCGATACTGCCTTACGGATGCCAGCCTGTTCCAGAATCGGCAGAACTTCATCGCGGAAGTACGGGAACTCCTCCGCATAGTCCACGAAGGACAAGGTGGTGCCGTTGAAGCCGGCGGCATGAAGCGCAAGAATGCCTTCGGCAACCTGTTGCGGTGTGCCGACGAGCGGGAAGCCGCCATGGCCCATCGCCATGCGATCCCGGATAAGCGAAAGCAGATCATGCGGGAAAGAGTGCGCATGGGCAAACTGCAGCCGCACGAGATTGTCGACTGCTTCCCAGTCCGCGTTCGCCTGGCCGAAATGCTGGACGTAATCCTTGGCTTCCTTTTCCGTCGGACGGCAGACCACGTGACTGAAGGTTAGAACGCCAACGTTGCGTTGCGCGTCAGTTCCCTGCTTCTTGAGCGCTGCGACCTCTTCCTTGGAGCGGTCGAGATCGATCGCGGGGGTGAAGAGGAAATCGGCATTTCGAACCGCGAAGCCGCGGCCCTCGCCAGAACCGGCTGCGTTGAGGATCGGGACCTTGCGTGATGGCCGCGGATCGCCGAGGACGTTCTTGAGGTTGAAATACTTTCCGGACCAGTCGAATGCATGTTCCCGCTCCCAAAGCGCCTTGACGATGTCGAACCACTCCTGCGCGTACGTGTAACGCTCTTCATGTCCGGCGGCGAGTTGAAGCCCAAGCGCCTCGTATTCCGGCTGATTCCAGCCGGCGACAATGTTGAGGCCGACCCGCCCCTGGCTGATCTGGTCGATCGTGGCGATCTGCTTGGCAGCGACGACCGGGTGGTTCGCCGCCACATGGATGGTGGCAAAAACATTGATGTTTTGGGTCTTTGCCAGGAGACCGGCGGCCCAGGTCATCGTTTCGAGCACGCCGCCGTGGAAGTTCGTTTCGCCGCCATACCCGATCCAGCGGGCAATCGGCAGCATGAAATCGATGCCTGCGTCGTCCAGCATGGTCGCCAGCCGGAGATTGTTTTCCCAGGAGTTTACCCAGCGCTCCGGCACCTTGGTCACGGACATGCCGCCCGAGCAGTTGGAAGCGAAGGTGCCGAGCAGGAATTGGTTGTCGGCGAACATGCTGTTGGTCATTTGGAGCCCCTCTTTTGATAGCCTTTACGATAGAAATTCTATCTGAAATTCGAACTTGTCAATCGGGAATGTTTTCTCCACCTTCGCCTTGACGCGCCGCCATCACGTGATGGTCGCTTGGAGCAACGAGATGAAGAAAGAGACGAACACGGCCACACCTTCGGAGGACGCCGACCGCCGCGGCTGGCATCTGGCGCGCAACGAGCTCGAAGAGGATGTTGCTGGGCTCGAATATGCCCTGATGCGTGGCTTCGAGGCCTTTGGCCGCTGGCAAGGCGAATGTCTGGCATCCGTGATGGATATCTCCGCAAGCGGGCCTGAAAACGCCATGCTGCATATCATCCGCATGCACGACCGCCCGAAGACGATCAAGGAACTTGCGCGTCTGACCAATCGCGACGACATCCCGAACATGCAGTACAGCCTGCGCAAGCTCGTAGCCGCTGGACTTGTGTCCCGTCACGGGAGCGGGCGATCAGGCGTGACTTACACCGTGACGGAACAGGGGCGACAGGTGACCGATCGGTATGCCGATGTGAGGGCTACACTGTTCATCAAGGCAATTCAGTCGATCCCGGAGTTGCGAAACCGGCTCAAAGACGCGGCTGCGACGATCGATCTGCTGACCGGCATCTATGAACAAGCGGCGCGCCATGCCGCCACCCAGCGGCACTTCAATCAGTCTTCATGACTGGCAGTAGAGACCGTTCTTGGAGAACTTCGCGGAAATGAGCTTCAAGACCGGTGAGGCGGAGCGAACAGGAAACGCTCGCCTGTAGCCAAGCTCTTCAAGAACTTAATTCAGCCAATGTTTCCCGATCCAGCCACTCCGGATCAATCTCCGGAAGCGGAATGGCATCGAGCAGCGCGCGCGTATAGCCGCTTTGGGGAGCCGCGAAGACCTGCTCGCATGGCCCCTCCTCCACCACCTTTCCGAAACGCATGACGCAGACCCGGTCGCAGACCGCACGAATGACCGATAGGTCATGGCTGATGAAGGCGAGCGCCAGGCCAAGCTCTCTCGACAGATCCTTGAGCAGGTTCAGAACTTGCGCCTGAGTTGACACGTCGAGGCCCGAAACAATCTCATCCGCCAGCACGAAATCCGGCTCAAGCAGCGCCGCGCGCGCAATGCCAATCCGTTGTCGCTGGCCGCCGGATAGTTCATGGGCATTGCGGTCGAGAACGATCTTCGGAAGCGCGAACCGGTCCAGGATGCTCATTACCCGCGCTTCGGCGTCGGCGGCATTCGACGCCACCCGATGAAACAGCAGCGGCTCGACCAGGATGCGGCGAATGGAATGGCGCGGGTTGAGCGACGCCATCGGGTCCTGGAAGATCATCTGCATGCGCCGACGAAGCGGTCGCATCTGCTCATCCGGGAGATGGGTGATGTCCATGCCGTCGAAGTGGATCGTTCCCGCTGAGGTGTTTACCAACCGCAGCAGCGCGCACCCGAAGGTGGTCTTGCCGGATCCGGATTCGCCGACAATGCCGATGGTTTCGCCGCGTTTGATGGAAAGATCGACGCCGTGCAGCACCTTGTGGCCCCGACTGCCGAAAAGGCCGCCACCGCCATAGGTGACTTCGATACCCTTGGCGACCAGAAGATCCTCAGCCATCACATGATCCCCATTTCGGCGCGCAACTGGTCGAAGATCGCCTGCGGCACCGGCTCGAGGCCCGCGGTCGGCCTGTCATAGCGCGGCCCTGCTGCGAGCAATGCCTTGGTATAGGCGTGCTTCGGTGCCGCCAGGACTTGCGCGGTGGGTCCCTCCTCGATCACCTTTCCAGCGTAAAGCAGCGTGACCGTATCGCAGATCTGCGCAACAACACCGAGATCGTGGGTCACGAAGATCATGCCCGTGCCGTGGGTTTTTTGCATGCCGCGGATCAGTCGCAGAATCTGTTTCTGCACCGTGACATCGAGTGCTGTTGTCGGCTCGTCCGCCACAACCAGTTTCGGCTCAAGTGCGAAGGCGGCCGCGATGAGGACGCGCTGGCGCATCCCGCCCGACAGTTCGTGCGGATAGGCTTTGAGCACGCGCTCCGGATCTCGAATATGCACCTCTTCGAGCAGCTTCAACGCCTTGTCGTGCGCCGCCTGGCGGGACAAGCCGCGCCGCATCCGCAGCCCATCCGTCAGTTGGGCCTCGATCCGGCGGCCTGGGTTGAGTGCAGTCTGCGGGTCCTGAGGGATTAGAGAAATCTCGCTCCCCATGATGTCGCTCAACTGCTTTGGCTTCAGTGTGAGGAGGTCTTGCCCCTCGAAGCGAATGGCACCGCCCGTCACCCGCACCGTGCGCGGCAAGATGCCAAGGAGCGCCTTGGCGATAGTTGATTTGCCGGCGCCACTTTCGCCAACGAGACCACGAACCTCGCCGCGTTCCAGCCTGAGCGACACATCACGCAGGATCGGGGCACCATTCTCGCGGTCCGAGACGGCGGACAGGCCGGTGATGGAAAGAAGAGGTTCGGTCATCGGCGCATCATCGGGTCGAGTGCGCGGCGCAAGCCGTCGCCGAGCTGGTTAAACGCAAGAACGGTAAGGAACAGCAGCACCAGAGGTGCCACCAGCACCCACCAGCCCTGATAGATGATCGCGCGGCCTTGAGCGATCATGCCGCCCCAGGTTGGCGTGTCGGAGGAGACCGAAAGCCCCACGAAGGAGAGGATGGCTTCGACGATGACCGCTATGCCCATTTCGAGGCTCAACAGCGCCACAATCACCGGCGCCACATTGGGCAGGATCTCGGAGAACAATATTTGGGCCTTGGGAAAGCCGATGGTCTGCGCCGCCGTGACATAATCCATCCGTGCCTGCGCCATCGTCTCGGACCGCACGACGCGGCAAAAGCGAGTCCAGTCAATGATGACGATCGCTGCGATGACGGAATGCACCCCGGACCCGAGCACGGCTACAAGCAGGATCGACAAGAGCACCGGCGGAAATGCCATCCAGATGTCAACGAGGCGCGAGATCACCACATCCACCCAGCCGCGATACCAGCCGGCCAGCAGGCCAAGCATCGTGCCGATCAGTGCCGCAAGGCCCGCGGCGACGAAAGCGACGATCAGCGCGGTCCGGCTGCCGTGGATGAGACGCGAGAGAACGTCGCGGCCGAGATCGTCCGTGCCCAGCCAATAGCCGGGTTCCGTCCCATCGTAACCGGCCGGAGGCAGGGTGCCGAGCATCAGGTCCTGTTCCAGCGGATCCTTTGGTGCCAGCCATGGGGCGAAGACGGCGGCAATGACCAGCAGCAGGATGAAACCTCCCGCCAGGATGACCTTCGGCTCCGAAAGAGCGGACTTGAGCGACTTACGCATGACGAAGCCTCGGATTGAAGGCTGCCACAAGCAGGTCAACGCCAAGATTGATAAGGATGAACAATGCGCCAAAAACCAGGACGAGCCCCTGGATCAGCGGCAGGTCGCGGTTGATGACGGCGTCGATCGCCATGTTGCCGATACCCGGATAAGCAAAGATGCGCTCGACGATGACGGTGCCACCAATCAGGAAGGTGAATTGCACGCCGGTGAGGGCAACGGTTGGGCCGATCCCATTGCGCAAGGCCTCCTGCATGATGAGGCGCAGATTCGACTTTCCCTTGAGCTTGGCGAGCAGGATGTAATCCTGAACCATCGCCTCCAAGAGCGCTTCCTTGAGCACCCGGGCGATGATGGCGGCGAGTGGCAGGCCCAGCGCAAGCACTGGCATGATCATGTGCGAGGAAATGTCGACGATGGTCGAAAGGCGCAGTGTCAGCGGGCTTTCGAGAAGATAGAAATAGGTGAAGAAGTCGTTCTGCACTGACGGATCGACCCGGCCGGACAACGGGAAGACGGGGAAGAAGACACCGAAGACCAGGATAAGTGCTAGCGCCCAGACGAAATCCGGCACGGCTAGGATCGTGCCGTTCACTGTGTCTATGACAGGCTCAAGGAAGGTCCGGCGGACAAGCGTGCCGATAATAGCGATCGCGCCGCCCAACAACACTGCAAAAACCAGCGCTGCGAACGCAAGTTCGAGCGTTGCGGGCAGGCGTTCAGCGAGAAGCTCCAGCACGTTGCGGCGCAGCGAGATCGATGTGCCGAAATCGCCTAGGAGGATTGCCTTGAGCCAGATCCAGAATTGCGACAGGATCGAGCCATCAAGCCCGTAGTTTGCGCGCATCTGGGCAATCTGCTCGGGCGTCGAGCCGGGCGAGATCATCATGGCGATCGGATCGCCCGGCACAACGCGGAGCAGCACAAAGACGACAACGGCAACGCCGAAGAGCGTGACGGCCGCCAGTGCGATCCTGTTGAGGGCTGAGAGTAAAATCAGGGGCATGAAACAAGGCCTCACGCGCGGAAGCCGAGGCTATCCGAGCGGTTTGCGGCGAGCAAGCGAAGAAAGATGTAGGAGAGGCGGGCGTACAGGCACCCGCCCCTTCGTATTTCAGGCCTTGGCGACCAGGGTCGGCTGGAGCGCGCCGGAGACGTTCGGCGTCACCTTCAACGAAGACTTGTAGACGATCGGCTGGGCATATTGCAGCAACGGGATCACGTATCCCTGTTCGGCGATATATTTGCAGACGGCCTTCCAGCCGGCGATACGCTTTTCCTCGTCTTTTTCGCCCCAAAGCGGGCCGATCATGTCGTCGAGGTCCTGGGTGTTCCAGACCGAGTGTGGCGATGGGCCGAACATTGCGAAGCCAGTCGATGTCGTTGGGTCGCCGATTGCGTTACCCCAGTTGTAGAACGCGGCCGGCGCAAGCTGGTCAGCCGCGCGCAGTTCGTAGTGCTTGGCGATCTCGTAGACTTCGATCTCTGCCTCGATCCCGACCTTGCGCCACATGCCGACGATAGCCTGGACCATTTCGTAGTCCTTCGGCTTGAGGCCGCGCGTCGTCTGGATCTTGAACTTTGCGGGCTTGTCGGTGGAGTAGCCGGACTCAGCGAGCAGCTTCTTCGCGAGTTCCGGATCATACGGCACCTTGATCGACGGATCGTAGGCCGAATATTCCGGGGCTTCCAGCGTATCGAGCGGCACGCCATAGCCGCGCAGCAGGCGCTTGACAATGGCTTCCTTGTCAATCGCGTGGCAGGCGGCAAGACGCACGTTCTTGTCGTTCATCACGTCGATATTGTTCAGGAAGATCATGCCGATATCGGAAATCGGCGTCGCTACGCCAGCCAGGCCGTCCTTCTGCTTCAGGCGGTCGAACTCCTCATAAGGGACTTCCAACGTGATGTCGGACGAGCCGGATTCAATCTCGGCAACGCGGCTGGTGCCATCCGGCACGAACTTGAAGATGACCGTTTCGAATGCAGGCTTGCCGCCCCAGTAGTTCGGGTTGGCCTTCAGGCGCAGGAAGGCGTTGCCCTCATAAGCATCCACCATGTACGGGCCCGTTCCGATTGGCTTCTTTTCGAAGCCGTCGGCGCCTGCCTTCTCGTAGTAGGCTTTGGGCAGGATATAGCCGGTGAGGAAGGCCATCCACATGAAGTAGGTCGGCTCAAAACGCAGCACATCGCCGGTGATCTTGTTGCCTTCGATCTTGTAGTTGCCGACGGTGGACCAGATGAACTGGATCGGATTGCCGGTCTTTTCGTCGGCAGCGCGCTCAAGCGACCAGACAACGTCTTCCGGCGTGAACGGGCTGCCGTCGTGCCAGGTCACACCCTCGCGAACATCCATCCAAACCTTCGTCTTGTCCTCGTTCCAGCCCCAGCCGGTCAGCAGGCCCGGCGCGAACTTCAGGTCCGGGTCCTGGCCAATGTACTGGTCGAACACCGAGCGATAGATCGCCTGGATCGTCGGGTTCACCGCCGAAGGACCGACCGTCGGGTCGAAGGACGGTAGGTTGACGTTGAAGGCGATGGTGAGCGTGTCGGTTTCGGCGGCCTGCACCGGCATACGCCCGGCGAGAACGCCGGTTATGAACGCAGCAGCACCCAGACCCAACGACTGGCGGCGGGTAATATTGGTCATCGTGAACTCCGTCGTTCCCCTTGTTCAGCGGCAGTTCAGGCTCCCAGCCCTGCCGCTGATTTATTGATCGGAATACTTTAATCCTAAAATACAGGCGATCGCCTCGCAAGTGGATTCTCACGCATCACACGGTTTGGAGCGGCGATATAGCCAGTGGCGGCTAATTTAGGTGACGATTCCAAAAGCATCGGTTGCCCCACTGAAGTAAAGACACCAGCGCAAGCTGCATAAACCTTTAGGCTTCAAACAATGGGCTTGCAGCCCTTGCCGCGTGATGTAGCATGTGACGCAAGGAATTAATGTCGCGCATTGGGGGAGCAATCATGAACTACGACGCCGTCGTCATCGGAGCAGGCCACAACGGGTTGGCGGCTGCGATCGAACTTGCTTCCAAGGGCTGGTCCGTGGCTGTCGTCGAGGCGAATGTCGAACCGGGCGGCGCGGTGAAGACGCGTGAACTCACCCTGCCGGGCTTTCGGCACGACCTGTGCGCCATGAACCTTTCCATGTTCGCGGGCTCCGCCTTCTTCAACAAGAATAAGGACGATCTCATCGCGCACGGGCTGGGTCTCGTTCCCGCGCCGAACTGCTTCGCAAGCGTCTTCAGGGACCAGACCTGGCTCGGCGTCAGCACCAATCTCGATGATACGGCCGCACGCATCGCTGCACTCTCTGAGAAGGATGCTGCGGCCTGGCGGACGATGCTTGCTGAGTTCGGCGCCGATGCACCGCATATCTTCGGGCTTCTCGGTTCGCCCATGCCGTCGCTTGCCTCGGCGAAGGTTGCCTGGAAGGCCTGGAGGAGCCGCGGCACGCGCTGGCTCTATGACACGCTAAGACTGCTTGTCGGGTCGCCTCGCGACTTTCTCGACTCCCGGTTCGAAAATCCCAAGGTCAAGGCAATGATGGCAGCCTGGGGTCTTCATCTCGATTTTTCACCGGATGTCGCGGGCGGCGCACTCTTCCCTTATCTCGAATCCATGGCGAACCAGGCATTCGGCATGGTGATCGGGCAAAACGGAGCTGATACGATCGTTAAGTCGATGGTGTCGCTCTTCAAGGCAAAAGGCGGGGAGCTGATCCTCGGAGCCGCTGTCGATCAGGTTATCACCGAGGGCGGCAAAGCCACGGGTGTCAGGCTCGCTGATGGGAGGACATTATCGGCGCGCAAGGCAGTAATCGCCAACGCGCATCCGCAACTGGTGTTCGGCAAGCTGCTTCCCGCTGACCCTGCGCGAGCCGAATTCGACGCGCGGCTTTCCAAGTACCGTGCCGGTCCAGGCACGATGATGATCCATCTGGCGCTGGACAGCCTGCCAGATTGGACGGCAGGTGACGAGTTGAAGACGTTCGCTTATGTCCACCTGGCACCGGACCTAGAGATGATGAGCCGCGTCTATACGGAAGCACTGGGTGGCTTGCTGCCGGCTGAGCCGGCGCTGGTTGTGGGTCAGCCAACCGCGGTGGACCCCGGCCGTGCGCCTGACGGCAAGCATGTTCTCTGGGTGCAGGTACGCGTCCTTCCGGCGGAGATCCGGGGCGACGCTGCAGGCGAAATTACCGGTGCCGACTGGGATCAGGTCAAGGATTCCTACGCCGATCGCGTCATGAACATCCTGGAAGGTTATGCGCCGGGAATCCGCGGCAAGGTGCTCAGCCGCTCGGTCTTCTCGCCGATCGATCTGGAGCGCGAGAACCCGAACCTCATCGGCGGCGACAACCTGGCCGGCTCGCATCACCTGGACCAGAACTTCCTGTTCCGACCGGTGGCCGGTTACTCCCGCTACAAGACGCCGGTCCCGTCGCTCTATCTGTGCGGCGCCTCCACCTGGCCCGGTGCCGGAACCGGTGCGGGTTCGGGCTGCATGCTGGCACAGATGCTGGGCGGCAAATAGGGCCGCCCCTTCGAAAGCCTTAAGGGTCGAGACTGGTGGCCAGCTTCTGAGCCACGGTCTCTGCCACCTGCCGGGCCTGCACACGGATGTCAGGCACGGCGGTGATTTCCCAGAACTGGCCGGCCGCCAGGGCACCAACGACAAAAATCTCGGCGCGGGACGTTCGGGCCCCGCCCGCGGCACGTGACTGGTCATCGACCTGAACGCCGAGCCCGAGGGGATCTGCCGTGATGAATTGCTGCGCCGCCATCTCTTTGAGAAGTGGCGAATGCTTGATGCCCGCGCGTTCCATGCCTGTGCAGTTGATGAGCCAGCGGCACTGCACGTCCTCTTCAACCGGCGTGCCTCGCTTCCGGTACCTGATCACCAAGTCGCCGTCCGAAGCGCTCACATCCTTGATGTAACCGGCCTGGATGCGCAGCGTCCCGTCTTTCACGAGCGGGTCAAACATCGCGAAGACATCCGGCGCAACACGATGGCGATGGATATTCCACCAGGGCAGCGCATGGCGCAGGAACCGGCTTCGTTCTGCCAGGGGAAGCTTCTTCCAGAGCTTCTGGGTGACCGGGCGCAACCCGTCCATGACCGAGCGCCAGTCCAACACGCTCGCCGCCTGTCGGCGAAGCTGCCGGAGAATGCCGCTGATCGACGGCGGTAGGGAATCGACATCAACCTTCACTGCCGGAGCGGGCTGTGCGAGATGCGGAAGTGGCGCCAGGCCGCGCCGGGAGAGAACGATGATCGGACCGCGATGTCCATGCGTACGCAAGCTGAGCACCTGGTCGATCATCGTCAGGCCCGAACCGAGGATACAGACGTGATCCTGCCGTCCAACCCGGTTCATCCAGGACAATCGCCACGGGTTTTCCACAATGCGAGACTTTGCTGACGCCGGCAGCGCACTTGTATCTATCGGCAGGTCGGCGCTGCCAACACCTAGACAGACGATGATATTGCGGCCTGCGATCTGGTCGCCGTTGTGCAGCTGAAACGCCAGACTTCCGTTATACTGCTCGACGCAGCCGGTCGCTTTCGCCCGGATGAAATCGACTCCGCAGCGCTCGTTGCGCTTGCGCAGAAGTGAAGCGAGGTTGTCGCGCAGATAGAGGCCGTAGTCGCTTCGTGAAGCGAAATCCCCGGTGGATAGCGGAATATTGCGCGTCTTCAGCCACTCGGAGAAGTCGTTCGGCCGGTCCGCGAAGAGGCTCATCCGACCGGCCGGCACGTTCAGCCGATGGAGGTAAAGTTCGCTGCGATAGGCGGTGCCGCGACCGAAACCCGGATCATCGCCGATCACGGCTACACGAGCTTCGCGCGGCAAAAGCTCCAGAAGATTGCAGGTCACTGCAATCGCCGAAAAACCTGAACCGACAACAAGGACGTCATAGATCAAATGGCACTCCTGGGTGATCGGGCCCAATCATGGGCCAATGTGCCGGGGCTCATACGCCCGGCCGCTGAGGCTTCGGCTTCTGGCTCTGGCAATCCACAATCGGCAGCTACCGCACCAGCGCCAGGCTGGACGGTTCGGATTGTGGCGGAGTCTGCTTGGACGGCAGGACATAGGATGCGGCAATGGCCAGTGCCACGACTGCGGCGGCTGTGGAGAGCAAGGTCGTCTTCATCAGGCTTCCTCCGTCTTCATCGACCGAACGCAACTGCGGCATTGAATAATCGTTCCGCACGCGATCGAACGTGGTGATCCTCGCGACGTGCGCGAGCCGCGCCTTCTTCGTTCGCACCCACAGTTAAATGTTGATCGACATCCTGTCCACCCGGCCGCGACGTGATACGCTCGCCTCAGTCGCAACCGCTACCCTTCAAGGATGTACGCGCTCGACCTCCCAGTGCGCCGGATGAAATTGCGTTCGCGGCTTCATTCAAAGTTTAGTTGTCCGGTGACTGGGGAGCATCAACAAGAGAATAATCTTCCTTCTCTACTTATCCGGTAGTCAATAGCCTTTCTCCCAATACGGTCGATGGGAGAAATCGATGACGACTATCGGGCGCGACGAACCGCTGAACTTCTTCTGGTTCATTCCGACGCATAGCGACGGCACCTATCTCGGCACCGACCACCTGAGCCGACGCCCGGAATTCCGCTACTTCAAGCAGGTGGCTATCGCTGCCGATGAACTGGGTTACGAAGGCGTCCTGCTGCCGACCGGACAATCCTGCGAAGACTCCTGGATTACGGCAACCGGGCTTTCGGTGATCACCGACCGGCTGAAATACCTTGTCGCGCTACGCCCCGGCGTCACCTCCCCCACCTTCGCGGCACGACAGACGGCAGCACTTGATCGGTTGAGCAACGGTCGCCTGCTCCTCAATGTCGTTGTCGGCGGCAATCCGACCGAACTTGCGGGCGACGGCATATTCCTCAGCCACAACGAACGGTATGAGCAGGCCGGTGAGTTTCTCGATATCTGGAAGCGGTTGCTCACCGGGGAAACCGTGAATTTCAAGGGAAAGTACTACGATCTGAAGGGCGCGCGTTCTGACTTTCCGACAGTCAGCCAGCCGCACCCTCCGCTCTATTTCGGCGGTTCCTCCGAGGCGGGCCAGGAACTCGCGGTAGAGGCGACGGATATGTACCTTACCTGGGGCGAGCCGGTCGAGCAGGTGAAGGAAAAACTCGATGCCGTTCGTGCCAAGGCGGCCAAGGCCGGTCGCAAGATCCGCTTCGGCATGCGCATCCACTTCATCGTCCGCGAAGACGAAGAGGATGCCTGGCATGCAGCAGACAAGCTGATCAGCAACATTTCGGATGAGCAGATCGAGCGCAGCTGGCAGCGTTTCCAGAAGGAAATGGATTCTGTTGGTCAGCGACGGCAAGCCGCGCTGCATGGGGGCCGCCGCGATAAGCTGCTGGTCGCGCCGAACCTCTGGGCAGGCGTCGGGCTCGTGCGCACCGGCGTCGGCACCGCACTCGTCGGCACGCCGCAACAGGTCGCGGACCGCCTGCGGGAATACAAGGCACTCGGGATCGATACGATCATCGGCTCCGGTTATCCGCATCTCGAAGAAGCCTATCGGGTGGCTGAACTCCTCTTCCCGCTTCTCGGCATCGACAAGCACCGCCGCCAGGGCTTGCGCGACAGCGTCGCAAATGAGTTTGCCGTGGGCGACTACGGCGGCACGAGGCTCGCCAGCGCAGCCGGTTGACCTCCAACTTCCGTAAACAAGTCACGCCATCTCCGAAAGGTCCATGCATGCTGAAACACATGAAGCTTCTCGCCGCTGCGGCCGTGGCGCTCACCACGCTTCTCCCTCCGACCGCCGCTTATTCGGAAGGCCTGATCCGCATTTCCCAGCAGTTCGGAACGCTCTACCTGCCGCTGCACGTGATCCGCGACCAGAACCTGCTTGAAAAACATGCGAAGGCTGTCGGGCTCGATGAGATCAAGGTGGAGTGGGCGCAGCTTTCCGGCGGCGACGCTATCAATGCCGCGCTGCTTTCCGGCTCGATTGACATTGCTGCCGCAGGCATTGGGCCTTTCCTGACCCTTTGGGGACGGACTGATGGCGCTGTAAAGATCGTCGCCGGACTTGCCAACCAGCCCAACTACCTCATCAGCAGCAATCCGAACATAAAGTCGCTGGCCGATTTTACTGCAAACGACAAGATCGCCCTGCCGGCCGTCGGCGTGTCGGTCCAGGCGCGCATCCTGCAGATGGCGGCCGAAAAGCAGTTCGGCGAAGGAAACCACAACAAACTCGACAACAACACGGTGAGCCTCCCGCATCCGGATGCAACGGCCGCGCTTCTTTCCGGCTCGACCGAACTCACCTCGCACCTTTCCAACACGCCGTTCCAGGAGCAGGCGCTGAAGGACGCGAAGGTGCACAAGATCCTGTCGTCCTATGACGTCCTGGGCGGACCCGTAACACCAACCTATCTGTATGCCACAACTGACTGGCGCGAGAAGAACCCGAAGACCTTCCAGGCCTTCTTCGAGGCGCTGAAGGAAGCATCCACCTGGATCGAAGCGAACAAGAAAGCCGCTGCCGAGACCTACATCCGCGTTGAAAAATCCAAACTCGATCCAACCTTCGTCCAGTCGCTGATCGAATCCCCGGACAACAAGTTCACCGTGGTCCCGACGCGATCCTTCGCTTTCGCCGATTTCCTGTACCGGACGGGCGCCATCAAGAAGAAGGCTGAGAGCTGGAAGGATTACACCTTCGAGGAACTGCATAACGAAGATGGGAGCTGAGCCATGCTGGCACGCGAACAGCTTCCGCCGGCCGTTATCGAAACAGACCACCTGACCTTGGAATACGCAACAGACGCAGGCGTCGTGCGAGCGGTGGAGGACGTCTCGTTCCGAGTTGGGGAAGGTGAGCGACTGGTCCTGCTCGGCCCCTCCGGCTGCGGCAAATCCTCAATCCTCAAATCCGTTGCCGGCTTCCTGAAGCCGGCTTCCGGCGTCATCAGGGTGCGCGGCACGGAGGTCAAGAGCCCCGGCCCAGATCGCATGGTCGTGTTTCAGGAGTTCGACCAACTCCTGCCCTGGAAGACGGTTCGGCAGAATGTCGAGTTCCCGTTGCGGATCGTGGGCAAGCTGGCGCGAAGCGAAATCCGCGAGCGAACGGAAGCGGCATTGCGGAAGGTTGGCCTCGAGCGGGTGATGGATAGCTACCCGCACACTCTTTCCGGTGGCATGAAGCAGCGCGCGGCAATTGCCCGGGCCTTGGTAACGGACGCCGATGTCCTCCTGATGGACGAGCCGTTCGCGGCGCTCGATGCGCTGACCCGTACCCAGCTCCAGACTGAACTTCTCGATCTGGCGCAGGAGCTTGGCTTCACGCTGCTATTCGTGACGCATTCGATCGACGAGGCTATCCTCATCGGCACAAAGCTGCATCTCCTCTCGCCTCATCCCGGTCGGACGATCACCAGCCTCGACACCGACGACTTCGGCCGCGAGGACATCGGCAGCGCGCGGCTCGAAAGCCTGTCTCGTGAGGTGCACGACCTCTTGTTTGCGCCGAGTGCCCGAAAGGACATCCTCGAGCATGTCTGACCTGTCCCTCAACCCGTCCACTTCAGCGGCTGCCTGGAAGAGCCTCCGAAACTCTGTCTGGAATTCACCTGCGGTTCGGAAGATTCTGGTGCTGGCGCTGCTCGCGCTGACATGGGAACTTGCAGCACGCTTCAATGCCAAGCCCATCCTGTTCCCGAGCTTCGTCGAAACGATGACAGCGCTCTGGCAGGCGATCACAACCGAAAACCTTCTCCAGGCATCCTGGGTATCGATGTCGGTCCTGCTGAAGGGTTACGCCATCGCGCTGGCCCTGGCGCTCGTGCTCGTGTCCCTCGCCGTTGCGAGCCGGTTCGTGCGCGAACTGCTGCAGACGTTGATCTCGATGTTCAACCCACTTCCCGCAATCGCGCTCCTCCCGGTCGCCATGTTGTGGTTTGGCCTTGGCGAAAAGAGCCTTCTGGTCGTTCTGGTTCATGCGGTGCTCTGGCCCTTCGCGCTTGCGGCGCTGACCGGCTTCGACAGCGTGCCCGAAACACAGCGCCTCGTTGGCCGCAACTATGGTCTACGCGGCCCGTCCTACGTGGCGCGCATCCTCATCCCCGCTGCCCTTCCATCCATCCTCTATGGACTGAAGATCGCCTGGGCTTTCGCCTGGCGCACCCTGATCGCTGCCGAACTCGTCTTTGGCGTCAGCTCTTCGAACGGCGGCCTTGGCTGGTTCATCTTCCGCAATCGCAACGAGCTGTTCACCGACAAGGTCTTCGCGGGCCTCGCGATGGTCATCATTATCGGCCTTGCCGTCGAGGGCATCGTTTTCCGGATCATCGAAAGCGTCACCGTCCGTCGCTGGGGCATGCAGCGCTAACACTCCACATTCACACAGAGACACTTGCAGAGCATGGACAGTAAAACAGAGTTTCTATGGTACATCCCGAACGACGTCAGGGCCGGGCACCGCGGTGACGCGACGGCCGACGGGCACAACAGCCTTGATGCGCTTACCAAACATGCAAGGGCGCTGGAAGACAACGGCTGGAAGGGTGCGCTCTTGGGCACCGGCTGGGGACGCCCAGACACGTTCACGGTGGCAACAGCGTTGACCGCGCGCACCGCCACATTCGAGCCCTTGATTGCCGTCCGACCTGGCTACTGGAAGCCCGCAAACTTCGCGTCGGCCGCGGCAACGCTAGATCAGCTGTCGGGTGGTCGTGTACGGGTGAATGTCGTTTCCGGACTTGATGATCTTGCAGCCTATGGCGACAGCGAAGGCGACCAGGCGCAGCGTTACGCGCGCACGAAGGAGTTCATGCGGCTGGTCCGTCGGCTCTGGACTGAGGAGGCTGTCACCTTCGAAGGCGACTATTTCTCCGTCAGGAACTCGACCGTAGAGCCGCGGATCGGCGCAGGCCCCGCGCGCCCACACCCGAAGCTCTATTTCGGCGGCGCGTCGGAAGCCGCCGAACGCGTCGCCGCCACTGAAGCCGATGTACAGCTCTTCTGGGGCGAAACCTATGACGGCGTCCGGCAACGCATCGAACGGTTGAAAGAGTTGGGCAAGTCGCTCGATCGCGATCTTCCGCCTCTGGAATTCGGCCTGCGGATCACGACGCTGGTGCGCGAAACCAGTGAAGAGGCATGGCGAGATGCCGAAGCCAAGGTGGCAAAGATGGCGGAGGGCAAGGCTGGCAGCTGGCACGACCACCGGGCGGCCGTCGCTGTCGGCCAGCAGCGTTTATATGACCTCGCAGCAAAGGGCGACGTGGTTGATGACAATCTCTATACGGCACCCGGCAAATACGGCGGCGGTGGTGCCGCAACGACCTGGCTTGTCGGTTCTGCGGAGGAGGTGGCGCGTTCGCTCCGCAAGTATCGCGACCTCGGTGTGACGCACTTCATCCTGTCGGACACGCCCTACCTCACCGAGATCAAGAGGCAGGGCCAGCTTTTGCTGCCGCTTCTGAAATAGTGCACTGGACGGTTCGTCTCGACCGGCAGGAGCCGATCAGTTCACCACCATCTGGAACCAGGTGTCGAGGAATTTGCTGCGCTTGATCGTGTCCCGAAACACCAGAAGCTCCGGGCCGAGCTCGATCCGCTGGAGGCTCTCCAGGTCAGCAAAATCCGCAGGATAGGTGAAACCGACCGCCGCAAGGGCTGGCTTGGTCTCCGGCGACTGGAGCACGTTGAGGACAATACGCGCGCCGCGCAGGTTCGGCGCGCCTTTCGGCACAAGGACCGTCCACGGTACAGTCAGCACATAATCCTGCGGGACAACAATCTGCACGTCAGCGGGCATCGCGCCGCTGGCCAGCAGCGCCGACAGCGGCGCGTTGTACACCACATCGATCTCGCCGACACGGAACGCCGCAAGGAGATCGTCCGTCGTGTCATAGATCCGCGCATCCGCTGCGCCGAACGATTGCATGAGCCGCCAATATAGCGATGTGCGGATCGAATCTTGCGAAGCAAGCAGGTAGCTGACATCGTCGATGCCGATATTGACGATGCCAACGCGGCGGGAAAACCGCTGGGTGTTCTGTTCCAGCGCGCGAACGAGTTCGATGCGGGTCCGAGGCAAACGATCCACGAAGGCGCCTTGCCGCAGAACCATGACGGCAGGATCTGACCAGAAGCCGAACACTTCCTCGCGCCACTGCGTCTCCGCCGCGGCACCCGCGGCCGCGTCGCGCGTGGCGAAACCTTCATTGGCGATGGAAACCGCAATATCTGGCGAGGCCAACAATGCGATGTCGAAGGGCGCCACGGTGCGTTTTGCATCAGCGGCGATCTGCGCAGACGACAGTCGCACATAAGAGAGTTCCGCGCCGGGCAGACGGGCCGCCAGCGCCGTCATCAGCGGTTTTATCCGTTCCTCGGACACCACGCCTGCAACGCGAACTGCACGCTCCTGTGCCGCAACAGCGCCGGGAATGAGCCACACGAGCAGCAGGCAGATAACGAGATTCCGCAAACCTATCCCGAACATCAATCCCCCTCCCCGCGCGTGACCGGCAGAACGACCTGCACGATCAGCCCGCCGCCTTCGCGGTCCGCGACTGAGATGCTGCCGCCAAAGGCAACGGCAACGTCCTTTGCGATCGCGAGGCCAAGCCCGGTTCCGGGGTGACTGGCGTCGACGCGCGCAAACCGCTGGAAGATCTTCCCCTTCGCGGCGTCCGGAATGCCCGGACCATGATCCATCACCCGCAGGATCGCCGTTCCGTCCTTCACCGAAAGCTCGACGTCCGTCGGCCCCGGCGCATGAATGAAGGCGTTTTCCACGAGGTTGCGCACCATCTCCCTCAACACGACAGGCTCCGCAACAACAGGAACGGGTTCCTCCTGCACCACAAGATCCAGAGATTGGATCAGGCGCGCGTAAGCGCTTTCCGCCCGCAACATCTTCAGGGCAGCGTCAAGCGCATCACGGAGATCGACGACCTCGCGCTCCTGGGTCTCCAACCGGTGCATGGTGGTCGCGTCCGAAAGCAGCAGGTTCGCCAGCAGGCTCGCATCGCGCGCATTGTGATGGATCCGCGAAAAGCGGCGCCGCGCGTTCGGGTCCTGCGCCTCCTCCAGGCCCACTTCCGCCTGTGCCTGGATGGCCGCAAGCGGTGTCCGCAGCTGGTGAGCGGCGTCGGCTGTCACACGCTTGACACCGTCCAATACCGAGCCCAGCCGCTCCATGAATTCATTCAGCGCCGCCACCAGCGCCGAAACCTCAGTGGGCACCTCACGATCGATGCGGCTGAGGTCTGACGGGCGTCGCGCCCTCAGATCGCTCTCGATGAGCCTCAACGGCGAGAAAGCCGAACGGACGGAAACAAGAATCAGGCCGCCCGACAGGAGTGCGATGGCGACCGCGGGAAGCATGCCGTTGAATGTCAGTTGCGCGGCAAGTTCCTGGCGGGCCTCTCTGGTTTCGGCCACCATCACTCCGATCCAGCCGCCCGCTCCCGTCACCGTGTCGACGCGATACCGCTGAACCGACGCGATTCGCACCGGATCACCCCGGTAATCGGCGTCGTGGATCTGGAGGCTGGCGTCCTGCGGTGCGGGAATGTCGAGCCCCAGCGTGGGAGCGCCGCTGACCAGCGCGCCATCCGGCCCGGTAACGCGGTAGAAGACCCGGTTGAGGCGGGAGGTGCCGAGGATGGCGAATGCGGAGTAAGGAATGTCGACGGCGACCGCTCCCTCCTCGATGCCCACCGTATCAGCGATCGCCAGCACCGATGCCGTCAGAACCCGATCGAACGCTTCATCGGCGGCGCGTGTCGCATAAGCGCGAACCATCACCACCAGCACGCTGCCGATCACCAGGAAAAGACAGGCTGTGGTGATGAGCAGCCTACGCTCGATCGACATTCGCGCCATCAGACGACCGCACTGGATTTACTGCGCAGCATGTAACCGACCCCGCGATGCGTGACGATTTCGACATCCACTTCATCAAGCTTCCTGCGGACACGGGAAACGAGCAGTTCCACCGCATTCGGGGTCCCGGCGTCGTCGTGACCGAAGAGCTTCAGGTAGAGGCGCTCCTTGCTGACGGTATTGCCTGCATGAGACGCCAGCGTTTCCAGCACCTCGAACTCCCGGCGGCCCAGCTCCAACGGTCGACCATCGACGCGCGCGGACCGCGAGGAAAGATCGACTTCCAGTCCGCCGACGCGAATGAGGGACTTGGCGAGCCCCTGGTGGCGACGTGTCACGGCCCTTAAGCGGGCTTCGAGCTCTCCAAGATCAAACGGCTTGACGATGTAGTCATCCGCGCCGAGGTCGAGCAGGCTTATCTTGTCGTCAAGCTGGTTCCTGGCGGTGATGACAAGCACCGGCGTGGGCGAGTTCTGCTGGCGCATGTGCGCCATGACATCAAAACCGCTTCGGCCGGGCAGATTGATATCGAGCACGACGACATCGAACTCGCCGTGGATCGCCAACTCCTCCCCAGAAATTCCGTCCTGCGCCAACACCACGTGGTGCCCCGCCCGCGTCAGCTTTGCTTCGACCGCTTCGGCGATATCGACGGAATCTTCAATGACAAGGACGCGCATGGGCTGACAGGACTCTGACAGGAACTTTTTGGATAACTGCGATCCTACAGCAAGGGCTTTACCAAACGCGAGACGGTAAAGCCTGCGGGAGGAGAAAATGAAACATCACCGCATCCTTGTTGCGTGCGGCATCCTCGCAGCCTTTTTTTGGATCGGCAGCACCGAAAGCCGTGCGGAGACATGTGTCCAGCGCGGCGCGCTCGACGTGGCCTATTGTGACGCCGACGGCGATCTTGTCGCCGATCCCCCGACTGACCCCGCAAAGCTGCGCAATCCGAAGACGCTCGTCTGGGCCTTTGCGCCGATCGAGGACCCTGCCGTTTACGCGCAGCTGTTCCGGCCGTTCACGAAGCACCTCTCCAAATGCCTCGACCGGCAGATCGTTTATTACCCGGTCCAATCCGTTGCCGCCGAAATCGCCGCCATGCGCGCCGGACGTCTCCATTTTGCGGGCTTCTCCACCGGGCCGACGCTTGAAGCCGTAAACCGTGCGGGTGCAGTGCCCTTTGCAGCAAAAGGACAAAGTGGCGAGTTGCGCGGCTATCGCCTGATCGCAATTGTACGGGCGGACTCACCGTATCAGACGCTGGCGGACCTGAAGGGCAAGCGCGTCGCCCATGTTTCCGCCGCCTCCAATTCCGGCAATCTTGCGCCTCGTGCATTGTTCCCCGCCGAAGGCCTGACGCCGGATGTCGATTATCGCCCGATCATGTCGGGCGCGCATGACCGGTCGGTAATGGGCGTGCTGTCGCACGACTACGACATGGCGGCCGTCGCATCGGACGTACTCCAGCGACTGGTGGAGCGCGGTGCGGTCGATCGGACCGCGATCCGAACCCTCTATGAGAGCCCGCTCTTTCCGACCTCGGCCTTCGCCCATGCCCACGATCTTGATCCGGACCTAACGGAGAAGCTGAAGGCCTGCTTCTTTTCATTCCGCTTCCCACCGGAAATGACAGCCGCCTTCAACGGCGACGAGCAATTTCTTCCCGTCCGCTACGCCGAGGCCTGGAAGGCCGTGCGCGCAGTGACTGACGTTGTCGGCGCTTTGCCCGACTGATGCGCAAAGACAAGAACATAAACAGAAGTGATGCCATGACCCTGCAAACTGCTTCGTCCGAGGACACCCAACGTCCTCAGCCAGCTACGAAAAGACTATCGTATCTGCTGCGCGTCAACAGCGCCGACCCGACGCTGATGCTCGCGTTGTTGCTGCTGGTCGTGTTCGGTTATCTGATCTTGGCACCCGTGGTGCTGCTGCTCATCGATGCCGTGACCGTTCATTTCGCCGATATCGCCCGCACCAAGCAGGATCTTGGTGCCTTGACGTTTTATTACCTGAACCGCGTGCTTATCTCGCCCATTTCACGCGATCTGTTCTGGTGGCCGTTGGCCCACACCGCGATTATCTCGGTTGCCGCGATCGTTATTTCCTTCCTCGTCGGCGCCCCGATCGGCTGGCTGCTCAGCCGCACCGATCTCATCGGCAAGAAGTGGTTCTCGACTGCGCTGCTTTTGCCCTACATGTTACCATCCTGGACGTTTGCGCTCGCCTGGCTCACCCTGTTCAAGAACCGCACGACGGGCGGCCAGCCCGGATGGATGGAGACCTTTGGCTTCACTCCTCCGGACTGGTTGGCGTACGGAGCGCTACCGATCTCGTTGATCCTGGCGCTGCACTACGCGCCCTTCGTGATCCTGCTTTTCGGCAACGCGCTGAAGCAGTTCGACACACAGCTTGAAGACTCCGCACGAAGCCTCGGCGCGAGCCCGGCAACCGTTGCCCGCCGGATCATCCTCCCCTTGATGATGCCGTCGCTCGTCTCGGCCGCAACGCTCATTTTCGCGAAGTGCCTCGGCGATTTCGGCGTCGCCTACGTGCTTGGCGTGCCGGTCGGTTTTGACGTATTGGCAACCTCGCTCTTTCGCGCGATCTCGACCAGCCAGGCAGGCGCTTCGGCGGTTCTTGCCGGCGTCATCGTCCTGCTCGGGACGATCTCCATCATCATCGACATGCGCCTGCTGAAGGAAGCCAAGCGTTTCGTCACCATCGGCTCGAAAGGCGCGATGGTTCGCCAGACGCCGCTCGGCAAATGGCAGGCACCGGCATTCGCGTGGGCGCTTCTCGTCTTCATCATCAGCGCGGGTATCCCGCTCCTGGCGCTGACACTGACGACGGTGATGCGTGTCCCGGGCTCATTCAGCCTCGACAATTTCACGCTGGACTACTGGATCGGCACCGACCTCGGCACCACGGCATTGCGTCAGGGCATTCTGCTGACCGGCGAGTTCTGGCTTGCACTGTGGAACACGGTCTGGATGGTGGGGCTTGCCGCGATTGGCGCCGGTGTACTCGGCCTCCTCGTCGGTTATGCGGTCGTGCGTTCGCCTGTCGCATTCGTTTCGGTCGCGCTTCGCCAGATCACCTTCCTTCCCTATCTCGTTCCCGGCATCGCGTTTGCGGCGGCCTACCTCTCGATGTTCGCGGTCGCTCGCCCTCCCCTGCCGGCGCTCTACGGCACGCCGATCATCCTCGTGCTCGCGATCCTCGCAGACCAGATGCCGTTTGCGTCCCGCGCCGGCATATCCTCGATGATGCAGCTCGGCCGTGAACCGGAAGAAGCAGGTCAGATCGTGGGGGCCGGCTGGTTCCGCCGCATGCGTTCCATCGTCCTGCCGATCCAGCGCAATGCTCTCGTTTCGGCGATCCTTCTGCCCTTCATCTCCGGCATCAAGGGCCTGAGCTTGGTCGTCGTTCTGGCGGTACCCGGCACCGACCTCCTGACAACCTACGCAATCCGCCTTGTCGACTATGGCTACAGCCAGGCCGCGAACGCCGTGGTCGTGATGCTCTGCGTCGTTGCCTTCACCGGCACGATGCTCGTCCAGAAAATCGGCAAGGCAAACCTCTCAGACGGCATGGGAAGCAAATAATGTCCAGCATCACCTTGGAAAACATCCGCAAGAGCTATGGCCGCAGCGGCCCGGCCGCGATCGCCAATCTCAGCATGGAGATCGGCGCATCGGAATTCCTCTGCCTGCTTGGCCCCTCCGGTTGCGGCAAGACCACGACCTTGCGCATGATCGCCGGCCTCGAACACCCAACGGATGGCCGTATCCTGGTCGACGGCAAGCCGATTGTCTCGGTAGCGGACGGCATTTTCACCGTGCCGGAAAAACGCAACATGGGCCTCGTGTTCCAGAACTATGCGCTCTGGCCGCACATGACGATCCGCGACAACGTCGCCTTCGGCCTCACCTTGCGCAAGACGCCTGCCGCTGAGCGCGATGCCATCGTTAACCAGGTCATGACAAAGCTTGGAATTGCCAAATATGCCGATCGCTATCCGGCGCAGCTGTCTGGTGGACAGCAGCAGCGCGTGGCACTGGCGCGTATGCTGGCGCTGAAGCCATCCGTCATCCTGCTCGACGAGCCGCTTTCGAACCTCGACGCCAAGCTGCGTCTCGAGATGCGGGCCGAGCTGAAGCGCATCCACGCCGAAGCAGGCTCCACCATCGTCTTCGTCACCCACGACCAGTGGGAGGCCATGACGCTTGCCACCACGATCGCGGTGATGAGCGAAGGTGAGTTGCAGCAGGTGGGCACGCCGGACGACATTTATGAGCGGCCCGCGAACCGCTTCGTGGCCGAGTTTGTCGGCAGCCTGCCGATAAACATCATAGAGCGGAGTGCAGGCGAAACAGGGCCACTGGTTAGCTGGCTCGATCAGGTTCTAGCGCACTTCGGTATTAATGCAGCACCGGTAGCATCTGCGGGCATCCGGCCGGAAGCCACGCGACTTGGCCGACTTTCCCAGGACGAGGCTGCGAGATGCGCAGCGGGTTGCGGTTCCGTCGTGGATGTTGTTCCGACCGGCGGAAGCTGGATCGTTGAAATCGACGTCCAGGGCACCCGCTTCTTCGCAATCGCGACCGAAAACCCGCGACTTTCGGCGGGGGATACCACCCATTTCTGGGTCGAACGGCAACATCTGCACCTTTTCGACCGGGAGAAGCAGCGCATTGCCCTTTGAGGGCATGCGAAACAAGAGGCAATGGAGGAAAACATGCCGAAACTATCGATCTACATGCTGGCGGGCGTTTCAGCGCTCACGATTGGTCTCATGAGCGCCTCGGCGCAGGATGCCAAGGAGATCGGAATCCCAGACAGCGAGTATTCGCTGGAGGCACTGATCGAGGCAGCCAAGAAGGAGGAGCCGATTACCGTTGTCGACGCGACCGGCAAGATCGTCTCGATGGCTGAGAACTTCTCCAAGAAGTACGGCCTGAAGGCGACCGGCGTTAAGATGAACGGCCAGGATCAGGAACAGATCATCGCGCGAGAAGCGGCTGCCAACAACGTGCGCACCGACGTCTTCAACATGAGCAACCTGCCGTCCGTGACGAGCCAGATCCTGCCGCAGGGTTTCGGTATCTCCTGGCTGGCGCCGGACCTCAAGGACAAGATTCCCGCTGAGTACCAGAACCCGGCCATCACCAGCAACAACCCGTGGGTCTTCGCCTATAACACCGACGTGCATGGTGAGACCTGCCCGGTCGACAATCTCTGGGCGCTGACGACGGAAGAATGGAAGGGCCGAGTTGCGATCCCTGACCCGCTTCTGCGCAACGAAACCATGTTCTGGTTCAACCAGCTTGCAGCTCATGGCGAAACGGAACTGCGCGAAGCCTACGAGGCGCAGTTCGGCGAAGAGTTGAAGACCGAAGAGGCAAGCGCGGCGGCCGAGTGGGTCAAGCGGCTTGCCCAGAACAAGCCGAAGGTTACCAAGAGCGACACCGATGTCGGCCCGATTGTTGGTGCCAAGGAAGAAAAGCCGCCGATCGGCTTCCTCAGCGCAGCGATCTTCCGCGACGCCAAGAAGGACGGCTACGGCATGGGCATCTGCAAGGAGATGAAGCCCTGGATTGGCCAGCTGACGCCGCGTGTAGCCGTCATCGCTTCCGGCACGAAGAGCCCGAACACTGCCAAGCTCTTCGCTCGCTTCATGATGACGGAGGAAGGCATGGCACCTCAGCTCACTGACGGCAAGATCTCCACCAACACCGAGGCGAAGATGCCGGAAGGTGAAGCCTCCGGCGTTGCAGCGGTGATTGACCGTCTCTACGTCAACCACTCAGAAACCACTCAGGACGACTTCGCCAATCTCCAGGACTGGCAGGATTTCTGGCTGACGAACTCGCGCTAAGACCATGTGCCCCGCGCGACAGCGCGGGGCATTCCCATCTAAAGGATCTGAGACAACCGCGCGACTATTCCTCAATCAATGCCATTGGTATAAAGTTATACGTTTATACTCTTTGGTTTGACGGATGCCTCCAGAGCGTGCATGCTCTGGATGAATTCGTTCGTGGGGAGGTGACGGTGGGAAATCCGCAAGTGGATGGGAAAACGATCGCCGTTGTTGGCGGAGGCCTGATCGGCGCCAGTTGGGCCGCCTTGTTCACCACATACGGCTATGATGTCGCGCTGTACGAACCGGCTCCAGCAGCGCGTGACGCAATCAGGGAGAAGGTCGACGCTGCCGTCGCGTCGATCAGAGAACTCTCCCAGCACCTCGCAGAATGTGGCACGCTGACGCTGACCGAAACGCTTGAGGAAACCGTAGTAGGCGCGGCTTGGGTGCAGGAAAACGCGCCGGAAAAGGTTCCGCTCAAACGAGAGCTTTATTCCGCCATTGAAGCCGCGGCGCCAGCGGACATCACCATCGCTTCCAGCACGTCGTCACTTGTGTGGTCGGAACTGAGCGCCGAGATGGCAGAGCCTTCGCGGCTCATCACCGCCCACCCTTTTAATCCGCCGCACCTGATGCCGCTGGTGGAACTTTACGGCCCTGACCGGGCACGGGTGGACGCTGCGGCGGAATTCTACCGCACGGTTGGCCGCCATCCGGTGAGGCTGAAGCGCGAAGCCGTCGGGCATATCGCCAACCGTCTTTCTTCTGCGCTGTGGCGCGAAGCCGTGCATATGGTGGCGGAAGACATCGCAGACGTGGAAGACATCGATGCGGCGCTCGTTTACGGGCCCGGTCTGCGCTGGTCGGTGGTCGGCGCACACATGGCCTATCACCTCGGCGGCGGTGCCGGCGGGATCGGCCACTACCTTGAGCATCTTGGTCCCAGCCAGGAGCGGCGGTGGAAGGATCTCGGCAACCCTTCTCTTGATGCGGCGACGCGCGAAAAGCTGGTCCAGGGGATTGCGTCCGAGGCGCGCGATCGCCAGATCGGGGAACTCGAGGCAGGTCGCGATGCCGCGCTCATAGCCGTGCAGAAGGCCCTGGAGGACAGGCGACTTTGAGCCTCCCGGCACACCCGCGCGACGCGTTTTTCCAAGTGGCCAATGCCTCCTTAAAGTTGCGGATTTATCTGCCTTTGCAATGTGCTAAGGAAGGTCCTCCTCTTAGGTTTCTGTGTCAATGATCGAACATCATTCGCCGACGCCGCTCTACCATCGCATCTATGCGGTAATGCGCGAGCGGATCATCAAAGGCTACTATCGCAGCGATACTCCCGTCCCCAGCGAAGCCGAGTTGGCGGAAAGCTTCTCCGTCAGCCGCATCACCATTCGCAGGGCGATGGAGATGTTGACGATGGAGGGGCTGGTGACGCGCGCGCGTGGCCGCGGGACCTTCATCACGGACCGCTCGAACGAAAACGAGCTCAACCGGGCGGTGGTATCGAACGTCAACGGGCTGTTCCGTTACCTCAATGCGGTGGGCGAAAGTACCCGCTTGAAGGTCGTGAGCCTCGATGTGGGAGAAGCACCGCCGCGCATCTGTGCGCAGATGGGCCTTCCGCCGACCGCAGAACTGGTCCGGGCCGTACGCGTGCGCTCGCTCGACCGCCGGCCTTATTCCCTGTCCATTGCCTATCTGCTTCCCGAAATCGGCGGCACGCTGAAGCGTAACGACCTTGCGACGACAAACATGATCGACCTTGTCCAGCAGGCCGGTGCTGTGGTCGAACAGGTCGAGCAGACCCTGACCGCGACACTTGCGGACGACTATGCGGCCAAACATCTCGACATTCCCGTTGGAGCGCCGCTGATGCTGGTGAACCGGCTGTTCTTCAACGCTGAACTGAAGCCGTTCTACGCCGCCGAAATCTTCTATTGCGCCGACCGCTACGAATACCGCGTCTCGTTGAAGCGCGAGGACGGCAAGGATTTTGCGCTCGGAAACTAGTCTCTACCGATTTTCGAACGGATGACGCAATGCGCGACCGAGATCGCCCGGCAGCGTCGGCATGGGCATGTCTTCAATGCTGTCGATCAACGTGCGAATGGCCGCGGCGTGTTCGGAGCTCCACACTGAGCCCATCAACCGGCTCGCCTTGGCATCGACATCCTCACGCGTCAGTGCCCGCACACCATCGCCCTTTGGCACCAAGACTTCAGCCGTCTCTTGCTCCCTGTCTGAAAGAACCAGCGTTACGCGCGCTGGTCGGTTCGCCGGATAGAGCGCATCGAACTCAGGATCAGCCTCAAGCACGACTTTTGCCGCAAGATCGGCGACCAGCGGGTGGTGCAGCCGATTGAGCGATAAGCCGTCATGCGGCAAGGCGCCGAAAGAGAGAGCAAGTGCTGCGGCGTGCCTGAAGCTGAAGCGGGCGGCAAGGTCGCTTGCCGGATTGGGGGAGTCATACTGGAGCGCGGTTCCATAGACCTGCACCCGCACCTCCTGGATCCGTGAGGGATCGAACGCGCCAAGCCGTTCCCGCAGGATCTCGATGCAGTCGAGCATTGGCCCAAGATGGGCGCAAACCGGATGCCATTTCAGGTAGGCCGAGCTGATTTCATACCTGGACCAGCCACCGTCCTCGCCGATACCTTCTGTCAGCCCGGCTGGATCGAAAGCCTCACCGGCGCGAGGTCCGAAAAAGCGCTCCAGTGTTCTCTCCGACGGCGTCAGCCCAGCAAGGCTCGCCCGCGCAACATTGATGCCATTCTGCACGCCCAGGCCGACGAACAGGTGGTGGCCGCTAGCGCCTTCCATGCAGGTGTCGCGGAATGGAAAGAGTGCGACGGCTGCGGCATTGCCGATCGCAGATTCGATCAGTTCGGCTCGTTCCGGTTCATCCAGAGCCCGACCTAAGAGGTGGGCGGCGGCTACAGCGGCGCCGATACAGCCGAACGTCCCGGTGTCATGGAGAAGCGGTTGCATGCCGCCGAGCGACGCGCCAATCCTTGCCGAAACCTCATAGCCCGCCATAACCGCATCCAGAAAGGAAGACGCTGGCGCTTGCGTCTCCTCGGCAATTGCGAGCGCGGCCGGGAGGACATGGCTCATTGGGTGACCGCGGGCACGCCGGTGCCCGTCCTGCAGTTGAAGCACGGTCATTGCCATACCGTTGGCCAAGCCTGCAACAGCCGCGGGAGAACCATCAGGGAAACCGGCAGTTGAAGCGTTGCCGGCACCGCCAGCCGCCACCAGTGTTGCGCGGGCCCGTGCGACGGATGGATGTGCCGCACCCGCCACCATGACGGCCACGGTATCCAGCACGAAATCGCGATACGCGGATCGGACATCGCGCGGAACCTGCCCGAAGCAGTGTCGTGCGGCGGCAATCGCAAGGCGGCGGGCGGCGTCGTGCATGCTCTCAGCCTTTGGCTGCGTTCTCGGCTGCAGCCCCAGCCTTCATCATCGCATGCAGCATGTCGAGCCGCGGCTCGACCGGCGCCGGATAAACGTCACGGCCGTGGCGAAGGCCGAGCGCCAGGAAGGTTTCCACCAGCTTGTAGGTAAGCGGGCCTGGATTGACGACAGGAACCGGCAGGTTCGCCGCCAGATATTCACCCGCCTGGTGCATCGTGGTCGAGCCAAGGCAGATCACTTCCGCCCCATCTTCCTCGATGCAACGCATGGCGACGTCGCGCATGCGTGGGAACACCTTGTCTTCCTTGCCGCCGAGCAGGTTCGAGAAGTCCGGCGGCTGGTCAAAACTGCGCACCGATGCGCATTGCCGGTCAAACCCGTATTCACGAATTGCCTTCCGGTAGCGCGGCAGGGCCGGCTCCCACTGTGCCAGGACCGAGAACTTGCCGCCGAGCGTCAGCGCGTAGAGCATGGACGCCTTGCCGGCGCCGATGACCGGGATGGACAGAACCGAGCGCAGCATGACCATGCCGCTGTCCGACATGGTATCGATGCAGACGGCATCGAAACCTTCGGCTTCAGCGTTGCAGCCCGCTTCGAAGATCGCCAGATCCATCAACCCCCAGTCGTGCGGCGACATGAACGAGGTCGGGCCGCAGGTCACCGGACGGTAGGTCAGATCCCAATCGGCTGGCAACGGCACATAGCGAGACTGCGCCTCGCGGTTTCGGACGCCTTCGGCATCCAGGGCGAAAGGAACGATGACAAGGATACGGGTCATTGGTTGCCCTCCAGATATGCAGCGCCGGCGACGCCAATCGCGCGGATCATGTCATGCTTCGGCACCAGCGGTGTCGGCCAGGTCGCCTTGCTGTGGGTGAGCTTCAGGTCGAGAGCAATCGATGCCAGCTTGTAGGTCAGCGGACCGGGGTTGATGACTGGCACGCCGATACGTTCTGAAAGCCACGAATGGGCTTCATGCATCGTGGTTGATCCGAGGATCAGGACCTGCGCGCCATCCTCTTTCACGCATTTCTGCGCCGCCTCCAGAAGCAACGGGAAAACCTGGTCTTCCTTGCCGGAGAGCAGGCTCTTGTTGTCCGGCGTGACACCGATCGAGCGCATCGAGGCGCATTTGTGCTCCATTCCCAATTCGCCTAGCGTCTTGGTGTAGAGCATCTTCCATCGATCCCACATCATCAGGATCGAGAACTTGTCGCCGAGCATCTGTGCGACCAGCATCGAATGGCGACCAGGCGCGATGACGGGGATGGTCAACACGGAGCGCAGCATCGCCATGCCGCTGTCGGACATCGTATCGATGCAGACGGCATCGAAACCCTCCTTCTCCGCATCAAGGCCTGCGTCGACAATCGAGAAATCTGCGAGCACCATGTCGTGCTGGCTGGAATAGTTCTTCGGCCCAACCCGCACAGGGCGGTAATGGAATTCGATACCCGGGCCGAGATCGACCGCCTTCATCTGCGCTTCGCGGCGGGAGAGATCCGCCTTGCCCATCGGAAACGGTACGATGACCATGACCTTCTTCATTAGTTCCTCCTGTCGGTCTGGGTGCGCACCGCGATTCTGAGCAAGGGCGGTGCGCGATGTGGTCAGCCTTGGGCGGCTATCCGCGCGGCACTGATCCCGGCCAGTCGGCCGAATGTCGTGGCAGCCAAGAGGCCGTTGCCCGAAAGGTATCCATAGTTGGAGTCACCCGAGACACCGCGGGCAGCGCCACCACCGGCCATCAGGTTTGGCAGCGGCGTTCCGTCATCGCGCAGCACACGCGCTTCGGCATCAACGACAAGGCCGCCCTGCGTATGGAACAGCGCGCCGTTCACCTTCACCGCGTAGAAGGGTGGCTTGAGCAATTGTTCCTCAGAGAACTGACGGCCGAGGCGGTCCGGCTGGCCACTGCGTGCAGCTGCCTCAATCGCGTCAAACTCAGCCTTGACCGCATCGAAAGGCAGGCCAGTGACGGCTGCAAGCTCCTCCAGAGTGTTGGCTGTCTTGACCGCGCCGAGCTTGCGGATCTCGCGGTAGTCGTAAAAGCCCATGGCCGCTTCTTCGCCCGCAGCATCGAAAATGTCCCACGCCACGTGGCCCGGCTGTGCCGCGACCTCCGAGCCATGCTCGGAATACCCGCGCATCTCGTTGGAAAACCGCCGGCCGTCGGTGTTCAGAAGGACGCCACCCTTGGTGATGACCGCCCAGGTCAATGGCAGCGAATGAGGATGCGCAACCGATCCATGGCCCTGGTAGGCACTCATGTCCGCGACCGCGGCACCGAGTTCGAGACCCCATTTTACGGCATCGCCGGTGTTGGACAGGTGGCCGCAGCACTCCGCATCTGCAATTTCGGGAATGTACTGGCGCACCATTTCGGCGTCGCCGGCAAAACCACTGCAGGCCAACACCAGAGACTGGCAACCGAGCGTCTCCAGTGCCCCGTCAGGACGGCGGAACCGAACACCAGTCACGCGGCCGGAGCCATCGACATAAAGGTCTTCGGCCGAGGCGCCAGTCACGAGGTCGATGCCGGCATTGGACACGGCGGCAAGCAACGCCTGCTCGAGATCCGCACCAGTGCGGCTCTTTGGGCCGTGCATGCGAAGGCGGGAATGGCCGGGGTAGAGGAAGCCGGTAACGAGCTCGAACTCGATGTTGTGGGCGTCCATCAACCAGTCGATCATCGGGCCGGCATTGCGCGCCAGCACCAGAGCCTGGTCGTGCGGCGTATGATCATGGGTCTTCGCCACCAGGTCTGCCGCGAAGAGTTCCGCGCTATCATCGATGCCCGCTTGTTTCTGCAGGCGTGTGCACGGCGCCGGGATCAGTCCGGCTGACAAGGAGGTTGAGCCGGTCGGGTTCTCATCGCGCTCCAGTACGAGCACCTCTTGTCCTTCGTCATGCGCGGCAAGCGCGGCAACAAGCCCGCACGCCCCTGCCCCGATCACGACAACCGGTACCTCGAAATCAAACTCCACGCCGCTGGCGCTCAAGACTGCCATATCCCTGACCCTCTCCTCTGACAGTGGCGGGCGCCGCTCCCGGCGCCCTGAACCTCGCTCAATAGCTGGTACGATTTTCCTCAGGCGTCCCGTAACGGGCTTCGAGCTCCTGGATCTCGGGCATCCGCGCCATGTCGAAGAACTCCTTGAAGCTCATCACGTTTGGCGCGATCGACGCGATCGTCTCTTCGTTCTTCAGCACCTCCAGCGTGCGTCGCGCCGCTTCGCAGGCCGAGAGCAGCAGCCAGTTCGGATAGATGATGAGCTTGAAGCCGAGCGCTTCGATTTCCGATCGCTTCAGGAACGGCGTCTTGCCCGACGTGGCCATGTTGTAGAGCAGCGGGATGCCTGGGAAGCGCCGCGCGATATGCGGGAGGTCATTGGGGCCGGGACTTTCGATGAAGACGACGTCAGCACCCGCTTCGCGGTACATCTCGGCGCGGTCGAAGGCAGCATTGCGGCCATGTAACGCCAGCGCATCGGTACGGGCGATGACAACGAAATTCTCGTCAACGCGGGCGTCGACCGCGGCCTTGACCTTGGCAACCATGTCTTCTGCCGAGATGAGTTGCTTGCCGGCCAGGTGACCGCACCGCTTCGGCAGCACCTGGTCTTCCAGGTGAACTGCAGCGACACCGCCACGCTCATAGAGCTGGATGGCGCGGCGGACGTTGAGCGGCCCGCCGAAGCCGTTGTCGGCATCAGCAATCAGCGGCACATCGGAAGCATCGGCGATGCGGGTGGCGTTGTCGACCATTTCCGTCATGGTCAGAAGACCAACGTCCGGATAACCGAGACGCGTGGCCGAGGTGCCGGCGCCGGTCATGTACATGGCCTCGAAACCTGCCTCGGCAACGAGGCGTGCATACATGGCATCGACGACGCCTGGAGCCATGACGGCTCGTTCGCCTGCGAGCGCCTGCCGCAGACGTTGTGTCCGAGTAAGAGACATTGTCTTCTCCGTTTCTCCGTAAAATGGTCCGCCCACACCACATCCAGGCGCGGGCGGATCCGTTACATGCCTAGATAGGCTTGGCGTAGCTGGGGATCGGCGAGCAGACCTGCTGCGTCTCCCTGCATAACGAAACGACCCTGCTCGATCACGTAGGCGCGCTTTGCAACGCCCAGTGACTGCATGACATTCTGCTCGACGAGGAGCACCGCAACGCCATCAGCGTTGATCTTGGTGATGAGCCCGAACATTTCCTCGACCATGATCGGCGAGAGACCAAGCGAGGGCTCATCAAGGATGAGGAGTTCCGGCTCCGACATCATCCCGCGGCCGATTGCGAGCATCTGCTGCTCACCGCCGGACAAGGTACCGGCAAGCTGACCAAGCCGTTCCTTCAGGCGTGGAAAGATGGCGCAGATGCGCTCGAAATTCTGCTTGGCATTGCTGCTGGCACGGCGGAAGGCGCCGAGCTTCAGGTTTTCCGCGACCGACAGGTTTGGGAAGATCTTGCGCCCTTCCGGCACATGAGCGATGCCGAGCGCGACGATGTCGCGGGGCTTCTTGCCCGTGATTGTGACACCCTTGAAAGAGATCGATCCACCGCTCGGGCGAATGAAGCCGGAGATGACGTTGTTGAGCGTCGTCTTGCCGACACCGTTCGAGCCGAGGAGCGCGACGATCTCGCCTGCCTCGACGCGCATGTCGATGCCCTGCAACACCGCCATCGAGCCATAGCCCGCGCGAATACCGGAAATCTCAAGCATGGCTTCCCTCCTGAAGACGGGCGGCCGCGCCGTGCCCAAGATAGGCCTCCACGACGGAGGGATCCTTGACGAGTTCGCGTGGCGGTCCATGCGCGATCATCTTGCCCTGATTCAGGACGTAAGCCGTTTCGGCAAGGCTCATCACCGCCTGCATGACATGTTCGATCATCAGGAAAGTATGGCCCTCGTCACGGATCTGGCGGATGATACCGACGATCTCCGTAATCTCCGACGGGATTAGACCGGCCATGACCTCGTCCAGCAGCAGAAGCTTGGCGCCGGTGGCGAGAGCACGCGCGAGTTCGAGGCGCTTGCGACCAGCGATCGTCAGCGACGAGGCCGGCCGATCAAGCATCGCGCCCATCCCGAGCCGCTTTCCGACTTCACGGGCGACCGACATCGCATCGCGGCGGTCGTGATGGTGGAGATACGCGCCTACGGCGATGTTCTCTTGGACTGTAAGGCCGGCAAACGGTTGCACGATCTGAAACGTGCGGATCATGCCCAGTTCGCAGATCCGGTGCGGCGGCAGGCCGGTAATGTCCTGGCCGCGGAAGCGGACCGTTCCGACGTCAGCCTTCGTAAAGCCGGCGATCATCGTGAAGCAGGTCGTCTTGCCGGCGCCGTTCGGACCCAGGAGCCCGACGATCGACCCTTCGGGAACATCAAGATTGGCATCCGTGACTGCCTTCAGACCCCCGAAGCTCTTGGAGAGATTACGGACCTCAAGCATTGTCGTTCTCCTTCTTCTTGAAGGGGCCGACGCGGCCGGCCAGTCCGACCAAGCCCTGCGGCAGGAAGCGAAGCGCGCAGATCAACACGATCGCGTAGAGCACGAAGTTCAGGCCCGGCGCGTTCGGGAGAAGGTGCTTTGCGCCTTCGCCGAGGAGATGCAAGCCAAGCGTGCCGAGCAACGGACCCCAGACGGTGCCGGCGCCGCCGATGATCGGCCCGATCAGCGCCTCGACCGAGACTGCGCTGCCGTAAACAACGGTGCTGTCGATGAAGAGCCAGAGCTGCAGATAAAGGACACCGGCAAGACCGCCGAATGCGCCGGAGATCGCCATCGCCTGGACCTTGATCTTGTAGGTATCGATGCCGAGCGCACGCGCGGCGTCTTCGTTTTCGCGCACGGCGATCAGGTAGGCGCCGAACCTGGAGAACTTGATCAGCGCGGTCAGCGCCATCACGGCAGCAACAACGATCAACAAGGCCGTATAAACGACGGTGCGGTCATTGATCTGCAGGTTGCCGATGCCTGGCGCGAGCGTGAGCTGCAAGCCGCTGCCCCCGCCGGTGAACTCGAAGGACGAGGCGCAGATGCGAAGAACCTCGGCAAAGGCGAGCGTCACTAGAGCGAAATACGAACCGCGCAGACCATAACGGAATGCAAGTGCACCGATGAAGGCGCCCATGGCAGCCCCGGCGAGAATGCCCGCGCCAAAGCCGATCCATGCGTTGAGGCCGAACTTGACCTGGAGGATTGCCGACGCATAGGCGCCGGTGCCGTACATGGCGGCATGACCGAAAGAGGAAAGGCCGCCGAAGCCACCGGTAATGTTCCACGAGAGCGCGATCACGGCCACAATGAGCGCGTTGATCGTGAAGCCCATCCAGACCGGCGAGGAGGCGAAGTATACGCCGAGCAGGTAGGCGATGGCGGCAGCCACGAGGGCGATTTGGCCCACAGAATTAAGTCTCATTAGCGCGCCCTCCCCAGAAGCCCGGACGGTTTGAAGAGAAGGATCAGGATGAAGGCGAGGAAGATACCGATCTGACCAAGGCTTTCGCCCAGGAACAGGCCGCAGAGGGATTCGATAACGCCGAGGAGCAGGCCCGCAATCAACGCTCCGACAAGGCTACCCATGCCGCCAAGCACGACCGTGGTGAAGGCAACCAGCACGAAGGTGTAACCGACCTGCGGGGTGACGTAGAAGGTCGGCAGCAGCAGGCAGGCGGCGAGCGCCACGCAGGCAGTGCCGATGCCGAAGCAGATCGCGTAGGTATGGTTGACGTCGATACCGACGAGTTCTGCGCCGCGCTTTTCAATCGCAACTGCCCGGATGGCGGAGCCGGTGCGGGTATAGGCCATGAACGCCCAGAGGAGCGGGGCGACCGCAAGTGCTGCGACAAAAGCAATGACGCGTCCGAGCGGCAGGTAGGCGCCAAGAATCTCGACCGTATCATAGGCGTAGGCGATGTCGGCCGTGCGGGTGTTCGATGTCCAGAAATAAAGTGCCAGGTTATCGACAATCATCGATACGGCGAGCGTGATGAGAAGCACGTTCTGCTCCGACCCGCTGCTCATCGGCGCGATCAACCCACGCTGCAGGGCATAGCCGAGCGCGAAGAACACCGGCAGCACAATCGGGATCGCGAGATAGGGGTCGACGCCGAGATGGTAGTGCAGGAAGTACACTGCATAGAGCGCCAGCATCAGAAGGCTGCCATGCGCGAAATTGATGATGTGCAGTACGCCGTAGATGAGGGTGAGGCCAAGCGCCACAAGCGCATAGACCGCCCCCATCATGAGGCCGCTCAGCACGGCAGGTAAGATCAGACTCGACATCAGGCTCGCCTTCGTGGTCTTGCAGAAAAGCTCCCGGCAGGCAGAGCCTGCCGGGAGGCGCAGAAGGATCAGTTCTTCGCCGGGATCGGGAAGACGGCTTCAGCGCTCGCATATTCCTTCGGGAACACGAGCTCGATCTTGTCGCCGCGGATCTGGGTGTTGACCGGCTGCGAGTTGACGTTGTCGCCGTTGACGAACTTGGTCGGACCGTAAGGCATGATGGAGCCGTCGAAGGTCGAGGCAGCAAGCGCTTCGATCATCTTCTGGCGGTCGTCGGAGGCTGCACGTTCCAGTGCATCGGCGATGACCTGAATCGTCGCGTAGGACACCATGATATCGTAGGTGAGGTCGAGCTTGGCGTCGGCCACCTTGGCGGCAAGTGCCTTCGACTCTTCCTTGGTCGGATCGTACCAGTGATTGCAGTCCATGACGTATTGCGCCACTTCCTGGTTTTCACGGACGAACTTGATGTTCGAAGCTGCACCGCCGAGGATGGAGTAGATCGCCTTCAGCTCAACGCGCTGCTGATTGAGCGCGCGCGCCATCAGCGTGTATTCGTTGAGGTAGTTCGACGGGATCAGGATGTCGGCCTTGGAAGCCTTCACGCGCAGCGCAATGTTGGAGAAGTCGCGCTGGGGCGTCGGGTGCGAGATGGTTTCAACGACCTCGATGCCCTGCTTCGGCAGCTCTTCCTTCATGATCTTTGCCATGTTGGAGCCGAACGGACCATCTTCGTGGACGATGGCAGCGGTCTTGACCGAGTTGCCGGATCCCTCGTTGAGAAGCTTGAGGTTGGTGAGAGCGACGCTGGTGCACTTGTTGACGCCCGGCGTGAAGCGGAAGACGTTCGGCAAGCCGCGCTGAACGATTGTTTCAGCGGTACCGATCGAGAACACCTGAGCAAGGTTGTGCTTGGCGGCGGCCTGCGAGGAGGCAAGACCAAGTGCGGAGGCAGTGGCGCCCGTGAAGGCGCAGGCGCCAGCCTGGACCAGCGTATCGACGGCGGAAGCAGCGGCTTCCGGGCGGCTCTGGGCGTCGACCACGACCAATTCGATCTTGGCGCCGCCCATGCTCTTGATGCCGCCCGCGGCATTGATGGCGTCGGCGGCAAACTTGGCGCCGGCCGCGCTCTGCGTGCCGTTATAGGCCAGGTTGCCAGTCAGCGGCTCAATGACACCGACCTTAACGGTCGCTGCCTGTGCGCGAAGGATGGATGGGGCTGCCAGAGTGGCGGCGATGGCGCCGGAGGCCTTCAACAGGTCGCGGCGATCAATTTTGAATGTCATCTCAGTTGCTCCCAGTTCTTATTTACGACGGCGAAGTGATACCCGCTGATCCGCCCGTCATCGGTCCAGCCAGGAATGAGAAGCGATCCGGTCCGTTTCGAAGGCCTTGATCTGCTCCATGTACGTGAAAGTCATCTCGATCTCGTCGAGCCCCTGCAGGATGCACTCCCTCGCAAATGCGTCGATGACGATCGGGTGGGTGCCGAGATTGCCCGGCAGCGTCACCTTCGACGCCGTCAGGTCAACGGTGACTTCTGCATCGGGGAAACGGGCGAGATGGTCAGCCAGCGCCTCGCAGTCCTCGACGGGCAGCCGGACCGGCACGACACCGTTTTTCAGCGCGTTGTTATAGAAAATGTCGCCGAAGCTTGGACCAATGACGGCGCGGACGCCATGATCGACCAAGGCATAGACAGCACCCTCGCGCGACGAACCGCAGCCGAAATTGTCTTCGACCAGCAGGATGGTGGCGTTTTCGGCACCCGGCTGGTTCAGCGGGAAGGACGGGTCAAGCTCGCCCTGCTCGTTGCGACGGATGTCATGGAACAGGAACTGGCCGTAGCCCTGCGCCCGGTCGGCCTTGAGGAAGCGGCCCGGGATGATCTGGTCGGTGTCGCAGTTGACGCCGGGGATAGCGACGACTTTTGACGTTTCTCGCGTGAAAGCTCTCATCATCGGCCCTCAGATCCGTCTGACATCGGTGAGACAGCCGCTGATGGCGGCCGCGGCTGCCATGGCGGGGCTAACGAGATGCGTACGCGCACCGGGTCCCTGCCGGCCGACAAAGTTGCGGTTCGAGGTGGATGCACAACGTTCGCCAGGCCCCACGACGTCGCCGTTAATGGCGGCACACATGGAGCAGCCCGATTCACGCCACTCGAATCCTGCCTCCTGGAAGGCTTGAGCGATGCCCTCGGCCTCGGCCTGTGCCTTCACTTGGGTGGAGCCAGGCACGACGATCGCGGGGATCACGGCCTTGCGGCCTTTCAGAACTGAGGCTGCGGCGCGAAGATCTTCAATGCGGCTGTTGGTGCAAGAGCCGATGAAGACTTTGTGGAGCTTCAGGCCATCGAGGGCGACCCCTGGCGTCAGCTCCATGTATTCAAGCGACTTGGCAACGGCCTTGCGCTTCTCCGAGCTTTCGAAGGCGGAAGGATCCGGCACGCGCCCGGTAATCGCTACAGCATCCTCTGGGCTGGTCCCCCAGGTCACCATGGGGGCAATCTCTGAACCGTTTAGCGTGACTTCCCTGTCGAATACCGCTTCATCATCGGTGACAAGTTCGCGCCAATGCGCAACCGCACGATCCCATTCCTGTTCCGACGGCGCGAATTTGCGACCTCGAACATAGGCAAAGGTAGTCTCGTCCGGCGCCACCATGCCGAACCGCGCAGCGGCTTCGATCGACATGTTGCACAGCGTCAGCCGCCCTTCGATCGACATGTCGCGCACGACCTGGCCAGTGAACTCGATCGCATGGCCGCCAGCGCCAGCCGCGCCGATCTTGGCGATCAGCGCCAGCATCACGTCCTTGGCAGTGACGCCTTGGCCAAGCACGCCGTCAATCGTGACGCGCATCGTCTTCGGCCGCGACTGCCATATAGTCTGGGTAGCAAGCACGTGGGCATTTTCCGACTGCCCGATACCGAATGCGATAGCGCCGAGCGCGCCTTGCGTGGAGGTATGGCTGTCGGAACAGACGATCATAAGGCCCGGCAGCGTGATCCCCTGCTCCGGCGCCATGACATGCACGATGCCCTGCTCGCGGCTGGAGATGCTGAAATGGCGCACGCCACCCCATTCCATATTCTCGTCGAACGTATCAATCATCCGGGCGATCGCCGGCGTGGCCGCATCGCTCGATTTGCGGCCGATCGTCGGAACGTAGTGGTCGGCAACGCCGAAGATCTGCTTCGGGCGACGCGGCTTCAGGCCACGGCGCTTCAGATCGGCAAACGCATGAAAACTGCCCTCGTGGATCATGTCCCGGTCGATATAAAGGAGCGAGGGACCGGAGGGATGGCGCAAGATCTCGTGCTCGTCCCAGATCTTGCCCAACATTGTGCGCGGTGCAGTTGCTTGCGCCATGGCGATGACTTCCTGTTGCTTCCTTGCGCCTTTCGGCGGCCAGCGCCCCAAAAGGACGCCAGCGTGACGAGCCTCAGCCCGCAGAGCGAAATGCCGCGCAGATTTCGCCTGCCGGCGCGTTCCAGACGCCTCCGTGCGAGAGGATGTAATCGAGCGCCTCGCGCAGATATTCGACGCGATAGGGCATGCCCGAGACCCAGCTGTGCAGCGGCAGGCTCATGATGCGGCCGCCGTATTCGGCGCTCTCACGATAAAGCACGTCGAAACGGTCTTTGACCTGCTGGACCCAATCCGCTTCCGACTGGAAGTACTCATCGGCGACGACGCGATCATCCGTCTCGTAGGCCATCGGCATCGCCACGATCGGGCCTGCCTTCGTACGCATCTCGTACGGCAGGTCATCGTTTGCCCAGTCCAGGCTGTAGGTGACGCCATTCTTCGCCAAGAGATCTGGTGTGTTGAAGCCCTGGGCGCGGCCCGGAGAAAGCCACCCTTCCACCTTTTGGCCGCTCGTTTCGCGCAGCAGGCGCAGCGCCTCGGCGATGATGTGGTTTTCCTCGTCTTCGGAGAGACCGGAATGGTGCACCTTGCCCATGTCGAGACCATGCGCGACGATCTCATGCCCGCCCTCAACGACCGCCTTCACCAGCGCCGGATAACGGTCAGCGATGATGCCGTTGATCGCGAAGCTCGTCTTCAACTGCTTTTCGGCAAGAAGCCGAAGAACACGGAAGATGCCGACGCGATTGCCGTAGTCGCGATTGGTGTAATAGCGGAAGTCTGGATAGGGCATCGACAAGGCGCCAGGGGCCTTGAAGGGCTTGGATGGCATGTCGAGCGGGAAGTGCTGGACATGCGTCACGATCGACAGCGCGATCCGTGCGCCGTTCGGCCATGCGATCGGCTTGCGCTTGAACAGGTCCGACCACTCGTACCGGTCGTGATCCATGCCGTAACGGCGTGCGGGATATTCAAGGTAGTTATCGGGCATCGACATCAGCGGATCCCCTTCTCGCTGGCATTGGCGGCATTGTGCGCTGCCATGGCAGCGTTCATGGTGTCGTAGGCGCCGCTGGCATGATAGGCTTCGGCAATCTCACGTCCGGTCGTTTGCCAGACCCCGTCATGGCTCGCGATGTACTCGATCGCCTCGGCAAAGGCATCGATGCGGTGCGGCTGCCCCACGAGGTACGGGTGGAGCGGGATGCACATCACCGTGCCGCTTTCGTCGCCTTCCTTGTAGAGCTGGTCGAACTGCCGCTTGATGATCTCGCCGTAGTGGCGGGGCGTCACCTTCTGCGTATTGTAGACGATGACGTCGTTCATCTCGAGCGAATACGGCATCGAGATGAGCTTGCCGGACTTCACCTTGACCGGCATCGGCTGGTCGTCATGGAACATGTCGCAGGTGTACTGGATGCCGGCTTCCGCCAGGATATCCATGGTCCAGAAATTGTTGGACAATGCGGGTGAAAGCCAGCCCGCCAGTTCCTGGCCGGTATGCTTGCGCACCGTCTCGAACGCATCGCGGATGATGGCGCGTTCCTGCTCGATGTCGAGGTTATAGACGTAACGCGTATTGTAGATGCCGTGCGAGAAGAACTCCCAGCCCCGATCAGCGCATGCCTTGATGATTTCCGGGTGGTGGTCACAAAGTGCAACGTTGAGCGATACGGAACCGCGGAAGCCGGCGCGGTCCATGGCGGCCATCATGCGTTGCCAGCCGGCACGGTTGCCGTAGTCGCGGTGGGAATACTGCAGCACGTCCGGGTTCGGACGCGCCCAGGGCGTGCGCGTCGGGTTGTTCGGGGGATCGTATTCGTAGAATTCGATGTTCGGCGCGATCCAGACGGCGATCCTCTTGTTGCCGGGCCAGACGATCTTGGGGCGGTTCGGCCAGGGCAGGTAGTCGTAGAGCCCCAGATCCGAACGCATTGGGTTCGCTTCGGCAGCCATCTCAGCGGGCCTCCGGCTGGTAGGCCTCGTACCAGGCAATCGCATCGGCAACCGGGATCACGTCGCCATACTTGACGGAGATGTCATAAAGGTTGGCGAAGTGCGGGCTCTCATGCTTGTCCGCCACGCATTCTTCCGGAACGATGACGCGGTAACCACGCGAAATTGCATCCACGACGCAGGCGCGTACGCAGCCCGAGGTCGAGCCGCCGGTGAGCACTACCGTGTCACATTGGTGCCAGACCATCAGCGACTGCAGGTTCGTTTCGTGGAATGGCGACGCCATCCGCTTGTTGATGATGATGTCCTTGACGCGGTCGATATCAAGCCGCGGATCGAACTCGGCGCGGCGCGAGCCAACCTTGATGTTCTGTAGCGAGTCCGGCGTGTCTGTGCGGGTGCCCCAGACGCCGCAGTCTTCGCCCGATTCCATGTAAGCCACATAGGTCCAGGTGATCGGCAGACCCTTCGCACGGGCAAGCCCGGCCAGCGTATTTACGTAGTCCAACTGCTTGGGATCGGTCTCGTAGGACGTCGCGAATTCACCGACGCGGGTGTAGGCGCACTGCAGATCGATATTGATCAGCATCGGCTTGCGGCCAAAACCGAACCGCTTGCGGGTTGGGTTCGCCTTGGCTTGCTCGTAGAGCTGGCGCGCGGTGAGCGATGACATTTCCATGAAAGACCTCCTGTGTATCGCCGCCCCCTCCGCAAATGCCTTTCCCGAGGCTGCCTCTCCGCGCGGAAGCGGGGTGTCGTATTTTTCCTATTGTTATCACTTTATATCATTTGTAAAGTCACTTTCGAAACGCGCTGACGGGTTTTCAGCAAGTGCTTTCCAGCGGTCAAATTGACGCGTAATTGGGCGGAGTGTTGCACAAAAGGAGGAACTGATGACGGAGTCACCCTGCCCGCCGATCTCTGATGCGGAGTGGCCGGAGAGCATTGCCGACATGCGCGATGGCTTCGCCGGTCAGCTCAATGTCTACCGCACCATGGCCCATCATCCGGCGCTTTTGCGCAGTTGGGCGCCGCTACGGCAACATCTGGTAAAGGACAGCGCGCTCGGCCCGGATCGCTCCGAGGTTGTGATCCTCAGGACCGGACATCGCCTAGGCTCGCGCTACGAGTGGGCGCACCACGTCCAAAGGGCGCGCGCACTGGGCTTTCCGGATGAACGGATTCGCGCCATCACGGCTATGCCGGAAGGGGAAGATGGGCTGATCGTGCGCGCGGTCGACGCATTGTTCGACCATCATCGCATTTCGCCGGAACTGGAGGCACAACTTGCGAGCGCAATCGGTCGCGAGGCTATCTTCGACCTGATTGCGACCTTAGGCTTCTATTCGGTCCTTGGCGGGATCCTGCTGACCTACGACACGCCGGTCGACACAGATATCGCCGATGCTCTGGAAGCGCGCCCTCTATAGGATTTCGGATGGCTCAGGGGTGGCCTATTGCCACCCGCTGGTCTCCTCGCTGCGCCACGTCGACGTTCGCAACAACCGACATTCCGGGCACGAGCCTGTCCATCAACGGTTGTTCCGGCTGGATGGAGATCCGCACCGGGATTCGCTGCGCAATCTTGGTGAAGTTGCCGGTGGCATTGTCGGCCTTGATGACAGAAAATTCCGAGCCCGTGGCTGGCGCGAATCGTTCGATCGTGCCGGTGAACGGCTGATCGCCGAGCGCATCGACCGTGAACTTGACCTGCTGCCCCGGCCTCATGTCCCGTAGCTGGGTTTCCTTGAAGTTCGCGACAACCCAGACGGTTTCCGGCACGACCGAGGCGATCTGCGTTCCCACGGAAACATACTGACCAAGCCGGGCAGTCACCTCACCCAGCGTCCCGTCCTGCGGCGCAACGATGCGGGTGTTGGCTAGATCAATCTCCGCCAGTTTGACGGCGGCCCTGGCACTTTCGACATTGGCCTCAAGCGTGCGACGGCTTACGATCGTGGTATTGAGATCCTGTTCCGCCACCTTTAGAGCCGCCTCCGCCTGATGGACGGCGGCTGTCGCCTGATCTAACGCTGCACGGTTTTTTTCCGCCTCGCTTTCGGAAGCAATGTTCTTCTCCAGCAGTGTCTCGGTGCGCCTGTAGGCGGCCTTTGCTGCCGTCAGCGTGGCCTGGGCACTTTCATGGGCTGCCTTCGCCGACTCGATCTTGGCTTCATCGGACCGGCGTGTTTGCTCGGAATTGGCCAAGGTCGCTTCTGCCGAGGCGAGCGTCGCCCGGGCTTGCTCCAGCCGCTGCGCGTAAATCCGGTCATCGATCTTGGCGATGAGGTCTCCCTTGTGGACCTTCTGATAGTCCTGAACCGGAACATCCGTCAGGTATCCCGCGAGTTGCGGACTGAGCAGCGTCACCTGGCCCCGCACATAGGCATCATTGGTCGTTTCGATCGAGCCGTGGAACGGTGGCAGGTTCCAGGTGTAGAGCACGAGGACCACGCCTGCGGCGCCGACGAGAAGGGCGACATATGTCGCTATAGATCTGAAAATGTTCGGCATCTTTTTGTTCTACTCAAATGATGGATATGAGATCAGGCCGCCTCGGCGGCTTGCCTCGACAGGGTAAAGCGGACACGGTTGCGCCAGGCCACGTGGATCAACAGGCACGCCAGTGCGACGAGCGCCAGGTAGGTCGTCAGCAGGAACGAGTCGTTATACGCCAGGGCGTAAGCCTGCTGTTGCACCTGGCGGACAAGGAGCGCGGCTCCCTGCGTTGTCTGTTGCGTTGGATCGGTCAGCACCCGTGCATAGGCGCCTCCGAGTTGCCTCAGCCGCTGCGCAACCTGCGGATCGGTCGAGACGAGATCAGACACAAGCCGCACCGAATGGAACTGCTCGCGCCATGTGACGAACGTGCCGTAGAGCGCGCTGCCGAGATAACCGCCGACCTTCTGCGTCACCAGGAAGACGATGAGGAAGGAAAGGATGTAGCTCGGTCCGCGCTTCAGGGCCGCTCCCATGCCGATGGCAAGGGCCGGCGGCAGGAAAAGGCCGCTCGCGAAGCTGACAAGCAACTGGCTCGCATACATCTGTTCTGGACGCGTCAGAATCGTTGATTGGCTGTCCATATAGGCGCCAACCGCAAGCAGAAGCAGCGCGACGGCATGAATCATCGGCTCTCGGCCGGGCTTCATGATCAGAGCGCAAATCGCGCCGGAAATCACAGCGCCAATGATCATGACCCAATAGAGGCCCGCGATCTGTTCGTTGAGCATTCCGAGGTTACGCAGGAAGGCGACGGCACCGCTCGATTGCTCCGAAAGTGCCACCCGGAACACCAGGAGCGCGCCGGTGAAATGAAGAATTTCTCGTGACGTTACCCACCGGATGTCGACGAGATGTGTCTTGCGGTTGAGCTCGATGACCGCGAAGATCAGCGAGGAGACGATGCCGGTGATGATCAGCCAGGCAAGCCAGTCGGCATCCGTCCACCAGTAGATCCGCCCGACCGTCAAAGCGACCGCGAAGGACCCGAGGCCAACGGCGAGGAACAGGTAGCTCACGATGTCGAGGCCGCTGATAACTTTCGCCCGAGGCACCGAGTTCAGCGGCAGCAGATAAACCAGCGCCAGGGAAATCATCGCCACCCCCATCTCGACGAGGTAAAGGGCGTGGTAGTCTCCCAGATCAAGAAGCGAGGGCGAGATCAGGCCTGTGACCGGCGTGGGCAGGGCAAGTGCCGTCAAGGCGATGCAAAGCCCCACATTCAACTTCTTCTGAGGCGGAATTGGCTCCAGGATATAAAGGAAGGCGAGCGACGAGATAGGCGCTGCCGCGGCACCTGCAACAAAACGCATTGCGAGGTTGCTGTTGAAGTCGCCCACCCACAAGTGTCCGACACAGACCAGGACGTAAACGGCAATTGCCGCTTCGGCGAAGTTGCGCAGCCCATATTGGGCGCGAACCTTGAACAGCAGCAGCGTCAGGCTGGCGTTCGGAAACAGGTAGGCTGCCATCAGCCAGGTCGCTTCCGTCTGCGTCAGGTCCATCGGACCGGCAATCTGCTGCAGGTTCGTGGAGATGAAGCTGAGGCCGAGCCCCTGCGTCAGCGCCAGGAGCACGCCGGTCATGATATAGACAAGCGTCAGCATCGCAGATTTCGGCACAAAAGCAGGCGTTGCTGCGGGTGCCGGAGGCGGAGGAGCAACACCCGCCTCGCGCACCTCCTCGAGCGCGGGTGGCGGGGAAATCTCCTTCCGCTCGCTCCAGCTTTCCGGTTCTCTCAGAGCAGCTTCATTTGGTGACACTGTCGCCGCTCCAATCTCCAAGACGGGCCGAGACCTTCTCCAGAAGATCGATCGCCGACTGCAGTTCCTGGGTGTCGATGTCGGAGAACAGATGCATGCGCAGTTGCAGACCGATCGATTTCACAAGCTCGGCCTGCTCCTTGCCGTGCTCGGTCAAGGCAATCAGCTTTACGCGGCGGTCGTTCGGGTCTGCACGCCGCTCGATCAGGCCGTTCTCTTCCATCCGGTCGAGCAGGCGCACGATCGTCGCCTGCTCGAGCTCCAGCTCACAGGCGAGTTCCGTCTGCGTCACGTTTTGTTTCTTTGCCAGCCGCAGCAGGGTGCGGGCACGCGGATAGGTCAAGCCGTGAGCTGTCACACCCTGGTTGAAGGCGGTGCGGATCTTGCGGCTCGCCTTGTTCAGCGATTCCAGCAGTTCCGAACTGATGGCGTCATTTTTCATGGCTCACCTACTATTAGTGTGCTAACTAAATAGGTGACCCTGAGGCATGTTCAAGGTTTGGTAACCACGAGGTGAACAGCGGGTTCACCCCAGCTTAGCGCTGGTGGTGTACGGAGATAAGACGGACCGGCTCAACCGGCCGGCGGCATGTCTGAAAAATTCTGCGCTACCGTCTGCAGGATCTTGTCAAGGTCCTGGATCTGTTTGTCGCTCAGGTTCCGCTTCGACATGGCGTCGAACTGCTCGGCAAACGGGATCAGCTGTGCGGCGACCTCACGCCCGCGCGACGTAATGTCGATCTGCACAATGCGGCCGTTCTCGGAAGTGCGTTCACGTGTCACGAGGTCCAACCGCGTCATCGTGGTGATCTGTCGCGACAGCGTCGACGGATCGACCTCAAGCGATCTCGAAATGGTGTTCAACGTGTGTGGTCCGGGGTTCCTGACCAGGATGACCAGCACGCGATACATGGGCAGAGTGATGCCAAAGGGTGTAAGCCGGAGCGCGAACTGCGCTTCGATCTCGTCGCCGAGCCGGATCAGCTTGTGGATCAGCATGCCGGCGAAAGGGTACTGCATGAACAATCCTCGATCCGTGGAACTTGAACCGGACCTATCCGGCTTGCTCCGCTTGCGTCAAGCGGGGCCGTGGGTTTGCCCGCCAAACCTTTGAGCGTCAGGCCTTCACGAAGACGGTGTTGGCGACCTGCCGAACGGGCAGATTCATTCCGGCGATCGATTCCGAGTGCCCGATGAACAGGTAGCCTCCCGTCAGGAGACAATCGCACAGGCGGGATAGAACTGCCTGCTGGGTCGGCTTGTCGAAGTAGATCAGCACGTTGCGACAGAAGATCATGTGCATGGGATCGCCCACTGCATAGGCATGATCCATCAGGTTCAGCCGGCCGAACCCGACACGGCTGCGCAGCTTCGGGCTGATCCGCCGATCGATACGGTGCCGATCCAGGGGCTGCATCACATATTTCGCAGCAAGATGCGGCGGAACGGGTGCGAGGAAGGGTGCGTCGTAGACGGCGCGCTGCGCCTGTTGAAGGATCTCGGTGCTGAGATCCGTCGCAAGGATTGTGTAGTTATCCACTTGGCGCGCCGCGACTGCCTCTTCAAGCAGCATGGCGATCGTATAGGGCTCCGCCCCCGATGAGCAGGCGGAGCTCCAGATCCTCAGGTTGCTATAGCCCTGCGCTACCAGATTCGGGATGACGTCATTCTGCATCACCTCGAAATGCCTTGGTTCGCGGAAGAAGTCGGTCTTGTTGGTTGTGACCGCGTCGATGAAATAGACGTGCTCGCGTTCCGCCCCCTCGCCGAAAAGGTAGTCGCAGTAGTCCCGGAAGCTTTTCATCCCCGTAGCCCGGAGGCGCCGGCGCAGACGCCCCTCGAGCATGGTGATCTTGTTCGACGGCATCTTGATGCCGCTGTAACGGTAGATGAACTCCGCCATCCGGTTGAAGGTGGCGAGGTCCAGGGCTTCTGGTTCGAACGCGTGGGCGGTTCCGGGCATGACTGTTCTCTTAGGCGACGAGGTCGATGGGTGATGTGATGACCGCGTCGCGTTCGACCTGCGTGAACAGCCGGGCGAGATCGACGATCACCACGAAGCCCTGTTCTTTCAGGATGACCCCGGCGATGTAGTCCGACGGCCAGCTGACGCCGACTTCCGGCGGTGGGCCGATGGTGGAGAGATCGAAGGTGGCGACCTCGAACACCTTGTCGGCAACGAGACCGAGGGGGAGCGAGCGCTCCCCGAGCGGCACGTCGAGCACGAGAATGCGGGTATCCTGCGTCCTCACTGTCGGTTCCATGCCGAGCTTCAGCCGCAGGTCGATCACCGGGACCCCCTGGCCGCGCACGTCCTTCAAGCCGAGAAGGAAGTTCGGACCCTGGGGAAGCCGGGCCGGCTCGTCATGGTCAAGGATTTCCCTGACCACGCCGACCGGCACGGCGAACACCTGGCGGTCGAGGCTGAAGGTGACGAACTGACCTTCACCTGTGAGCGCTGACATTTATGCGCTCTCCCGGAAGTCACGATCTTCACCATCGGGTCCACCCATGGACAGATCAAGCGCAAAGCCCTTGGCGCGTGCCTGCTGGGCGGCAACCGTGCTTGCAGGTGCCTGGGGACGCGGGGCGGCGCGAACCGATGCGGCGGTCGGGGTGGCACGGGCAGCCTTGGCACGCGGGGCAGCAGCGGCCTTGGTTGGCTGGCCGCCATTGATGCGGAAGAAGGAGATCGATGCCTGCAGTTCTTCGGCTTGGGCGGCGAGCTCTTCCGAGGTTGCCGACATCTCTTCGGATGCACCGGCATTCTGCTGGGTCACCTTGTCGAGCTGCTGGATGGCTTCGTTGATCTGGCTGGCGCCGATGTCCTGCTCCCGGCATGCGGCCGAGATCTCGGACACCAGTTCCGCCGTCTTGCGAATATCGGGCACGAGGCGGCTCAGCATGTCGCCGGCATCTGCAGCCGCCTTGACGGTATCACCCGACATCTGGCTGATCTCGGCGGCAGCCGACTGGCTGCGTTCGGCAAGCTTGCGGACTTCGGAAGCAACGACTGCAAAGCCCTTGCCATGTTCGCCGGCGCGTGCAGCTTCAACAGCGGCATTGAGGGCGAGTAGGTCGGTCTGGCGAGCGATCTCCTGGACGATCGAGATCTTGTCGGCGATGATGCGCATGGCTTCAACGGCACGATTGACGGCGTCGCCCGAGTTCTCGGCATCCTTTGCCGATTCGCGGGCGATCTTCTCGGTCTGTGCGGCGTTATCAGCGTTCTGCTTGATGTTGGCGGCCATCTCTTCCATCGAAGCGGAGGCTTCTTCGGCGGCAGAGGCCTGTTCGGTGGCACCCTGGCTGACCTGTTCGGACGCGGACGAAAGCTGCTGGCTGCCTGCAGAGACATTGGAAGAGGCGGTCAGTGCGTCACCGACAACACCCCGCAGGCGCTCGATCATCTCGTTGACATGACCCAAGAGCTCGCCGATCTCGTCACGGGTGCTGATCTTGACGCTTTCGGTCAGGTTGCCTTCGGCCACACGGCGCACGGCAGACACAGCCTGACCCAGGCCACGGCTCACCGAGATCGACAGCCAGGTCGCAGCGACAATGGCAATGACCAGTGCAATAGCGGCTGCAGAGATCAAAAGCGTGCGGGTTTCGTTGTATTGGATCGTGCCCTGCTCAACCGCAAGATTGACGTTGTTCTGGGCGAATTCCTGCATCTCAACGATGAGGGTACGGATTTCCGGACCGAGCTGGAGCAGCGGACCATTGGAGATTTCGATCGCCCGCATCTTGTTGCCCTGCGTATGGGCAGTAATCATTTCCTGCGAATGTTGCTTGAACGTACCGGCAACCTCCAGGAGCTTCTGCCACTGCGGCTTGATGCCTTCCGGAGCGGTCGCAACACCTTCCTTGATCCGGTCTTCCATCTTGGCGAAGCGTTCTTCGCCCGACTTATAGTAGTTCGTCGCGGCCGTAAGATCGTCGGCGAGAAGCGCGTTCTTCTGGGCCCGAACCACTTCAGCCTGGTCAGCATTGATATCCTTGGCCAGCATCAAGCGCATGTTGGGTCCCTGAAGCATGTCCTGGAAGGCGTTGTTCAGGTTGCCGAGGCTGAGGATGCCGTAGAAGGCGATCCCCACGAGGAGGAGGAGTACGGCCGCGAATGATGCGGCGAGTTTGAGTTTGATCGTCATACGCACGATTGGGATCCTTTGTTTGGAAAGTGTTTGGCAGGCTCAGCTGCGGGTATCGTTTGAAGCGAAGATCGCCTGGAGGTCGGGAACGATGATGAATTCACCGTTGCGCTTCACGAGGCAGTGGATGTAGTCGGGGCGCCAGCGCATGCCGACGCTGGGCGGCGGCTCGCTGGCCGCCCGCATCAGGTTGGTCACCTCGTGGACGCGGTCGGTCATCAGCCCGACCAGCACCTCCTCGCCATGGAGGGTGAGCGCGATGACGACGATGCGGCTGTCGATCGTCGGCTCGCGTGGCTCCATGCCGAACGGCAGGCGGATATCGGCAAGCGGGATGACCCGGCCGCGGAAGTTGATGATGCGGCCGGCAAAGGCCGGTGCACCGGGCACGACGGTGGCCGGCACGAGGTCGAGGATCTCGCGCACCACGGCGGCCTCGAGCGCAAAGATCTCGCCATTGAGGTCGAAGGTGAGGACTTCGAGCTGCTCGCGGTTTTGCCACGGCGTCTCGACGGGAAGCTGTTGTACCGTTTGCATCAAACTGCGGCGCGAAGACGCGCCTCCTCCTGTTGGCCAAGTGTGACGAGGTGGACGACATCCAGGATGAGCGCGAGATTGCCGTCGCCCAGGATCGTGGCGCCCGAGAAGCTGTCGATGTCGTGGTGAAGCGGCGACATCGACTTGATCACCGTCTGGTGGTCGCCGATGATCTGGTCGACCACCAGGCCGACCCGTTCTGCTCCGGTGGAGACCACCACCACCTTCTGGTGCAGCTCCGGCTGGGTGCCGGTGTCAAAGATCTCCCGCAAGCGGATGAAAGGCACCAGGCTGTCGCGCAGCGAGATGAAGCTGCGGCCCCGCGAGCGCAGGTCCTCGTCGAGCGAAAGTTCAAGGCATTCCTCGACCGAAGACAGCGGAATGACGTAGCGGCCGCTGCCGACCCGCACCAGCAGACCATCGATGATTGCCAATGTGAGCGGAATGCGCAGCGCGATGGTCGAACCCTTGCCGTCCTCGCTCTGCACGTCGATGCTGCCGCGCAGCGCCTCGACCGACTTCTTCACCACATCCATGCCGACACCGCGGCCGGACAGGTTGGTGATCTTGGCCGCCGTCGAGAAGCCGGGCTGGAAGATCAGTTGCAGCAGTTCCTGGTCGCTCAAGGCTTCACCGGGATGAATAAGGCCGCTGGATTCCCCCTTCGCCCGCACCCTTTGTCGGTCGATGCCGCGGCCATCGTCGCGGATCATGATGATCACCTCGCCACCCGCCTGCTGGGCTGACAGCGTGATGCGGCCGGCTTCCGGCTTGCCAAGCGCGCGACGATCTTCAGGCCGTTCCAGCCCGTGATCAACGGAGTTGCGCACCAGGTGGACGAGCGGATCGGCCAGCCGCTCGATCACCGTCTTGTCGACTTCCGTGGTTTCCCCTTCGGTGACGAGATCGATCACCTTGCCGGTCTCGCGCGACAGGTCGTGGATGAGGCGGCGGAACCGGCCGAACAACTGGGTGATCGGCACCATGCGCAACATCATCATCGTGTCGCGCAATTCGTTGGACAGCCGTTCGATGTCTTCGGACACGGACCGAAGCGGAATATCGGCCGAGGACGAAGCAAGCTGCGACAGCCGCGACTGGGCAATCACCAGCTCACCGACACGATCCATCAGCTCATCGAGACGTTCTGCCGGAACCCGGACATTCTCGCTCGGCTTGGTGTCGTGGATGCGTGATACCTTCTCGACAGGTGTCGCCTCGGCCTCATTAGGCTTGTGCTTGAGGTTGGGCTTGACCGCAGGAGCGGCAACAGCAGCTGTTTCATCCGAGGCTGCCTCGGCCACCGCTTCAGCCGCGGTCTCTGCAACGACGGTCCTGGCAACCTCGGTGACCTCCAGTTCCATCTCGTCGAGTACGAAGATGAAGACGTCATCGATAGCCTGGCGTGTTTGCCTTGTCGTCAGTTCCACCGTCCAGCCAATGTAAAGCTGGTCAGCCTCGATCTGGTCGAGCGGCGGCACCAGCGAAAGGTCGGCTGCAACGACGGCAGGCCCAAGCTCGCGCAGCTCGTTCAGCAACCCGACTGGGTTGGTGCCATTGACCATGGCATTGGCCGGCAGCCGGAAGGTCAGCTTGAAGCTGGTCTCGACAGGACCGCGCGGCTTTGCCGGCGCCGTCGCTTGTGACTGCGCCAGCGATAACGCTGCGCCATCCGGCTGGTTGCCTCCAGCGCCATCAACGGCCGCGTTCAACTGCGCCAGCAGTCGCTCGCCGGTCACGTCGTCCTTGCCGGATGGATCATCCACCAGCGCCCGCATATGGTCGCGGGCATCGAGAACAGCCGACACCAGCGCATTGGTGGCCGGGACCTCGCCCTTGCGGACCCGGTCAAAGGCGGTCTCGCAATGGTGGGTAAAGGCGGCAAGCGCATCGAAGCCGAACATTGCGCCCGAACCCTTGAGCGTGTGCAGGCCGCGGAACACCGCGTTGATCAGGTTCTTGTCGTCAAGGTCGTTCAACAGGTCGAGCAGGCCGTTCTCGATCTGCTCGAGCAGTTCCCCCGCTTCCACACGAAAGACCTGGACTGGATCAGGAGTACTCATTTGCCCAATACCTTCCGTACGATTGTGACCAGCCGCTCCGGATCGAAGGGCTTGGTCATCCAGCCGGTGGCACCGGCCTGTTTGGCGCGCGCCTTCAAGGCGCCGTCGGATTCAGTGGTCAGGAAGATCATCGGCAGGCCCGCCTGCGACGGCAGCTTGCGCACTGCCTCGATCATCTCCAGACCGTTCATGTTCGGCATGTTGAGGTCTGTGACCACGAGGTCGAAGGCGCCGTTGCAGATCTTGTTCAGTCCGTCCTGGCCATCGACTGCCTCGGTCACCTGGTAACCGGCATTGGATAGGGCAATGGTCGTCGTCATCCGCACGCTGGCGGAATCATCAACCGCAAGGATACGGGCGCTCATGGCTGGGTCCCCTCGCATCGCCAGAAGGCTTGCGCCTCCGGTCCCAGACCCGCCGCCTGCACCAGGCCCAGCAGGTCGTCATCGGCCGGTGCTGCAAGCGACAGCGTCCCACCATTGCGGGCCGCATAGATTCGCGCCGCCTCAACCAGTTGCACGAAGCTCAGGTCGACATTGGCGGCCTTCGGCAGCCGAAGCGACAGCGAGGCATGCTGCTGCAGTGCCTCCAGGATCATCTGCTTCAGGGCAGACGCCTGGCGGATCGTCAACGGTGGAGGAATATCAAGGTCTGCAGGGGCAGAAGACATGGTTGTTTCTCTTCTCATGGGTCTAGGCGGCCGCGCTACCAAGCGCTGGCCCGTTGAAACTCGCCGCAACCGGCAAAAAACGCTCCGCAATCGCACACCAACTTCGAAGGAAAGCAGCAACACAGCTTGGGTCGAACAGCGTTCCGGCGCCGGCAAGGATCTCGTCCTTCGCCTTTTCCAGTGGCCATGCGGGTTTGTAAGGTCGCTCGGCACAGAGTGCCTCGAAGACATCGGCGACGGCGGCGATGCGCGCTTCGAGCGGAATGGCAGCGCCAGCCAAGCCGGCCGGATATCCGGAACCATCCCAGCGTTCGTGGTGACCGCGCGCGATGATCTCCGCGGTGCGCAGTGGCTCATTGTCAGCGTTTTCGAGGATCTTGACGCCGATTTCGACGTGGCACTGCATCAGCGCGTATTCTTCTGGCGTCAGGCGGCCCGGCTTTGACAGGATTGCATCGGGAATTCCAATCTTGCCGACGTCATGGAGCGGCGCCGCAAGGTAGATCGTGCGACAAGTCTCCGGTGGCAGGCCAAGTTCCTGCGCGATCAGGAAACAGATCATCGCCATGCGGGACATATGTTCGCCGGTCTTGCCGTCGCGGGCATCAACGGCGCGCGCAAGCCGCCAGAGGATCTCCTCTTCCCGCTGCTCGAGCGCCAGGTTGGCGAGAGAAACGGCGCCGTCGAGCATCTGGGCGCGTTCGCAGATCTCCAGATGGGCGCGACGCAAGGCAAGCAGGTTCCGGACGCGGGCGAGCAACTCAATGGCATCAATCGGCTTGCGCAGGAAATCGGTAACACCCGCTTCAATCGCGCGGCGGTGGATATCGGCGTGACCATTGGAGGTGATCATCACCAGGGGCACGGCGGCGTAGGCCGGCATCTCCCGAAGACGGCGGATGACGTCGATCCCGTCCAGGTCGGGCATCAGGTAATCGGAGATGACAAGATCAAACTCGATCGTGGTCGCATCGACCAACGCGTCCCAGCCGGACTGATAGGCGTGTAGTTCAACATCATCGAGCGACCGCAGATGGCCCTGCAGGGCAACGAGTGCCGAATGGCTGTCATCGATGAGGGCAATACGCATGAGGTTCTCGGGACGCGGCGGAAACAAGCGGTCAGTGAGGGACGCATCATGCGGCTTCAACAATTGCATTTACAACAATTGCTGAGCCAGCTTTTGCGCCTCAAATATTACCAGAAGGTTTAAACGCCACTGTCGGGTATTTCCCTTGAGGTTGTAGTTAACCGTGAGTTGCGCGCCTCTGCGCGGCGCCTGTGTCACGCCGCAGAAACTAAAGCTGGTGCCCTATCAAAATTCCGCTTGCATAACCGCGCCCACCTGTTAAACGTTTTACTGTAAAACGTTTAACAGGTGGGCGCGGTGACACGAAAAAGGGCGACGCTGAAGGATGTTGCCGATCGGGCAGGAGTTTCGATCGCCACCGTCTCCAATGTGTTTACCGGGCGCAAAGCGGTGAATGACGAGCTGCGCGTGCGTGTCGAACGGGCTGCCAAGGAGCTCTCTTTCCAGATCGACCGCGCCGCCTCCCAGCTGAAATCGGGCAAGGCGCGCGTGGTTGGCGTTCTTGTTCCAGATCTCGATGATACCTTCTTCACCTCCCTCATCTCCCGCATCGAAGTGATGGCGCTCGAGGAAGGTTATGACGTCATCGTCGCAAGTTCACGCGATGACCGGCAGTTGGAAGAGTCGCGGTTGCATACCCTGCTCGGCTGGCGTCCATCCGGCATCATAGCCGTCCCCTGCTCCGACACCGTCCCCGCGATCCTGGCGCGTGAAGTGGCCCGGTTGCCGACGGTGCTTGTCGACCGTGTCGTTCCCGAAGCTGCGACCGCCGATACCGTGACAATCGACAATTTCGGAGCCGGTCAGATTGCTGGTCGATATCTTGTGGAGATGGGCCATTCAGACATCGCGTTGGCCGCCTCGCATCTCGACATCGCACCGATCCGCGAGCGCGTCCGCGGCGCGGTCTCGATCGTCCAAGAAATGACGGGCAAGGAGCCCGTCGCCGTCGCATTGGGATCCAACGCCGAGCGTGGGGCCGACATCTTTGCGCATTGGTTGGAGCGGCATCCGCTTCCCTCTGCCGTCTTCGCGCTGACCAACGTGACGACGCTTGCCGTTCTGACGGCGCTTGCGCGGCAAAGGATCGACATCCCCGATCAGGTCTCGCTCATAGCATTCGACGATTATACCTGGATGAGCGCCCGCAAAACGGCATTGACCGCCATCCGGCAGCCGGTTGACGACATAGCGCGCCTCGCATGGGAACGGCTGCAGATGCGAATGGAGGGCGACACCTCCCAGCCGAAGCCAAGCATCCTCAGCACAACGCTGCAAGTAAGAGATTCCACGCGCCGGATTGCTCGCGCAGGCGACGAGGAGCCTGCCGTTGCAGAACAAGGATCGGCTGCCGCGGGAGAACGGCGAAACAGCATCCACTAGGCAGCCTAGTGGCGACACATGAAATGCCCTTCTGGGAGGAAGTAGTTTGCGTTTGAACAAGATCACCGAAGCGATACCGTTTCTGGCGCCGGTACAGATACTGATCCTCAGCGTCATCGTCATACCGTCGCTGTACGTCATCTGGCTTAGCCTCAATGCCTCGAGCTTCGGACAATCGGCGACCTTCGTTGGTCTGGATAACTACATCCAGGTGCTTAGCGATCCGGCGTTTCTCCGGGCGCTTGGCAACACGGTAATGATCGTCATCTTCGCCGTGCATCTCGAACTGGCGCTGGGTCTCGGCATGGCGCTGCTGTTTGCAAGCGGACTGCCGGGCCGCCGTTTCCTGCTCGTCGCGGTCCTTGCACCTTATGCGGTGAGCGAAGTGATTGCGGTCGCCATGTGGCGGTTTCTCTTCGACCCGGATGTCGGCCCCGTCACAGCCATGCTGTCTTGGCTTGGCCTGCCGATGCTAGACTGGTCTTTCGAGCCGTCGCACGCGCTGATCATGATCGGCTTGCTCACCATTTGGCTCCACCTGCCCTTCACCTTCATCATCCTTTACGCTGCGCGCCTAGCCATTCCCAAGGATCTCTACGAGGCGGCCCGCATCGATGGCGCGACACCGTTCGACGCGTTCAAAAAGGTGACGATGCCGCTTCTTGGACCAGCAATCGTAGTCGCTCTCCTGTTCCGTTACATCTTTGCTTTCCGCATCTTCTCAGAAGTCTGGCTGATGACGCAGGGAGGGCCGGCCCGCTCGACCGAGGTGGTGGCCGTCTACCTTTACCAGGAAGCCTTCAGCTACAACGCCTTTGGTACCGCGGCCGCGACCGCCTGGATCATGGTGCTCGCGTCGCTGCTTCTCGCAACCGGTTATGTTTTCCTTCTCCGCAAGCAGGTGGCCGGCAATGCGCACTAAGAAGCTCGCCATCGGTATCGGAAAAGCCATCGCTGTCGTCTCCATCCTGGTATGGTCGCTGTTCCCGATCGGCTTCATCGTAATGTCTTCGCTGAAACCGGGTCAGGATATCTTCGCGGTGCCGCCGAAGTTCGTCTTCTCGCCCACGCTGCAGCACTATGTGCAGCTTTGGAACGGCTGGGGTGTGTTCTTCGGCGGGTTGCTGAACAGCACCATCATTACCGCTGGGGCGACCATCATTGCGATCACTGCCAGCACGGCCGCCGGTTATGTTTACTCACGCTACAGCAGCCGCATGCTGAACGCGAGCGTGATGTTCCTGATCATCGTGCGCCTCGTCCCGCCGATCGTCGTGACCTTGCCGCTCTTCCCGATCATCAACGCGATCGGCCTCAACGACACCCATATCGTGCTGATGGTGCTCTACGCGACGTTCTTCGTGTCGCTCGGCACGGTGCTGATGCGCACCTTCATTGACCAGATCCCGCGCGAACTGGACGAAGCAGCTCAGATCGACGGCGCCGGCCGCATGACGATCTTGCGCCGGGTCATCGTGCCGCTCGCCGCACCGGGCATCCTGGCCGTTGCCGTCTTCGTTGTTGTCTTTGCCTGGAACGAGTTCCTGTTCGCCTTCATCTTCACCGGCACCAACGCAAAGACTGCGCCGCTGGTGATCTCCGAGATGATCGGCTCGATCGATGGGGTGGACTGGGGCGTCCTTTTCGCAGCCTCGACGGTCCAGCTTATCCCCGTGCTGCTCTTCGTCATCTTCATGAACCGTTATCTCGTCGCCGGCCTGACGGCAGGCGCGACCAAGGGGTGACGCCACCAATGTCTGAAAAGGGAGGAAAACATATGTCAGACAAGCTACTGAACCTTACGCGACGCAGCTTTCTCGGAACTGCCATGGGCGGCGCGGCAGCGCTCGCCGCAGGCCAGTCCTTTGCGGCGAGCAAGACGCTCAATGTCCTGAGCCATAAGGTGCACCAGACGGTGCTTGGCACAGGCGATGGTGACCTTCTAAAGGACTGGAAGTCTGCCAACGATGCTGACGTGTCCTGGACGACGTTTGATTCAAACCCGTTGCAGGACCGACTGTTCCGCGAGGCGAGCCTCAGTTCAACCGACTTCAACGTCGGCTACATGGTCGACAACCGCCCGACGAAGCAGATCGCTGCCATGTTCGAGCCGCTCGATGCGTATCTGCAGAAGGACGCGATCGAGGATTTTGAGGACATCGCACCAGGCCTCGTGCAGGGCATGACGGTCGATGGCAAGCTGATTGGCATCCCGGTGCGTCATGCCACGCAGGGCCTGTTCTACAACGAGGCATTGCTTGAAGAGCAGGGTATCAGCGCCCCGCCAACCACGCTGGAAGAACTGGCTGAGCAGGCTCAAAAGCTGACCTTCACCTCAAAGGCTGGCACGCCCGTCGCGGGCATGGTGCTGGCGAGCGACCTTGCTGTGTTCCCGGTCATGTTCGCCCGCGCTTTCGGTGGTGATTTCATCAACGCCAAGTTCGAGTTGCTGCCGAACCCGGAGGCGATGGAGAAGGGCCTTTCTGTCCTTCGCAAGATGTTCGAGAACGGCGCCCTCCCCCGCAGCTATGCGACCACCAAGAACGACGACCAGGTGACCTGGCTGCAACAGGGCCGCGCCGCCTTCACGGTCTTGCCGTTTGCTCGCTTCGCGCAGTTGAACAACAAAGAACAGAGTAAGTTCCCCGGCAAGATCAAGGCGATCGAGTTCCCGATCTCAGCGGACCTCAAGGGCAAGATGCCGATGTCTTCGATCGTCGAAGCCTGGGGCATGGTGATCCCGGCGAACTCCAAGGACAAGGACCTCTCCTGGAAGTTTATCAAGGAGGTCTCGAGCAAGAGCGCGACGCTCGGTATGGCGAAGAACGGCAACGGTCCGGTTCGCGTGTCGACCTATGCCGACCCGGCAATGTCGAGCAATCCGGTCGCCGCCGTCGAGGCAGCGGTGCTGAAGAACGCCCGCGGCGCATTCCCGCCCTTCCCCGAAGCCGCACGTGCACAGTCGATCTTCCTTGAGGAAGTGCAGCTTGCGGTGCTTGGTCGCAAGGAGGTCAAGGAAGCCGTGACGTCCATCGCCACCCGCGTGAAGCCGCTGCTGCAGGCTTGAAACGTCTGAACACCGTCCGGGCGGACGCGCCCGGACTGACGAAATGCCATTGGCGGAACGACAGGGGCTCGTAAGCCCACCACGAAAGAGATCAGGACTATGCTGAACACCACCAACCGATCCATCCAGGAGCCTGCGCGGGCGACACCTGTCATGGCCGAATATGACGTGCTCGTCATCGGCGGCGGCCCCTCAGGGCTCACTTCGGCGCTCGCAGCCGCAGAGGATGGCCTGCGCGTCGGTCTCATCGAAAGCCGTAGCTTCGTCGGCGGCAATATGACCATCGGCCTGCCGGTGCTGGGCTTCCTCGGGCAGAAGGGCAACCAGATCATCGAAGGACTGCCGCAGAAGTTCATCGACCGGCTTAAGGCCCGCCACGGCGCCAGCGAACATCGCCCCTGCCCCTTGCACATGGGCATCACATTGGTTGAACCGGAAGCCGTCAAGACGGTCGCGCTTGAAATGCTGACCGAGGCAGGCGTTGAAGTCCTGTTCTACACCTTTTGCGCCGGCGTCGTTATGGATGGCGATACGATCCGCGGCGTCATTACCGAGAGCAAGAGCGGCCGCGGCGCGATCCTGGGTAAGGTCGTCATCGACTGCACCGGCGACGCCGACGTAGCCTACCGCGCTGGTGTGCCTTGCGAGAAAGGCAACGAGCATGGCGGCATGCAGCCTCCGACACTGATGTTCTGCCTCGCGGGCGTCGACACCGAGAAACTGCGTCTCAGCATCGCCAACCAGCCGCCGCAGGCGCGGACCTACCTTACCGACTTCATTCCCGCAGAGTATTTCGGCCAGAACAACCAGTTCATCATCGTTGGCCTGCGCGAACTGATTGTCAAGGCTCAGAACGAGATGGGACTGGCGATCCCCAACGAGCGAACGATCATCATCACCGGCCTCAAGGCGGGCGAGGTCTGGATCAACATGACGCGCGTCAAGGGCGTCGATGGCACCGAGGCCGCGAGCCTGACCATGGGCGAGATCGAAGCGCGCGCGCAGATCGACGACATCGTCACCTATCTCATCAACTACGTGCCGGGCTTCGAGAAGGCCTACTTCACCAAGACCGCCCCCTTCCTCGGCATCCGCGAAACTCGCCGCATCATCGGCGAATATGTGATGACCCAGGAAGACGTTCTTGGTTGCCGACATTTCGATGATTCGATTGCGGTGGCAAGCTACCCGATCGACATCCACCGCCCGTCTGACGACGGCTGTACGCTGATCTGGTGCGGTGACTGCTACGACATCCCCTACCGCTCACTGATCCCGACGAAGGTGCGCAACCTGATCGTCGCAGGCCGTGCAATCTCCACCACCCATGAAGCGATGGGCGCGATCCGCGTCATGGCCACCTGCATGGCGATGGGCGAAGCGGCAGGGCGCGCGGCCAAGATCTCCGTGCGGGGTAATCGCGCGCCGCATGAGATCGACGTCAAGGAACTCCGCCGCCAGTTGATTGCCAAGGGCGCCTACCTGCGCACCAAGGACAGCGCCGAACGAGCACGCGAACTGGAAGACGCCTGAGGGTCGCGGGGCATTCTCAAAACGATTGCCCCGCAAAAACCTACGGCTCGGGAGAAGGTAAGAAGATGGCTAGTTTAAGCTTGGCCGGGCTCAAAAAGAGCTTCGGCGCCGTCGACGTCATCAAGGGTGTCGATCTAGAGGTGAAGGACGGGGAATTTGTCGTGTTCGTCGGCCCGTCCGGCTGCGGCAAATCCACGTTGCTGCGGATGATTGCAGGTCTGGAAGAGATATCGGGCGGCGAACTCCATATCGGCGGGCGGCTCTGCAACGACCTTGAGCCGCGCGAACGTGAAATCGCGATGGTGTTCCAGTCCTACGCGCTCTACCCGCACATGACCGTCTACGACAACATGGGCTTCGGCTTGTCGCTCAACAAGACACCCAAGACGGAACTGGATGCTCGCGTTCGCGAAGCGGCCCGCATCCTGAAGATGGAGCATCTCCTGGAGCGAAAGCCGAGCCAGTTGTCCGGCGGCCAGCGTCAGCGCGTCGCGATCGGCCGCGCCATTGTGCGCAAGCCCGGCGTTTTCCTGTTCGACGAGCCACTGTCCAACCTCGATGCGGCGCTACGCGTCGACATGCGGATGGAATTGGCGAAGCTGCACCGCGAACTTAGCGCAACGATGATCTACGTCACCCACGACCAGATCGAGGCGATGACGCTCGCCGACAAGATCGTCGTGCTCGATGGCGGCCTCGTCCAGCAGGTGGGCTCGCCGATGGAGCTCTATAAGAACCCGGTGAACAAGTTCGTCGCCGGCTTTATCGGTGCGCCAAAGATGAACTTCCTGCCGGTCAAGGTTCAGTCGGTTCAAGGTGACATGGCAAGCGTCGCATCCGAGGCGATGGGCCCGATCCTCGTCCGCAGCAAGGGATTCAAGAGTGGCGACAGCGCCCTTCTCGGGGTCCGGCCACAATATCTCAAACCCGGCAAGGCGGCAGAAGGAGAAGGCAGCATCGGTGGGAAGATAGTGCTGGTCGAAAGGCTTGGAACGGAAACGATCATCGCCATAGATACGCCCGCGAACGAGCGCGTCGTGGCATCCGTGCCGGTCGATATGGAACTGTCATTCGGCGGCACAGCCGAATTCCAGTTTGCCCCGGCATCCGCACATCTCTTTCACTGATCACTACCCGGCGATCACGTCAAACTCATTGCACGCTCGGCGTGGCAGACACCAAGCAAGGAATAACATGAAACAGGACCTTTCCGGAAAGATCGCCGCAGTCACCGGTGCCGCATCTGGCATCGGGCTTGAATGCGCACGATCCCTGTTGCAGGAAGGCGCCAAAGTCGCCCTTGTCGACCGGGCAGCCGATACGTTGACGTCGCTCTGCGAAGAGCTTGGCCCGAACGCTTTCCCTGTTCAGGTCGATCTTACTGACCCCGCAAGCGTCGCCACTATGATGCCGAAGATCCTCGACCGCTTCGGCCACCTGGATATCTTCCATGCCAATGCTGGCGCCTACATTGGCGGCGAGGTGGTTGACGGCGATCCGGATGCTTGGGACAGGATGCTCAATCTGAACATCAATGCCGCTTTCCGATCCGTGCAGGCTGTGCTGCCGCACATGGTCGAGCGAAAGACGGGCGACATCATCATGACGAGTTCCATTGCCGGTCTCGTGCCGGTGGTGTGGGAGCCGATCTACACGGCATCCAAGCATGCCGTGCAGGCCTTCGTACACACGGTGCGAAGGCAGGTCGCCCAGCATGGAATCCGCGTCGGCGCCGTTGCACCCGGTCCGGTGATCACTGCCCTGATCAGCGATTGGCCACAGGCGAAGCTTGACGAGGCAATTGCCGCGGGCGGCCTGATGGAGGCCAGTGAGGTCGCAGATGCGGTCATCTTCATGTTGAGCCGGCCGCGCAACATCACCATTCGCGATCTCGTCATCCTGCCACTCAGCACGGATCTTTGAACCATGGCACCCATCTTCATCGGCGTCGACGTGGGGACCGGCAGCGCCCGTGCGGGCCTCTTCGACGAGCATGGTCGCCTGTTGGCTTCAGCCAAGCGCCCGATCACGATTTGGCATGAGCCCGGTCACGTCGTTGAACAGTCGAGCGCGCAGATCTGGCAGGCCATCTGCGCGAGCGTTAGAGAAGCAGTCGATACCGCACGCATTGATCCGTCCGCGGTCGCAGGGATTGGCTTCGACGCGACCTGCTCGCTCGTCGCGATCGGTGAGGATGGTGCTCCGGTCACCGTTAGCCCGACCGGCGACGCTGAACGCAACATCATCGTCTGGATGGACCACCGGGCGACAGGCGAAGCCGCCGAGATCAACGCGGGGAAGCATGACGTGTTGCGCTATGTCGGCGGCGTCATATCGCCCGAGATGGAGACGCCAAAGCTCCTCTGGTTGAAACGAAACCTGCCTCAGTCCTTCTCCAAGGCCGCACATTTCTTCGACCTGGCCGATTATCTGACGTGGCGCGCGACCGGCTCACTTAGCCGCTCCGCCTGTACGGTGACATGCAAATGGACGTATCTCGCGCATGAGAAGCGCTGGGACGCCGCATATTTTCAGGCGATCGGTCTCGGCCAACTTGCGGATGAAGGGTTCAAGCGGATCGGCACCGAGATTGTCGATCCCGGCACGGCCCTTGGGCAAGGCCTGACCGAACAAGCAGCTGCCGATCTCGGCCTCCTCGCCGGAACTCCGGTGGGAGCGAGCCTGATTGACGCCCATGCTGGCGGGATCGGCACGCTTGGCGGCCTCGACAGACAAGCCGAAGCGAGAGCCCAAAATCGTCTGGCCTATATCTTTGGAACCTCTGCCTGTTCGATGGCGTCGAGTGATCAGCCGGCCTTCGTCGATGGCGTCTGGGGACCGTACTATTCGGCAATGATCCCGGGGTTGTGGCTGACTGAGGGCGGTCAATCTGCGGCGGGTGCTGCCATAGATCACCTTGTCACGCTGCATCCTGCAGCCCCGAAAGCGCAGCAAGATGCCGCAGCAGAGGGCCTGTCACTTGTCTCCTGGCTTGATCGGGAAGTGCAGCGCAAGTGTGCGGACGCCAGCGAAGCTGTCAGACTTGCTCGCGATCTGCATGTTGTACCGGAATTTCTCGGGAACCGATCACCTCACGCAGATCCGAGCGCGCGCGCGATCATCTCCGGGCTCGCGCTGGACACTGACCTCGACAGCCTTGTCGCGCTTTATGTCGCTGGGCTTTGCGGACTTGGGTACGGCCTGCGGCAGCTACTGGATACGCTCGCTCGCAACGGGATGACCCTCGACCTGATCGTTGCGAGCGGTGGAGCGGCACAGAGCCCGCTCGTCCGCCAGGTCCTGGCGGACACATCGGGCCTACCGGTTGCGGTCGCCGAAACAGAGGAGCCTGTTCTTCTTGGCGCTGCGATGCTCGGCGCAACGGCCTCCGCACGTTACGCGGCGCTGACGGACGCGATGAGCGCGATGTCCCGGCTGTCGGCTTTCTACCAGCCTGCAACGGATGATATCAAAGCGCTGCACGCTCTTCGTTATCGCGCCTTTAGCAGGCTGCAAGAGGTGCAACGGAAGATCCGGCTCCGAAGCGATGTTCCTTGACAGTCTCCATCGCCATTCGGGCCGCTCAACGGTGGCCTTGCCGGGTTTCCAGCCAGTGCCAGATGCCGGCGGCCAGAGCCCCTGCGGCGATGCAGATCGCGATGCCGATGCCGGTATTGCCTCCCGCATAACCGAAGGCGGTACCAAGCACCACACCGAACAAAATCCCCCAGATCAGCTTGCTGGTCATGATCACTCCTCTGCGGTTTGGAGACGAGACCCGTGGTCCTTGACTGAGCAGCGCCGGACGAATCTGGGTCTTTTCGCTGCCAGATCAACCACAGTTGGAGGATTGGCGGAGGATTGATACCGGTTTTTCTCGGGGGTCGTTTCCTAGCCGTTCAGGTCTTTCAACAATCGGCTGTGCCGGCGGACTTCTGCCAGAACATCGTCGAAACGTTCGATCCCGCGCGAAGCCAGGATCGCCTTCAGTCGCAAGAAGGCCTCGGCGGTAGCGACCGCGTCACCCATCGCCGTGTGGCGATCCTGATCCCGAAGCGGCACGGAAAGTCGCTCGGCCAACGCATCGAGCGTGTGGTTCTCACTGGCGCCAAAGACAACCGCGGAGAGAAGCACAGTGTCCAGTACCGGATTGACGAAGCGAATGCCGAGCTCGCGCTCGCGTCGACGCAGGAATTCCATGTCGAATGGCGCGTTGTGAGCAACGAGCACCGCTCCTTCGGCGAAATTGTGAAACTGCGCAATCGCCATCGATACGTCGGGCGCATCGGCGACCATGGCATCGGTCACGCCATGAATAGCAGATGCCGAAGGCGGGATCGGACGCCCGGGATTGACCAATGTCTCAAAGACCTCGCCCTTCACCCGTTTGCCGTTGACGAGGCGAACGGCGGCGATCTGCACGATCTCGTCGCCGCGCTCAGGGAAGAGCCCCGTCGTCTCGGTATCAAAGACAACATAGGTCAGGTTATCGAGGCTCGCATCCGCCACCCTGTCGTAGTGGATGCTCGACAGGAGGTCGAAATCGTAGACAACAGCATGGGTATTCTCGTCCGATACCAGTCGCAGTGCATGCGCGGGCCCTAGCCTAAGGCTGATGACGGTGCCGCCCTCCTGCTCCTCGACTTCGAACTCCGCGGCATGCGCGTCGAGGATAGAAAGACCTGTCTTGCCATGAGGGGTATCATCAACGGGTTTGTCGAGAAGAAGTATTACCTCGTCTGCCGTCAACGGTCTCCCACGATGCGCGATCTGGATTTGTGCGCCGTCGCCGCGCCTCCTGATCGTCAGGGTGATGCTGTCGCCTCCCTTCGCGCCAAGCCCCTGGTTCACCACCTGTCGCAGCAGTGCTGTGATCTCCGCGGCGTCGCAATGCATGACCAGCGGCACAACATCCATGTCCAACTCAACGCCTAGAGGCGCGAGTGCCTTCCGCAGCCCGTGTGCGAGTTGCCGGGAATCCGTTGCCACCATGGGCCAGCTATTGGTGCGAAGCGTGTCGAAGCGCGCTTCAAGACCCGTCAGTGTGGCCGAGAGCCTTTGGAGATCATCCTGGAGCCCGCCGCCCGGACGACTTCCCGCGCCCCCGTCGGGAGCCTGCAACTGCTCGTGCAGGCTGCTGAGGACCGGTTTGGCGACCGCGAAGATCTCGGTCAGCAAGGCGTCGCGCCTTGAGCAGGAAAGGAACTCGTCCGTCATGTCCCGCAAAGTCATCACATAGGCGCCGGTGTCGCCGTCATTGTCGCGCGCAAGCCGCATCCGGCCAACCAACCGACGTCCACCAACGCGCGCCTTGCAGAGGAATTCGATGACGCCATCCGGGACCTCGGCTTCAATCAGCTCGCGGTGCGCCTGCCGGATCGGGCCGTCATGGATGTAGTCGAAGACGCTTCGCCCGAGCCAGACGGAAACATCCAGGCCGGAGAGCATGTGCTGTGCTACACTGTTGTAGAAGACCAGGCAGTGCTGTCCAGTGCATAGCAGAACCGCCGGAGGCACGTCGCCCAGCAGATGTTCCAGCTTGCTCTTGTCGGATACCAGTTGCGCCGTTTCGCGCGCCACGGCATGGGCAAGCGACGCCCGGGCGTCGCTGAGCCGCGCGGTCGCGAATGAGGCGGCAGCCGCAAGATCACCGAGATAAGACGCGTCTGGTGAATTGATTTCCTCGGAAACGTCCGCGCTGGCGCGAACCCGAATGGCCGAAGCGATTGCGTCAATAGGTCGAGCAACCCTGGTGTCAACGATGAACCATATCCACGCCGTCAGCGTGAGGATCCCAAGGGCGGCGACCGTTCCACCCTGTATCAAGGCGTTCAAGATTTCGGTACTTGCCTGCCGATGATACGCGAACCAGAGTCCTGTGCCGATAGAGACGACGGCGCCGAGCCCGATGATGGCAAAAAGCAACAGGATGCGGGCGCGCAGGCTCATTCCGCGTTTCAAGAGGCATCAACTCCGCTTGCAGGACGCCACCAAGACCGGATCATCTTCCGCGACGTCGATCCATTTTGCACCCACGATGCTTCCGTCCTGTGCGATCGAGATGCTGCTGCCGACGAGATCAGCACGCTGGTGTCTTTCACAATCAAAGGCGATCTTGATGCGAGCCGGCTGCTCCCACCGCGCCATCAGCATCACGTCGATCATCACGTGGTCCGGGAAATTCTCGTGGCGCTGGGCTGTGGCTTGATCGACGGCCGAGAAGCGCGTGACGACCGGGCTGAGATAGGACCAGGGCCGCAGGGGCGAACGGCTCTCATTCTTCCAGACCACGACGGCGTTGTTGGGCAAAGTGCCCGAGACACGGTCGAACCAGCTGTATTCGCTCCAGATCGCAAAGGCTAACATGCTGATGCCGGCACCTGCAGGCACGATCCATTTCGGAAGGCGCCCGTGGCTCATCCATCGCAGGCTCATCGCGATGCCGGCGACGGCAATACCCGAAATAAGGGCGGCGAATAACTCAAACAGCATTTTGTTCTACTTTCTTCATGCCGGGGTATTGCCGCTGTTGACCAAGGCGGACTGCATCGTGCGCACGACGACAAAGGCATCTCGCAGATGCGATCGCTCGAAGTCACCGAAGTCGTACGGGGCGAGGAAATTATCGGGCTGGCGCCCGGCCTTCACGGCCTCGGCTTGGCTGCGGAGCCTCATGTCGGCGATCAGGTCGTAGGCTGCAATCAGATCTCGTGCGCCACCGGCGGAGATAATGCCGGCATCCTCCGCAGCTTCCAGCCTCGCTCTCGTGTTAACCATCGGGATCCGCCCCTTTAGCGCGTAGACCCTGCCCAGGTCGACAACCGGCACCACGCCGTTGTGCTTCATGTCGATCTGGTTGCGGTGCTCTCCATTGCGGATGGTCGCGAAACCGCGCAACAGGCCGAGAGGCGGCGCGTGCTTCAGCGAATTGCCAATCATGTGCGCAACAAAGATGGAGTTCCGGCTTGCGCGCTCCAGAACATTGGTCCGAATCTCTTCAAACAGCGAGAACTGGCCGTAGATCGGCCGCAGGTCGAACATGACGCTTGCAAGCATCTGTGCCTTCGGCACGGGATTGTCTATCCAACTGTCGAAGTAACGCCGCCATTCGCGCGACGGCTGGCACCATTCCGGATTGCTGGCCATCATGTCGCCCGGACAAAACACATAACCGCATGCATCCAGACCATGGGTTACAAAGCGCGCAAGGCGCTCGAACCAAGACCTCTGTGCTTCGGTGAAGCTGTCGTCGATGACGATGCAGTTGTCCTGGTCTGTCACGCCGGTCTGCTCCTGGCGACCCTGGCTTCCGCAGGCGAGCCAAAGATATGGCACGGGCGGCGGACCAAGCTTTGTTTCTGCAAGCACGATCAGGCGTCGGGTGATTGCATCGGTGATATCCGTGATCTGCCGCGTCACAACGTCGTGCGCGTTGTTGCCACCCACAAGCTGGACCAGCAGTTGAGGGACGCGTGCGGCAATTCGGACGAGATCAGCGGAAGCCTCTGCCTCCGCGATCTGTCGGATCATCGACGCCGCAGAGATGGCTTGGAACCGGGTGAGGTCGGTTTGGGTCACCATGCCCACGAGTTTTTCGCCACGCACGACCGGAAGATGCGCGATGCCGCTTTCCAGCATACGGTTCAGCACGTCCGTTCCGAGGGCGTCGTCAGGCAGCACGATCGGATCGGCTGTCATCACGGTTTCAACTGTCGTCGCGACTGGATTTCGGCCCTGGGCCAAAACGCGGGACGCGAGATCCCGGGTGGTGAGGATGCCGACAACACGCTCGCCGTCTACGACGCAAAGGCTGGAGACCTTGCGGTCGCGCATAAGTTCCGCTGCTTCACGGACACTCTGTCCCGGAGAACAGGTGATCGGCGGCCTCGACATCAACTCCTCTCCCTTGCGCAGCGCGTAGTCACCGCGCTTCGCTTCGCGGGCGGGTCCGCGGGAAAAGAAACGACGGAAGACCGGCTGCTCGGCCATCAACCGCCTGAACTGGGCGACCGGCAGCACAAGAAGCAGAGTGTCGGCGAGTGCGTAGGAATTGGTGACGGCAAGACCATCGGCCAGCAACCCGCGTTCGCCAAACGAGTTGCGGGGCATCAGCCGCGAAATGACAACACCAGAATGGTCTCTGATCTCGACTTCACCGTCCATGATCAGGAAAAGACCGGCCAGCGGTTCGCCACGACTGTAGATCGCGCGGCCGGCAGTGGCCCGCTGAAGGTAAAATTGATTGGAAACCCGCTCCAGTTCGTCAGCCGGCAGGCTATCGTAAGGATGGACGGTTTCCAGGAACTTGCGGATATCAGGGGTGACCGTTTTCATGCTGCCCCCAACCAGGCAATGCAATGTCGCACTGCCGCCAAAGGAAGTAACGGGCGGCCGAAGCCGCCCGCTTGATTGCGCATATCAGTGATGGGTTGCAGAGCCTGCACCGCGCGGAACGCGGATCGACTCGACAAGATCCTGCACGTGCTGCGGCGGAGCCTGGGTGACCATCGAAACGATGTAGGCCGTCGCGAAGTTCAGGAGGGCGCCGATCGGCCCGAAGGATGCCGGAGCAATGCCGAACAGGTGGTTGGCAGGAATGTTCTCCAGCGTGTTCGTACCCGGGACGAAGAACCATCCGAGGTAGGTGAACAGGTAGACGCAGGTGGAGATGAGACCCACCAGCATACCAGCCGTTGCACCGAGCGAGTTGATGCGCTTGGAGAAGATGCCCATCATCAGGACCGGGAAGATACTTGCCGCAGCCAGGCCGAAGGCAAGTGCCACCGTCTGGGCCGCAAAGCCCGGCGGGTTGAGGCCAAGCAGGGTCGCGACCAGGATCGCACCGGCCATGGCAATACGCGCTGCCATCAGCTCTCCCTTTTCGGAGATATCCGGCTTCAGATAGTCCTTGATCAGGTCGTGGCTGATGGCCGACGAGATGGCAAGCAACAAGCCCGCAGCAGTCGAAAGAGCGGCTGCGAGACCACCGGCGGCAATGAGGCCAATAACCCAGCCCGGAAGCTGTGCGATTTCCGGATTAGCAAGAACGAGGATGTCGTTGTTGATGTCGAGTTCGTTGCCCTGCCAACCACGCTGCGCGGCGGTTTCTGCGAAACCAGCGGCCTTGTCGTTGTAGTACTGGATACGACCGTCGCCGTTCTTGTCCTCAAACTTCAGGAGACCGGTGGTTTCCCAGGTTCGCATCCAATCCGGACGCTCGTCATAGAGAACCGCCTGTTCCTGCGGGCCGCTCGGGAAAATCGTGTCGATGATGTTCAGACGCGCCATCGCACCAACGGCCGGAGCCGTGAGGTAGAGAAGCGCGATGAAGATCAGCGCCCAACCCGCCGACCAGCGTGCGTCGGCAACCTTCGGCACGGTGAAAAAGCGGATGATGACGTGCGGCAGGCCTGCCGTGCCGATCATCAGGGAGAGCGTGAACAGGAACATGTTCAACATGTCGCCCTGTGCAGTGTATGCGGTGAAGCCAAGGTCAGTAACAACCTGGTCGAGCTTCTGCAGCAGCGGCATGCTGGATTCGGTATGGGTGGAGAACAGGCCGAGCCACGGAAGCGGGTTGCCGGTGAGGTTCAGCGAAATGAAGATCGCCGGGATCGAGTAAGCGATTATCAGGACGAGATACTGGGCAACCTGCGTGTAGGTGATGCCCTTCATGCCGCCGAGAACCGCGTAGACGAAAACCACCGCTGCCGCGATCCAGAGCCCGGTGGACACTTCGACTTCCAGGAAGCGCGAGAAGGCAACGCCGGCACCAGTCATCTGCCCGATAACGTAGGTCACCGAGATGATGATGAGGCAGACAACTGCGACAAGCCGAGCCGTCTGGCTATAGAAGCGGTCGCCGATGAACTGCGGAACGGTGTATTTGCCGAATTTGCGCAGATAAGGCGCAAGCAGCAGCGCGAGCAGGACGTAGCCGCCGGTCCAGCCCATGAGGTAGGTCGAGTTACCGTAACCGACGCCTGCAATGAGGCCGGCCATGGAGATGAAGGAAGCAGCCGACATCCAGTCCGCCGCGGTTGCCATGCCGTTCATCACCGGATTGACGCCGCGGTTCGCAGCGTAGAACTCGGCTGTAGACCCTGCGCGGGCCCAGATCGCGATACCGACGTAGAGCGCAAACGACGCCCCCACGATCAGCAGGTTAAGCGTATACTGATCCATTGTTCCCCGTCCCTTACTGCTCGTCCACGCCGTGCTCGCGATCGAGCCGGTTCATGTAAGTGGCGTAATAAAAAATGAGCGCTATGAAGACGATGATCGAACCCTGCTGGGCGAACCAGAAGCCAAGGTCCGTTCCGCCTACAGGGATCCCGGAAAGCAATGGCCTCAACAGGATGCCGAAGCCGTATGAGACGATCGCCCAGATAATAAGGCAGATAGTAATGATGCGAATATTCGCGGCCCAATAGGCATTGGACGACGATTTGTCTGACATGAAAAGCCCTCCGCTTTTTCCAAAGCGCGCGCCGTTCGGCACGCCCCTCCTTGCACATCCGTCGATAAAGTTCGGGATACTCCTCCCCGATCACTGCGCACGTGACGCAGAGTCGCCAGCGTAGTTGTGCCAAGCTAAGCGCCAACCCCGCGAATGGTCGTAATACTAAAGTCCAAGTGAGAACCAATACGCTCGGCAAGCTTCCGCGCAGGGTGCCATCGCTTCAGCGACGAGCGTGGCTTGTGATGGTCATCCGCTTGTTGTAGCACCGGCTCACAGAACCTAAGGGCGTTGGGGAACCGCCCGCCACATTTGCCGGGAAACACGGGTCCGGCAGCAGTCCTTTTGGAGCAAGCACGTGAAAGCACTGGCATCCCTTTCGGCATTTGTCGGGAAGACCTTTGCCGCCTGGGTCATTCTATTTGCAGTCCTTGGTTTCTTTTTCCCCGATACGTTCAAGCAGTTCGGCCCATGGATCGTTACGCTGCTGGCGATCATCATGTTCGGCATGGGCCTGACGCTGTCGATCGAAGACTTTCGCGAAGTGGTAAAGCGCCCCTTCGACGTTGCAATCGGCGTCATCGGGCAGTTCCTGATCATGCCCCTGCTGGCAGTACTGCTGACGCAGATCATCCCGATGTCGCCGGAAGTTGCGGCCGGGGTGATCCTGGTTGGCTGCTGCCCCGGCGGCACCTCATCCAATGTCATGACATACCTGTCGAAGGGTGACATCGCGCTTTCGGTTGCCTGCACCTCCGTCACCACCCTTGCAGCTCCCATCATCACGCCGTTTCTCGTCTGGATGTTTGCAAGTCAGTATCTTCCGGTCGACGGCTGGGCGATGTTCCTGAGCATCGTCAAGGTCGTGCTCGTGCCGCTGGCCCTCGGCGCGCTCCTGCAGAAGCTCCTGCCGGGCGTGGTCAAGGCCGCGATCCCTGCCCTGCCGCTCGTCAGCGTCATCGGCATCGTTCTCATCGTTGCCGCAGTCGTCGGTGCCTCTAAGGCATCGATCGTGCAATCCGGCCTGATGATTTTCGCTGTCGTCGTCCTTCACAACGGGCTCGGTTACATGCTCGGCTTCTTTGCCGCGAAGGCTACAGGACTTTCGCTGGCCAAGCGCAAAGCCATCGCCATCGAGGTCGGAATGCAGAACTCCGGCCTGGGTGCAGCACTGGCGACGGCCTACTTTTCGCCGCTTGCTGCGGTACCAAGCGCAATCTTCAGCGTCTGGCACAACATTTCCGGTGCCCTGCTGGCAAACTGGTTTGCCAGTCGCACCGAGGATGAGGCGATCGAGCCCTAACAAAACAAACGTGAGGTTGCGGTTTTGCACCTCACGTGCCACCATCCCACCACCGGAACGACTAGGTGCTTCGGTGCCTGGTTTCTGACGTGATGCATGAGCATTCCTGCGGGAGGGGACCACCGTGACCGTTCTCAATGCCGTCATTGACTTCCTGAACACGATCTTCTGGGGTTACGTCCTCATCTACGGGCTGATCGCCGTCGGCATCTTTTTCACCCTGCGTCTCGGCTTCATCCAGATTCGGCACTTCCCGGAGCTGTTCCGCTCGGTGATGCGCACGCCGCAAAACGACACGAGCGGGATCACGCCGTTTCAGGCGCTCTGCACCAGCCTCGCTTCACGTGTGGGCACGGGCAATCTTGCGGGCGTTGCCGTCGCGCTTTCTTTGGGTGGCCCCGGAGCGCTGTTCTGGATGTGGGTTGTTGCTGCGGTCGGCATGGCGACAGCTTATTCCGAAAGCGCGCTGGCGCAGCTTTACAAGGTCACCGACCACAACGGTCAATATCGCGGCGGACCCGCCTTCTACATTTCGCGTGGCCTCAGGGCACCATGGGCGGGCGTCATCTTCTCGATCTGCCTCATCATCACCTTCGGCCTCGTCTTCAACGCCGTACAGGCGAACTCGATTGCCGATGCGATGCAGGGTGCTTTCGGCGTCGAAAAGCTCTGGGTCGGAGTCGCGCTTGCGATACTGACGGGCATCGTGATCTTCGGCGGCATCCGGCAGATCGCCCAGGTTGCGGAATATGTCGTGCCGTTCATGGCGGTCGCTTATCTCGGCATGGCACTTTACGTGGTCATTGCCAATATCACCGCGGTCCCAGGCGTAATCGCCCTCATCGTCAAGAGCGCCTTCGGCTTCGAACAGGCGGCGGGCGGCGTTGCCGGGGCGATGCTGAACGGCATCAAGCGCGGACTGTTTTCCAACGAAGCCGGCATGGGGTCCGCCCCGAATATTGCCGCAGTAGCGACACCCTCGCCGCACCATCCGTCGAGCCAGGGCTTCGTGCAGGCTCTTGGTGTTTTCATCGACACGTTGCTGATCTGCACTGCGACCGGCATCCTCATCCTGCTCTCCGGCGTCATGACGACCGGTACTGAACTCACGGGAACGCCGCTGACTCAGGAGGCAATGGTCGCGCATATCGGCGAGGCAGGCCGGTATTTTATTGCGGTCGCGATTTTCTTCTTCGCATTCACCTCGATCATCGGCAACTACGCCTATTCGGAAAACGCGATGGTGTTCCTGAAACTGGACAACAGGGGCAGCATCGGCGTGCTGCGGGCGCTGGTCCTGTTGATGGTGATCTGGGGCGCCTACACAACGGTTGCAGTCGTGTTTAATCTGGCAGACGCCACGATGGGATTGATGGCGTCCGTCAACCTCGTCGCCATCGTGTTGCTCTCAGGAACGGTTGCCAAGCTGACAAGAGACTATTTCGAACAGCGAAAGACGGGCGAGCCGCGGTTCAACCCTGAAGCCTATCCGGAACTGAAGGGGAAGATCGAACAGGCGATCTGGTCGGAGAAGTAAGCCGCGGCGCGCTTCGAGTACTTCGGCTCAGTCGTAGAGGTAGTACTGCGTCCACTCTTCGCGCGGGATCACCGGACCAATCTGGTATTGGAGCTTGTGCGCATCGAGGTGCCTCGGCCCCGTCTCGCACAGGAAGGACAGGCGGTACCAGTTGCCATGGCTCCGGAGCACGGCGCCCGGCGCCTTGATCAGGTTGTCACTGACTGTCGGCTCGCTCAGCGAGTAAGCGATGACCTTGTCGACCTTGAAGTCCTTGTTCTCCTCGTTGATCCTCATCATGACTTCAGTGTCACAGGTTTGTTCGAGCCGAGTCGCAGGATCAAGTTTCAACAGCTGGCCGTTGAGTTTGTCATCCGTCAATGCCGTAGCGGCCTGTTCTGAACAGGCAATGGCAAGACCCGCGATGACAATGAGTTTTTTAAGCCTCATTGGTCGATCTCCAGATTCTTATGTGAGCTCAGCGTGGAACAAGGGTTCTATGGCCGCGGGGGCGTGACCGTGTCAACCGCGCGAGGGTGTTCCCGGATGCCGATTGCGTTACCACAGGATAGAGACCAACAAGCGCCACAAGCTAGGGCGCCGGTTGACCGGAAACGACAGGATTGACCGGCAGCCGTCGACGCTTGACGAAACGCTGGATCGGCTTCTCGACCATCTCATAAGCGACAACACCCACGAAAACGCCTGCGAATGTTCCGACCGCTGCGATGAGCACAGGAGGAACGCTGAGGTGTAGCCCAGCCTTGACCACGACGGCCAGCGCCAGCGTATGCCAGAGGTAGATCGAGTAGGAGGCGTCGCCGAGATAGGTCAGGATCGGCAGGCTGGGTAGCCACCCTGCTTTCTCCTGCGCCAGCACGCCTGCCAACAGAAGAGCGGCGAGCGGGCCGCAACTCCACGCGTCAAATCCGAGGCGCAAGATCTCGATGGCCGCGAAGCCACCGATCGCGATAACGATCATCGTCAAGCCGATGACTTTGGGTGGGAGCATGCCCTTCAGCCACAGTTGCGCAAGGCAGGCGCCGGCGGCAAACTCAAGGACCAGCGGGTTTGTGTAGAAGCGCACCAGCAGGTTTGGCTCCGCGGCAAAACTACTGATTGCGACCAAGAGGAGCAGCGAGCCTGTGAGCAACGGCAGCAGCTGCCTCGCAGAGGCCAACAGGACTGCTGCAAACACAAGATAGAAGAAGATCTCGTAGTTCAGGGTCCACCCCTGCACCAGAACAGGCCAAAGGTGACCACCGTTTGGAGACGGCACCGGGATAAAGAGAAACGAGCCGATGGCGTGCAGCGGTTCGATGATGAGGTTCGGAAAAAGGCCAACGGCTGCGCCCGCGATCATGATCATCGTGACCAGCCAGTAGCTCGGCGCGATGCGGAGCAACCTGTCGCGCAGGAAGGAGAGCGGCTTTAACGGTCGCCGGGCGCTGATCACCATCATGATGAAGCCGCTGACAACGAAGAAGACGTCAACGCCCGCGGCACCGATGTTGAAATGCAGCCCGGTGCGTTCCGCCGCATGGAAAACGACGACGGCGGTTGCCGCGAAGGCGCGCAAATACTGGATGCCGTAGAGCGTCTTCATCGGCTGATTGTTGTGCTGGGGCGGTGACGAAGACATCAGATCACCCAAGGCCGATACGGATCTGGCCGAGCTTTGGTTTTGCGAGTTCGCTTGCGGGAACCGGCTCCTGCTGTCTTTGCCGAAGCGTCAATCGGCCCGCGGCGAAATAGAGCAGGAAGGAGCCAACGTGGTAGGGGTGCATCACGTCGATCTCGACAAAGGATCGGACAATCAGCAGGGCGGTCAGGAGGAAGAGGAGAGAGGCACCCGGGCTGCGGTCTAGGACCAGCAGTTGTCGAAAGTGGCCCGCCGCGGTGCGCAGCAGGACAACGACCAGAAAAAGCGTGCCGATCAGCCCCGTCTCGACCATCGTCTCGATATAGGTGTTGTGGAAATGGAAGCCGCTTCGCGAAGCGATGAAGAAGTCGTCCCAGAGGCGCTCGGCATCCGGGAAACCCGGAACCCAGTAGCCTTGATAGCCTACTCCAACCCAGGGAGAAGCTCCGATCGCCTCGATCCCCTGCTGCCATAGATAGGTGCGGCCGGTCAGCGTCGAGTCCTTGCCGAAGATCCCCAGCACGGCATCCATCCCCCCCGCCTGAAGTGCAAAGGCGATGCCACCGATGGCAAAGATCGTGCCGGCGAGAATGAGAAGTCGCCGCTGCCGCGGAGACACCTGGCCGATCATCTGCATGCCGATGCCCAGGCCGATGATCGCGGCGGTGGTGATGACGGAGGTTGCGGATTGGGATGCCAGAAGTGAGTAGGCGGAAATGAGGCCAACGCTTCCGGAGAGCGCCAGCCAGATGCCACGGGCCCGGAAGACGAAACAGGTCGTGAAGGTGAACAACACGCCGAGCGAGGCATAAAGACCAAGCTGGTTCTTCGATGAGAAGGCACCGACGAAGCTGTAGGTACCGTCTAGCGGATCGTAGTGATAGCTCCCGACCAGCAGCGAATACATCAGCACCACGGCGCAGCCTAGCATGGCGCCGCGCGACAGCGTCTGCGGAGCAAGTACCTGCACCGCAATGAGGGTGCAAACGATGTGGGTCAGGTACTGGATCGACGCGCGTAGCGAGATTGACGGTGCGGCCGACCAGAAGCTCGACAGGAAACAGATGACGGCGAAGGCAAAGATCCAGCCATAGCGGGCGTACGGGCCGAGCACCCTCCTGTAATCCACCAGCACCAGTGGAAACCAGAGCGCGTAATACAGAAGTATGGATACCGGGCCGAACCGGGTGGAATAAGCGAAGACGAAAAGCGACAGCGCGACGGCGCCAAGCCCAAAGGCCTGGTTACGATCCGGATCGACGAGTATCGCTTTGGTAATCTTCATGCGTGTCTCACTGCATCAGCAGTTCGGAGGCGACCTTGACCACGTCTCCGGGCTTCAGAGGCGTCGTTTCCTCCACCGGCACTTCCTTCGGTCCTTCGCCTTCATCGCGAACCACGACGTATTTGATGGACGCCTTGGTGGCGTCGAACTTCAGCGCTTCCGCCGATTGCGCCAGCGCCTCGGACATCAACTGCCTGCTGGTGTTGAGTTCCAGCTCCAGCCTTTCGAGTTCCGCCTCGGTGTCCTGCAACTCCTTGGCGCGCTGTGCCTCCCAGTCGTTGCGCAGGTTGATCTCGTCCTGGTTCGCCTTGCTGATATCCTGCTTGGCGCGCAGCGACGCCGTGTCGATGTCGAGCAGCGTCGATTCCACCTCGGCTGTCCGTTCTTCGATCGAAAGGCGCCGCTGGCTTGTCGCCAGCCCCTGCTCACTGAGGCGAGAGATCCGCTCGCGGTCCTTCTGGACCATGGCCAGTTGTTCCTTCTGCGTCTCCGCCTTCTGGCTAAGCGACTTCACCTCGCTCTCGAGCAGTTCACGAAGATCCGCGAGCGCCTTCAACTGCAGTTCGTAACGCTGGCGTCGTGACTTCATCAGCGAGGTCTCGCTGGCCAGCAGCGCCTGCGCATTCGGCACCTTTTCCAGCGCCGCGGGCATGGCGATTTCTTCGGCGCCGTCGACCTCGGCAAGAAGCCTCGCCTTTCGGGCAAGCAGCCGGCCGCGTTCGCTGCCGTAAACGGCAGATTTGCCGCTGGCGTTGATGAAGTCACGGGCAAAGCGCTGGCCGGCGTCGGAGCGGCGAAGACCACCGGCAAGGCTCACCGCCTTGAGCACGGTCATGCCGGGCACATAAGCATATTCTCCAGGCGTCGTGACATCTCCGGTCAGATAGACAGGCCGGAACTTTGCGATTTCGACAGAGGCTGATGGCTCGGTTCGAAGAGCGAACTGCGCCTGTAGCCGCTGGCCGATTTCCTTGGCAACCTCCGCCGTCGTCTTGCCGGCCACCTGAAGCTCACCGATGAAGGGTATGGCGATTGCGCCGCCGGGACCAACAGCATAATCGCCACCGATGACGCCCCAGTCCCTGACAGTACCTTCGGCTGCCTTCCACTCAGCAACGCGGATCCTCACCTGATCCATGACGCCGAGATGATAGACGTTATCCTGGGCATGAACCGGGGAAAGCGACGTGAGGGCCAATCCGGCAACCATGACACCGATGAAGGGCATGGTTCGACGCGATGCAGGCGTCTTTGTGCGCATCTTGTTTCCTAGCCTCTTATCTTGCGAGACAAGGCGGGATGACGTCATCTCCGCCGAAGAACTGCGGCCCGGGGCGAGCCGTCTTACTGCCTCAGTAGCTTCCGCGTGACAGGCACACGGCGGGGATAGTCTTGGCGATGATCAGGAGGTCCTGAACAAGCGACCAGTTTTGTACGTACTGCGTGTCGAACGCGATGCGGCTCTCGTAGGAGACATCGTTGCGCCCACTGATCTGCCAAAGCCCGGTCAAACCAGGACGGGTGCTGAGATAGTAGATTGCGTCTGCGTCGTAGATGTTGAGCTCGTCATCCACCACGGGACGCGGCCCAACGACGCTCATGTCGCCACGCAGGATGTTGATGAGCTGTGGTAGTTCATCCAGGCTCAGCTTGCGCAACACAGCACCAACCGCGGTCACCCGCGGATCATCCCGCAGTTTGCGGGTCTTCCGCCACTCCTCGGCGGCCGATGGATTGGCCTTGAGGTAAGCGCGCAGCACTTCGTCGCCGTTCATCACCATGGTGCGGAACTTGAGGCAATGGAAGTACCGGCCGTTGTGGCCCACCCTTCGGTGCCCATAGAAAATCGAACCTCCGTCCGAAAACTTCACGAGCGCCATGATCAGAAGAAAGATCGGGCTGAATATGATCAACGCTGCCAGCGCAGCGGTGATGTCAAAGCTGCGTTTCGCAACTCCTCCGGTGGCAAGGCTTAAAGAAGCCTCCCCGGCGTCCATGAACGGCAATCCGGCCGAACGTGTCGCTAACTTCATAGAATGACTCCATGCTACGGGTGCGATTGTGTCGGTTGCCTTGCGGCGGTTCGTTCGTGTCAGAGGGAATGATAAGTCTGTGGTCGCAATTTGGTAGGACTGTGAATTTTTCGAAACAGCGCCAGCGTCGCGAATTTCGCGGCATGAGAGCGTGGCCGCGATAGCAGTTGCAAGTGCAGCACCCGTGGCCGTCGCGTAGGAACCAAGTCAGGCGTCAGGACAGTTCACTTGAGCTCGTATGAATTGATGCTCGTCTTTCCTCGCAATACGGTGGGAGACTTACGCTCCCTCTCATGTCTAGAGCTGTTTCGTCTTCGGGCGCTCATGCGAAAAGCAGGCTTTACAAGCCGCTGCCTGATCTTTGTGCAGTGCAATACATTGCTGCGCCGCGATAGTTGCGGCTACACCCGCTACACCTTCGAAACAAAAGTTGATCAGCACGTTCCGGATTGGGTCAATCCGGGTCCGCTTCAGCTGCCGGATTGGGCGGAATTGTGGCGCAGATGGGGCATAGCATGCGCTCACAGGCTGTTCACGGGGGCCCCGGATAACGTGAAACTTACCAAAGTTTCATCAGTTGGAGGCATAATCGGCTGCTGAACCTGTGTACCTATTGAGCTCCATATGTTTCAATAAGTGGAGAGGAGCCAACAGACGGTCCAAGATCTGCGTCTCCGGGAGGACGAATTTATGTATGCGCCGCGCGTTTTTCTTAGCATGATCTGTGTCTTGCTGGTGTTCGCCGTGGCAGCTTACTGGCAGAGCGGCTCCCTCTCGGCCACGTTGCTTGGAACAATTGTCTGCGCAATCCTGCTCCAGGTGGGATACTTTATCGGGATCGTCTATCTCGTTCGCCAGGAGAAGCGGCAACGCCATCACACGGCTGATTCGCCTCTCGCCCAGCGGACGGGAGATGCGCCGGCTGCCGATGACCTCCCGGCCGACATCGCGCGCCATTAAACGGCAAAGATCGCGCTCAAAATAGCCTCCTTCCACATCGAGGTCATGTTCCTAGCTTCTAGTGATGTCGCAAGACATCCTGAGAGAGGGCATAAATGGCCGAACATGATCCCAATGCAATCTGCGTCATCATCGCTGCGAAGAACGCCGCGTCCACGATAACGACAGCGATCCGTTCTGCGCTTGCCCAGCCTGGCGTAGCGGAGGTGGTTGTGGTGGATGATGCTTCAACGGATGAAACGGCCACCGTCGCGGAAGCAGCCAACGATGACCAGAACCGCGTCCGGGTGATCTCGTTGCCAATCAACCGCGGGCCAGCCGCGGCCCGCAACATCGCGATTGCAAACTCGAGCGCGCCGTTGATTGCGATTCTGGATGCCGACGATTTCTTCTTTCCCGGCCGCTTTGAGGCCATGCTGCAACACCGGGACTGGGATCTGATCGCTGATAATATCGCCTTCACCAGAAACGCACATCCGCCGCGCAGCCCGCAGGCCTTCCAGCCGCGGGCGCGTTCCCTCTCTACCCTTGAATTCATCGAAGGAAATATCGGCCAGCCAGGCGTGCGCCGCGGCGAGATAGGGTTCCTGAAGCCGGTCATGCGCCGAAGCTTCCTGGAAAAACATCAGCTCGGCTACAACGAGAACCTTCGGCTTGGCGAAGATTACGACCTTTATCTACGCGCGCTGATGAAGGGGGCGCGCTACACGGTGATCGAGCACGTTGGATATGGCGCGGTCGTGCGGGCAGATTCGTTAAGCGGCCAGCACAGGACGGAAGACCTGCAGCGTCTCTATCAGGTTGATGCCGACGTGCGTGCGACACCCGGACTGCCGTCCGACGTTGTCTCCGCGCTTAAGCGCCATGAGCAACACATTCGCGAGCGCTACAATCTGCGCGCTTTCCTCGACAGCAAGAAACGGGGCGGCATGACGGAGGCGCTGTCGTTTGCTCTCAAGTACCCGGTTGCCATGCCTTCCGTTGCGGCAGGGATCTTGCGCGACAAGACGCAGCGCTACCGCCCGAAGCCGCCAGATGCGGCTCCGGAAACCGGCTTCAGATACTTGATGAACGGCGTTGCCGCGGTTCAGAAATAGTCCCTGCGCACACCATCCAGAACGTCGCGGAAACGCACTTTAAGGGACGCGAGGACATCGTCCCTGCTCAACTGAGGTTCCTGCCGGCTTGCCTGCCACAGCGATAGTATCGAGGGGGCAGCGAGCATCTGCTTGGCCGCTCCACGCAAACCACCTTGCGACGGTCTCGGGCGTGCAAGAACATCCGAATGGGACGCGTCGCTTGAGGCCATCTGCTCGCGTTCAAAGTTGATGCCCCAGAAGCGTGTCTTCTTCGCAACCGCTTCGGCGCGAGTCGACACGGGCACGAAGCGCGGGCGGTACTGGACGCCGACACTGCTGGCCCAGTCGTTCCACTTGAAGTCGTTGATCGATGGCGACGTGGTGACGGCAACCCATGGCACTCGGAACGCATCCGCAAGAATGGCGCCGTGCATGGATTCCGCGACGATCATCTCAGACTGGGCGATGTGGCGGATCACCGCCTTTGCTTCACCGCGCGGATCGAGGTAGGTGAGGCCTGCGGGCTCGCACACGGATTTCCAGATGCCGAACTCTGCCGACTCCCAGTGCGGCACGAAGGTCTTCTTGTGCACCTTCGGAAGGTTCCGAAACTCTTTCATGTCGCTGATCATCACAGCGGGGTCGACGATCCCCATCTCAGGTGGAAGACCAAGCCGTTCCGCTGTTTTTGGACCGCGGACGCAGCGCACATCCCATTCCCTCCGGTCACTGATGTCGGGCGGGCTGCCGTAGCCATATCCGCTGCCAATGACGAGCTTGTGGATGCCGCTCGACAGAAGCGTGGGGTTCAGCACGGTGCCGACGCCGACCAGCAGCGTCTCCTCCCGCACCTCCCGCAGTCCCGGCAGCAGAGCGTCCCACAGCCAGAGGTTCAGGTCATCGCCGAAATTGCCGTGGTGTGAGGGCCAGTGATACGGCTTCATTGCTGTTCTCCCTGTGATTGGCGGCCACGGGTGAGCTTCCCGGTCCCTAATTCGACGAGCGTGCGCAGGATTGCCGGGTCGCGCCACGCCCAGCGGGCAAGCAGGCGAACATCTGGCGCGCTGCGCCGACGCACTCTGCCCGCCTGGCTCCACAGTGCCTGCTGGCGCGCCGTGTTCTTGTAGCTGGTGATGGAGGCAACATCCTTCGGTCGGCGCGCGAAACGCTTCTGCAGCCTGTCCAGCGCTTCCCATGTATTGAACTGCTGCTGCAGGAACTGCGGCGACTGGTTGTCGATGCTGTGGAAGATATTGAGCCCCATTCCCCTCGCCGCGCCTGCCTCGTCGCACAAAAGGTTGCGGCGCGAGGCGAGGATGCTGTCGCAGAAGAACAGGACGTCTTCGGCGGCCAACCGCAGCGCGGCATCAAACCGAATGGTCTCGAAGAGGTTCCTCCCCAGCACCATGCAGGACAGGTGCAGGAAGCTCCAATTCTTCAACATGACGCTGGCGAGATCGGGCACCTCGATAACCAGCGGGTCGTCGGACAGGCGCTGGCCGCCCTCACGCGCTTCCAGCTCAGCCATCCCGAAATGGTAGTAAAATTCATCACTCGCCTGCATGGAGGCCCAGTAGCAATCGCCGTCGAAGCGCGTCATGCAGCCATGGGCGTTCTTCAGGTGGTCCGGCAGCCAGACGTCGTCTGAATCGAGGAAGGCAACGAAGCGCGTGGATGCCGGCACATTGTCGAGCCCGGTGTTGCGTGCGCCGCCGGGCCCTGCATTAGCCTGGCGGATGACAGTGATCCGCTTTCGGGCCTCCGGGTCCATTTCCTGCAACTCGGTCTCGGCCGGCAAGGGTGATTCATCATCGACAACCAGAACATCGAAATCCTGGAAGCTTTGGCCAAATACCGACGCCAAGGCGCGGCTCAGAATCCCGGTCTCGCGTTGATAGAACGGAATCACTACTGTGAATGTCGCCATCTTTTCGCCCCTGCTGTCCCTGATGGAATGAAAGTTCGCTGGTGAGAGGCCGTTCCAGGCTCGCGCCGAACAACCCAGCTACAGGATCTGATTTATGGCTCCAGTTCATGGCGTGAAGACGATCACCACAAATGTCGGATGGAGCGTCCTTTCAAAGACAGCCACATTCGGGCTGAAGTTTGTCACGGTGCCTATCCTCGCCCGGTTGCTGTCTCCTGACGAATTCGGCGTGGTGGCTGTTGCACTGACAGTGGTGCAGTTTCTGGCCATGATCGGCGGCGCCGGACTGACGGCCGCTCTCGTTATGCAACAGGATGCCGACGAGGAGACGGTCCACAGCGTTTTCTGGGCCAATCTGGCCATGGCCGTGCTGATGTCGCTCTGCCTTTACGTCTGGGCTGCACCGCTTGGAAGCTTGATGGGTGCGGTGGAAAGCGCTTCGCTGCTGCAGGTCATGGCCTTGCTGATTCCGATCCAGCTTGCAGGAGATGTCGCCTACACGCTTCTCGCCAAGCGAATGAACTTCAGCAAGGACGCGATGTGGAGCACGATTTCAGAATCGGCCGCCGCGATCATTGCCGTGGGCATGGCCTATCTCGGCTTCGGTGTCTGGGCTCTCGTGACCCAGCTGTTTTCGTCGGCGTTGATACGGCTGGTCGGGCTTTATTCCGCGGCAGGTTATTTTCCCAGGCTCGTGATGCGGCCCCGCAAGCTGAAGCCATTGCTCGCCTTCAGCTCCGGCGTCATGGGGTCGGAGATCGCCAACTTCGCGACATTCCAGTCGCCGATGATCATCATTGCCCGCATGCTCGGCCTGGCAGACGCGGGCGCATATTCTGTCGCAAACCGGTTCGCCAGCATTCCCAATCAGGTGGTGCTGACAGCCGTCATGGGGGTGTTGTTTCCGGCGTTCAGCCTGATGGGAAATGACCGCAAACGCCGTTCGGACGCCTTGATGCTCAGCACCCAGGTGACAACAGTGGTGCTGGCGCCCGCCATGTTCGGTCTTTGGGCCGTCGCCGAGCCCGCGATGGCGGTAATCTTCGGACCAGGTTGGGCGCACGCGTGGCCGGTGCTCGGGCTGCTTGCCTTGTCGAAGGGCATCATCACCCCGTGCAGCACCTTCATCCCCTACCTGAAGGGGACGGGTCACGGCCGGGCGCTCTTCTGGTCAGCGGTCATCCGAGCCGTCGTGACCACCGCTGCGGTCGCTCTCGCCGCGCACTTTGGCAACTTGGTCGATGCCATGATCGCGCTATGCATCGTCAACGCCACCACGCTGCTCGGTTATTCCTGGGCCGTCTTCCGCGTTGACAACATTCCGTTCGGCAGCGGTCTGCTCACCAGCAGCCGCTCGATGATCAACGCGATGATCATGGCCGTGTGCGTGCGCGTCGCTCTGCCGCCTCTGCACGCCCGGCTCGACAGCGACTATCTGGAATTGGCTGCCGGTGCGGCAATCGGCGCACTCATCTATGGCGCGCTCCTTCTCGTCACTGAACGGGTCCTGCTGCGCAAGCTGCTTCAACTGGTGCGCACGCGAAGCACTGTTGCCGTTTAGCTGCCCGATTGCGGCCACATTGCAGCTTATTGGTGCGTGATATTCAAGCATTACTCGCTTACATTGCCGCTCATCACCGTAAATGTCGTACCGGTAACGTTTTTGAGAGGAGGCTAACATGCCTTGTGTGACCGGCGGTTGGCGCCGCGTCTCCGGTCCCCTCAGTGGTCCCTCAACCTGACTGACCTTCCGATTTTGCTGCAGTGCCACATTTTTCTCTCATCCGGAGCCGATGGTTTCGGAACGCGGGCGCCAGTCTGCTTTGACTGAACCGGTGGCGAGGGAGGCGCTGCCCAAATAGAGGTGACTCTTTTGGCGGTCGATCAGATCCTTTCTTCCCGCATCAACCTGATGCGCATCCTTCTGATCTGCGGCATCGTGTTTGTGCACGTGCCTTTTGATCCTCAGACGAGCCCGTTCCTCGGCCGGTTCGGGCTGTTCGATTGGCTCAGGGTGTTCCTTGGGGACAGTCTGTTCCGGATCGGCGTTCCCTGCTTGAGCGCCATCTCTGGCTATCTGCTGTTCCGGCGGGGGCTGGCGAACTTCAAGTTCGCGCCCGTTGTGCGGTCCAAGCTCAAGACGGTCCTCTTGCCGTTCCTGCTGTGGAACCTCGGGCTGCTGATGGCCATCCTCCTGATCCAGAAAGTGGGTGTCGGCATCGGTTACTTCCCGGACCTCTGGAACAGCAACGCTGTTGAGATGGCCAACTACTCGGTTGCCCTTCTCGGGTTTCCGATCAACCTGCCGCTCTACTTCCTGCGGGACCTGCTGGTATGCATCCTGCTGTCGCCGGTTCTGGCCGCTCTTGTCGCGCGGGCGCCGTGGGTGACGTGCTGCGGCCTTTTTTTCCTGGCGATCCTGCCTGATGTGACCATCGGTGTGGTGCTCAAGAAGTCGATCCTGTTCAGCTTCACTTTCGGGATTGCGCTGGCAGTCCACGGGATCAACACCAAGGCACTTGATCGTTACGCGCCACTCGGCGTCATTGCGACCTTGCTCGCCGCGGTCGTGCTCGCGTCAACCCTTTACGCAACCGGTCCTGACTTTCCTTTCTGGCTGGAACTCGCGCGCAACACGCTGTCGATCGTCGGAGCGCTGGGCTTCTGGCTGCTGTCAGCTCTGCTCATCCGGACGACGATCGGACAGAAACTGGCAGGAACGGGAAGCCTGAGCTTCTGGGTCTTCTGTGGCCACTACCCGTTACTCGTCGTCGCGTGGATGGTGTGGAATCGAGCCGCGGGAGATGCCGCGTATCCATTCTTCTACGTGCTGGCGATCCTGGTCACCTTCACAATCCTGATAGCATCGAATGCCATCATCGGCCGATCGCTGCCGACCGCCTACCAGATCCTGACCGGAAGCCGAGGCCGCAGCCAACGCGTTGTCGCCGCTTCCCGTCCTGTTGATGACGCTGACGCCACCGCCCTTGGCGGCGCCGCGTTCAGCCAAGATCGGAGATAAAATATGTCGAACAACTCCTTTGCCAGGAGCGGCTCAGTGCTGCTCGCCGCCATTGCGCTTGCAGCAAGCGTCTCCGGTTCTCAAGCCGTTGCTCAGGACAAACCTTCCGAAGCCTCTTTTGTAGAGGAATTCGACAGGCTGGACACGTCCCGCTGGTATGTTTCCGACGGCTGGAGCAACGGTGCTCACCAGAACTGCGCATGGTCAAAGAAACAGGTACGCGTGGACGACAGCAAGCTTCAGCTCGGGTTCGAGGCTGCCGAGGTCGCTGACAGGAAGTTCGCCTGTGGCGAGATCCAGACGCGCGCCCGATTCGGCCATGGCACCTATGAGGTGCGGATGAAGGCCGCCGAGGGCTCCGGTTTCAACTCAGCCTTCTTCACCTATATCGGTCCGACCGACAAGAAGCCGCACGACGAGATCGACTTTGAGGTACTGGGCAAGAACCCCCGCCAGGTGCAGGTGAACCAGTATGTTGGGGCCAAGGGCGGTAACGAGAAGCTGGTCGACCTCGACAAGAAGGCCGATGCGGCCTTCAACGACTTTGCCTTCATCTGGGAAGAAGGCCGGTTGCGCTACTTCGTGAATGGCAAGCTCGTCCATGAAGTAAGGGACACCAGGAAAATCCCGTCCAACCCGCAGAAGATTTTCCTGAGCTTCTGGGGCTCCGACACGCTCAAGAACTGGATGGGCGCGTTCTCCTATCAGGGGCCACGCACGATGGAAGTCGAACGCGTTGCCTTCACTGCCCAAGGCGACGACTGCCAGTTCCCGGAATCGGTTGCTTGTAAGCTTGACTGAGCAGTTCGCAGACACAAAGCAGCAAGGGAAGCAGGCATCAATGACAGAGGTTCTGTATCTCGCGCATGACCTGAGCGACGCGGCGGTACGCCGACGGGTGCTGATGCTGAAGACCGGCGGCGCCCGCGTCACCGTCGCCGGCTTCCAGCGCGCGGGCAATGTTCTTGCCGATGACCCGGATGTGCCGATCGTGGTTCTCGGACGGACGGCTGATGCCAAGATGGGCCAGCGGGTGGCCGCCGTGCTGAAAGCCTCGCTTGCGCTCAAGCAGAAGCTCGCTCATGTGCGCAAGCCCGACGTCATCATCGCGCGTAATCTTGAGATGCTGGCCCTTGCAGGACGTGCCTCGCGCTTGTTCGGTGGCGAGATTCCGGTTGCCTATGAGTGTCTCGACATCCACCGGCTGCTTCTTGACGAGGGTGCCAAGGGATACATGCTGCGACTGGCCGAAGGACATTTTGGCCGCAACGCCAGCCTTCTTTTGACAAGCTCTCCGGCATTCATCGAGAATTATTTCAAGCAGCGTTCGCGGTTGGATCTTCCGACGCTGCTTGTTGAGAACAAGGTACTGGACATCAAGGGTGACCTCGCGACGGCATGGCGTCGACCGCCGGCTCCGGCTGTTGGCCAGCCGTGGCGGATTGGTTGGTTCGGAGCGCTTCGTTGCCGTAAATCCCTGCAGATCTTGACGGACCTCGCGGCGCGGCTGGAAGGGCGCGTCGAAATCGTGTTGCGAGGCCGGCCCGCCTATAGCGAATTTGATGACTTCGACGAACAGGTCAGGCAGGCGCCGCAGGTCGAGTTCCATGGGCCTTACCGCAATCCGGAGGATCTCGGCGGCATCTACGGGGACATCCACTTTGCCTGGGCGATCGACTTTTTCGAAGAGGGCCTGAACTCGCAATGGCTGCTCCCGAACCGGCTCTATGAAAGCTCGCTCTACGGGGCGGTGCCGATCGCTTTGGCTTCCACCGAAACGGGCCGTTTTCTCCAGCGTAGATCGGTCGGCCTGACACTTGAAGCTGCGACATCCGACCAATTGGTCAACCTGTTCAACGGGATGGATCGCGAGCGCTACAACGATCTCGTCGGCACCATCGCGGCTAGCGACAGGAAATCCTGGATCACCGGGCCAGAGGAATGTCGTGCACTGGTGCGGCACCTGGCAGATCTTCCGCGTCACGCTGACACGAAAGTCCTCTCCCTCTCATCCCCCCTGCACTCCGGAGGCACGTCATGATGACGGATACGAACACCAGTCAGGCGGCAGCGCTGATCGTAATTCCCTGCCTCAACGAGGAGGCAAACATCGAGCGGCTGTTACGCCAACTCGTCCAGGAACGCGGTGATCAGAGCATGCCGATCGTTGTGGTCGATGGAGGCAGCACCGACAGCACCCGCGGCATCGTTCAGGCGCTGAGGGCGGAGGTTCCCGCGCTCTACCTCCTCGACAATCCGAAGCGGCTGCAGGCGCCAGGAATCAATCTTGCGGTCGAACGGTTCGGTGACGATTGTGAATTTCTCATCCGGATCGATGCCCACGGCGACTATCCGTCAGACTATTGCCAGGTTCTGTTGCGAGAAGCAGTCGATCGACAGGCCGACTCCGTTGTCGTCGGGATGAAGACCGTCGGGTTCGGCTTTTTCCAAAAGGCAACCGCGGTTGCCCAGAACTCAAAACTCGGAAACGGCGGGTCGAAACATCGCGACGGCGGCGGCGGCCAATGGGTCGATCATGGCCACCATGCATTGATGCGGATCGCCGCCTTCCGCGCCGTCGGTGGTTATGACGAGAGCTTCAGCCACAACGAAGATGCTGAACTCGATCACCGCCTGCGTACTTCGGGCTTCCGCATCTGGATGACCAGCGAGACATTCATGACTTACTATCCACGTTCCTCCGCGTGGTCCCTTTATCGCCAATATTTCGGTTACGGCCGGGGACGCGCGCGGAACATGATGAAGCACCGGATGCTGCCCAAGCTCCGTCAGGCGCTTCCCTTAGCTGTAGTTCCGGTCTTTGCCGGGGCGCTTCTCGCGTTCCTGTACTGGATTGTCGCGGTTCCCTTTATCCTTTGGGCCGGCCTCTGCGTTGCCTATGGTTTCTGGATCGCCGTTTCGCAGAAGAACCCCTACGGGCCGGCCGCGGCCGTATCGGCGATGATCATGCACTTTGCCTGGTCGGCCGGGTTCTGGGCGGAACTGCTGACACCTCGAAAACGGAGGGCCTTGCAGTGACCCATTCGCCACAAACTCGGATGTCCATCGACATCGCCGTGTGCACCTACCGCCGCCCGGCGCTGCGCAAGACGCTGTCATCGCTTTTCGCGCTGCAGGTTCCGGAGGGGCTCGAGGTGCGGATCATCGTGGCAGACAATGATGCAGAGCCAAGCGCACAGGCGCTGGTCCACGAGATGCGGGCGACCTCGCCGGGTGAGATCGAGTATGTGCATTGCCCGAAATCGAACATCTCGATCGCGCGCAACGCTTGCCTCGACGCCTGCAAGGGCGATTACCTCGCTTTCATCGATGACGACGAAGTGGCGTCCCCGGAATGGCTGCAGGAACTGGTCGAAACGATACGCACAACCGGCTCCGACGCCGTCCTTGGACCGGTCCGTGCAATCTATGACGATGACGCGCCGGGATGGATGCGACGCGGCGACGTGCATTCCACGTTGCCCGTCTGGGTCTCCGGCGCGATCAGGACCGGATATACCTGCAACGTGATCCTCGACATGCGCTCACTTCACGTCGCAGGCCGGCGCTTCGATCCGGGTCTCGGGCAGAGCGGGGGCGAGGATACACAGTTCTTCTCGGCGATGACCGAGAACGGCGGGCGGATCGAGTTCGCCCCTGCGGCCCTCGTCACGGAACCGGTCCCTGACGGCCGCGCCAGCCTTTCCTGGCTCTGCAAGCGTCGCTTCCGGTCCGGACAGACCCATGGACGGATCCTGGCAAGCAAATACGCGAGCAACAGTCGGCTCCTGCAGGTCGGCCTCGCTGCGGCAAAGGCCAGCTACTGCATGCTGGCCGCACTACTGACTGCCGCGGCCCCGGTTCGCCGCAACCAATTCATCCTGCGCGGCGTGCTCCATGCCGGTGTCGTTTCGGGCCTCGTCGGAATGCAGGAAATTCGTCAATACGGATTGGTGAAAATATCATGAGTGAGCCGTCACAACAGCCGGACGTCAGCTTCGTCATCGCTGCCTACAATGCAGAGGATACCCTCGCTCCCGCGATACAGAGCGCGCTGGAGCAGGTGTCGGTTTCCGTGGAAGTCGTTGTGGTCGACGACTGCTCCACGGATAGCACCTTAGAGATTGTCCGTTCATTCGATGATCCACGGATCACGGTTATCCGCCAACCGGAGAATGGCGGGCCGGGCAAGGCGCGCAACACGGGAATTGCCTCGGCAACTGGTCGCTGGATCGCGGTTCTGGATTCAGACGACACGGTTCTCCCGGAGCGGACCGCGGCAATGATTGCACGTGCCGAGGACATGGGTGCCGAAGTGGTCGTCGACAACCTCGAGATCGTACCCATGGAGGGCTCGCCGACCTACCGGATGTTCGACGCTGGCGAACTGGCGAAGCGGAAGACCATTTCGCTTGCGGACTACATCGGCTCGAACGTGATCTTCAGCGAGACCTTCAACTTCGGCTACATGAAGCCGATGTTTTCGCGCGCGTTCCTTATCGAGCACGGCCTCCGCTACGGCGAAGACCTGCGCATCGGTGAGGACTACATCATGATGGCATCGGCTCTGGCGAGCGGTGCTTTGTGCGCCATCGAACCGTCCGCCGGTTATGTCTACCATTTGCGGCAGGACTCCATCTCGCGAGTCCTCACCCTCGGCCATGTCGATGACATGCTGAGGGCCGACCAGGCCTTCAACACGCGTTTCCCGCTGACGGGCAGCGCGCTTGCGGCACAACTGCGCCGCAAGCGCAGTCTCCTCGATGCCAAGGCCTTCCTGACGCTTGTTGATGCGATCAAGACACGCTCACCCGGCGCGGCAATCGGAACGGCAATCGCAAATCCTTCGGCGTTACGTCACCTGCGCATGCCGATCACCAAGCGGGTTCAACGCGTTTTTGCGCGCTGGTCGGTCAATCGCAACAAGCCGAAGCCCCCAAAGCGCATGCAGGAAGCGGGTTGATCCCGCCGCGGCGCCCGTTGTCGTGGCCGCCGCCCACAAGTTCATGGCGATCCGGCTGCAGAACTGCGCCGGGCCGCAGAAGCAAATGGCGTACCAGCGCCGAACCTGAGGTAGCCGCATGGATCAGATGAACTTTCGATCGCGGTCGATGTTTCGAAACAGCGAGCCGAACAGCGACGGCTTCATTGACCTAGACAAACTCTGGTCTGCCGTCGTGCGTCGGCTGGGCATCATTATCGCCTGCGTGCTTGTCTCGATGGTGCTGGCGGCGATCTACCTGTTTGCGGCAACGCCGACCTACACGGCCGCGACGCAGATACTCATCGACGACAACCTCTCGCGCTACGCGGAGGAGCAGGAAGAGATCAAGAGTGCGCAGCAGATCGACAACCGCATGTCGAGCGCGGTTGAAATCCTGAAGTCGAAGGCGCTCGCCCTGCGCGTGGTGGATGAGGCGCAACTGGCGGACAATCCGCTGGTCACGGATCCCCCGCGGTCGCCGATCGATTTTCTCAAGAGCACCGTCAAGAGCGTTGTTTTCGCTCTGACGCCCGCATCGACGCCGGCATCAGAAGACGCTGTCCGAAATGGCCGACGAGAGAAGGCTGCGGCGGTGCTTCAGCAGTCGCTGACCGTCAACAGGATCGGCCGCAGCTCGGTCATCGCGCTTGCCGTCGGCTCCCCGGATCCGGTCCTCTCCACCAAGATCGCCAAGACCTATGCCGATGCCTATATCGAGGAGCAGCTGAACGCCAACTTCGACGCGAGCGAGAAAGCATCTGTCTGGCTGCAAGAGCGGCTCAACGATCTTAACAAGCGCTCACAGGAGGCCTCACTTGCCGTCGAAAAATACAAGCGCGAGCATGGCCTCGTTTCTCCACGCGGCGAATTGCTTTCGTCCCAGCAACTGTCGGATCTCAACAGCCAGCTGATTGTGGCGCAGGCCGATGCCGCGACCGCCTCCGCACGCTACCAACAATACAAGGCGATCATCGACAAGGGCCCCGAAGCGGCGGTGAACAACGCCGTCGTGTCCACTCGCGAAACCGATAATTCCATCCTCCAGGACCTGAGGAAGCGCTACCTCACCGCCAACGAGCGCGAGCAGGCGATCGTCCAGCAGTTCGGCGCGGATCACCCGCAGGCCGTCGCGCTTGCCTCCGAAAAGGGGGAGCTGTCACAGCAGATCTATCGAGAGCTGGAGCAACTAACCAGCAGCTTCCGAAACGAGTTCGAGGTGGCGAGCTCGCGCGAGAAGTCGCTGCGGGAGAGTATCGAAAAGGTTGCCGGCACGAACTCCGAAGCCAATGTTTCGCTGGTGCAACTGGCCGAACTTGAACAGAAGGCCGCAGCGCTGAAGACACTCTACCAGTCTTATCTCACCCGGTTCGAACAGGCATCGCAGCAGCAGTCCTTCCCGATCGCCAAAGCGCGGGTGATCTCCGAAGCAGGCGTTCCCACCGCTCCGTCCAGCCCCAGAAAAACCCTGACCATGGCCCTATCCGTCGTGCTGGGGCTGATGGCGGGCGGCGTCTTCGCTGGCTTCCTGGAGATGCGTGAACGCTTCTTCCGCACCGGTGACGAGATCCAGGACAAGCTGGGCCTGCGGTTCCTTGGCTACCTTCCGCATATCACCGGCAAGAAGCTCGGCGCAGAACCGCCTGCCGCCGAGGAGCCAAAGCCACCATTGGATGGCGCACCGGTCGATTTCCGGCAAATGATGCGCTACGCCGTCGATGCCCCACGCTCGAGCTTCGCCGAGACGCTGCGCAATGCGCGCCTCGCCTGTGATGTGCTGCTGCAAGGCAAGAGCCCACGGGTGATCGGTGTTGTCTCCTGCCTGCCGGGCGAAGGCAAATCGACTGTTGCGGCGAATTTCGCCGGCATCCTTTCGGCGGCCGGTGTGCGCACCCTGGTGGTCGATGCAGACCTTCGCAATCCAGGCCTGACCAAGATGCTTTCAGCCGAGCCGCAGACGGGGCTGGTTGAAGTCGTTCTCGGCGAAGTCGACTGGATGCATGCTGTTCGCGTAGACCGACGTTCAAAGCTCGCCATCATGCCGATCGCCGGTTATGCGCGGAAGCTCGCCCATACCAGCGAACTGCTTTCATCGCCGGGAATGTCGCGGTTCCTGGACAGCGCACGGGAAAAGTTCGACGTCATCGTTGTTGACCTCGCACCGCTGGTGCCAGTGATCGATGCCAAGGCGCTGGAGTCGCAAATCGATGGCTTCATCTTCGTCACCCAGTGGGGTGTGACGCCGAAGAAGACGGTCCAGAACGTTCTGTCGGCCGAACCGCAGATCGCCTCAAAGCTGATCGGCGCGATCCTCAACAACACCGACATGTCCCAAATGTCGCGTTATGCGGACCCGGGAACACCAGAGCGGTTCCGCGATCGGTACATGTCGTATTACGAAGCCTGAAAAAGAGAAGGCGGGACCATGCCCGCCTACTCAAGCTTACCCGAGGTTTAGTCTCAGAACTCTTCCCAGCTCTCGTTGCTAACCGCGACTGCAGCATTGCCTTTGCTGGTAAAGGCGCGAGCGATCTTGTTGACCATGCCACGTGCCGGCGAAGAGACCGGGGCGGCGGCGGGGCTGGCAACGGCCGGAGCGGCACGTCGAACCGGGTTGGCGGCTGAAACTGCGCCCACCTGGAACTGCGAGACGATTTCGCGCAGGCGGCTTGCTTCGTTGGCGAGCGTTGCACCGGCGGCATTGGCTTCCTCCACCATGGCGGCGTTCTGCTGCGTCACCTGGTCCATCTGGTTGACGGCGGTGTTGACTTCCGACAGGCCGACCGACTGTTCGCGTGCCGAGGTGGCGATCGCATCCATGTGCTGGTTGATGGTGACGATGTAGCCCTCGATGGTCTTCAGTGCTTCACCCGTTTCGCTGACCAGCTTGACGCCGGTGGCGACTTCGCCAGACGAGTTGCGGATCAGATCCTTGATCTCCTTGGCGGCCGTGGCGGAACGCTGTGCAAGTTCGCGTACTTCCTGGGCGACGACTGCAAAGCCCTTGCCGGCGTCGCCGGCGCGTGCCGCTTCCACACCGGCGTTCAACGCCAGCAGGTTGGTCTGGAAAGCGATGTCATCGATAACGCCGATGATGTTGGAGATCTGGTTTGACGACTGTTCGATGCGCCCCATGGCGTCAACGGCGTTGGCAACCACCGAGCCGGAATGGTTGGCGCTTTCGTTGGCCTGGATTGCCACTGCGCGGGCCTCTTCGGCACGCTTGGAGGAATTCGCAACATTGGTGGTGATCTGGTCGAGTGCTGCGGCGGTCTCTTCGAGCGAGGCAGCCTGCTGCTCGGTGCGCTTCGACAGATCCTCGGCGCTCTGACTGATTTCGCGCGAGCCGCTGTCGATCGAGCCGGTCGATTCGGCAACCGAGGCAATCGTCTGGCGAAGCTGAGCCACGGCCTGGTTGAAGTCGGTCCTGAGCGTCTCGAATTCCTGGGCGAAGGACTGCGACAGCTGGAAGGTCAGGTTCCCGGCGGCCAGTTGCTTGAGACCATCGGCAAGACCGGACGTCGCCTGTGCCATGGCTTCGGCACGAATGCGCTCCTGTTCGGCGGCGCGGCGACGCTGTTCTTCCGACTGCGAGCGCTGCGCATTGGCTTCCTGCTCCAGCCGGCGGTTTTCTAGGGCGTTGCTACGGAACACCTCTACGGCTGCAGCCATCTCGCCGAGTTCATCCGTGCGATCGGCGAAGGGAATCGGCGTTTCCGCGTCACCCTTGGCAAGGTTGTTCATCGAATGGGTGATGGTGGCGATCGGGCGAGCTATATTGGTGATTGCAAACCAGATGGCAGCCGCCACGATTGCGGCAAGCACCGCGAGGGCCACGAACGTTACGGTCAGTGCAGAGGCATAAGCCTGTTCCGCCCTTGCTTCGGATCCGACTGCATCCGCGACACTCATCTTGGTGAGCTCTTCGAGGCTCGCGGCTGCTGCTTCAGCCGGCTTCACCATCTGACTCGTGAGAATCCTGTTTGCACCCTGCACGTCCCCGAGCTTCGAGAGCTCAAGCACACGCGCACCGGTTGCGACGTAGCTCTCGACCGCAGCTTCAACTTCAGCAAGCATCTGCTTTTCGCGTTCACTCGGGTTGAGCAGCTTGAACTTCCGCGAACGTTCCGCAAGCGCCTTGCGCGCCTTGTCGATGGACCGTTCGGCCGCGGCCTTGCCCTCGGCATCCGACCAAAGCAGATGGCTCCGATAGCCGTTGCGGATGGTCATCACCTGGATCTCGACATCCTTGACCGACGCGATCTTCGGCATCGTCGTCTCGATAACCTCGATAAACTGGTTATTGAGCATTCCCATGCGGTTGATCGCGAAGGTCGCAAACACAGCGAATGCCACGCCTAACAGGACCAGGATCCCGGCGAGTGCGGTTTTAACTTTGGGTCGTGACATTGGGCTCATCCATCCAGCGTACGAGAAACGAAGCAGAGCATTTTGGTATTGCTGCTGGCGCGACCCTAAGTTTTCGAATTTACTAAAATCCGAACTAGAAAACCCTATAGTTGCATGGCGAAAATTAGTAGCTTGCGGTTCGGGGCCAAATCGCTCTCTGCGAGAGTCACTGGTCAGTTCGTTACGGGCGTCACCGACGACTCCAATGAAACGAATGCCTTAGCCAAACCGGGGCAGCCAGAACCGCGCAGATCCGAAGGAGCTGCCGACGCCGCCCGGCGCGAGCCCCCCCGATTTTTCATGGGTGCAATGACGAATATGAGCGTTGTCTGTTTCAGGCAAGGCGCGTAAGCGACCCGCGTCACACATATCATTAAATAGCCACAATTGGTGTGGCGCGGAAACAAATCAAGGAGTAGGACTTGTCTGGGTCCCAACGTATATCGGAGCGGACGCTGTACATAGCGTCGCTCGTCATCGCCGCCCTCTTCCTCGTAAACATCTATTACCAGCTTCACGTCGCTCCCGGCTGGCAGTGGGGCCCGGCCCTGGACAAGATGCCAAAGACCATGCTCACGGACTTCCGTGACGAGGTCTATGCCAACGCCAAGGGCGGATGGGCTGCCGGCGAATACATCGCCTCGGACGCGAAATTCGACAAGGCGCTCTTCCCGGAATTCGTTGATGGCGCCCAGGTGAAGTCGGAACTGCTCCAGCCGCTCGTTGGCGACGGCCGTACCGTCGTCGCGATCCACAAACTGACGGATGCAGGCATCGAGAAGACGGTTGTCGACGTCTATCGCATTGGCCCGCGCGGCGGCCGCATCGACAGCATTCAGCGTTACGTTTCGCAGGAGTAATCAGACATGTCGAAGGAAATCACCTACTCCTGGAACCTCGCAACGATCGTGAAGATCCTGCTGACGCTCGGACGCCTTTACCTTGGTGGCTGGATGCTTACCTCGGGCACGTCCTACTGGCTGACGCAGGCTGGCCTGCCGACGATCTTTCCGCAGCCGGTCGGCAACACGCCGCTGTCCTCGCAGATGCTCGTCACCATGATCGAAGTCGGCCTGTTCGACATCGTCAAGACTCTGGAAATCGTTTGCGGCCTGATGCTGATCTTCAACCGCTTCGTGCCGCTCGGGCTGGTTATCGCCATGCCGATCTCGGCTGTCGTTTGGTATAACGCCATCGTCCTGAACGGCCGTTACGACCGCCTGTTCAGCCCGACCTACATGGGCGTGATGTGCTTCTACCTGTCGATCGTGCTGATGCTCGCTTACCTGCGCTTCTACGCACCACTGCTGACCTGGAAGGCCAAGATGGGCGGCCTCGGCGACGTCAAGGAACTGATCAAGGCTGCCAAGACCGAGGCCTGATCAGCCCTCATTCCTCTTCGGATATCTCGACCTTGGGCATCGACCGATGCCCAAGGTTCTAATGCCGTGAAGGTGGCCCCGTCCTCAGACTAGCGCGTCGAACGCGTCTGCCTCACTCTGGGTGAGAAAATTGAAGGTGATCACCTCGCTGTCGTCGTCCTGACGAAGGCCGATCGCCGTGACGATCAACCGAGCGACCTCATCCTGCGCTTCCGTTCCCGAGCGCGCCGACCGCACCGCCTTTTCGATCGCGGGTGCAAAGACTTCGCTGATCAGGCCAAGGCGCATGTTGTGCTTCATGATGATATCCCGGTCCTCGATGATCGCGGCCTGTTCAGCCTTCGGGATCTCGGCGTTGTCCATCGCCGTCAGCGTGGCGTTGGTGGCGAGCTTGATCGGGCCTTCCTGCAGCCAGCGATCCACCATCTCGTTGAACTGGCGCATGCGCGCCGCGGGAATGGTTTTCTGTACAGTGATCGACATCTGTATTCCTTCGTCGGCACCCTGCCGACCGCTTTCTTATGTTGCCGCGGAGCCTCGGAGTCTACGACTCGAACTTGACGGTCACGCCGCGCTGGCGAAAGTAGGCCTGCATCAGCTTCCTGCCCTGCCGGTTGTTCTGCACCAGCTTGGCCGGGTCGAAGACCGCTTCCTTCAGACCCTCGCGTGCCAAGGCAGCCTTCAGGACTGCAATGTGCTGGTCAAGATCGGCATTATCGGCCTGAAGCGATGCGTAGATCCGATCTATCGCCTCTGCTACCGTCGTTTCGCTCATGTGGTAAAACTCCTGTCGCTGTTTCGTTGGCCCTCCCTACAATATCCTGCCGCTCCTGCTTAGAGAAAATGCACCTCGATCAAGCGAAAGATGACTCGATCAGCCATTGTCGCGAAATTCCGGGTAGAGCGACATCCCGCCATCAACGAACAGCGTCGTACCGGTGACGTAGTCGGCTTCGTCCGACGCCAGCCACACCGCAGCCCGCGCAACATCTTGAGGCTCGCCGATGCGGCCGTAGGGGATCAGCTTTAGCAGCGCCTCCAGCGCGTCCTCTGTCTCCCAGGCCTCCTTGTTGATCGGGGTCTTGATGGCACCCGGCGCGATCGCATTCACCCGAATGCCTTCCGCCGCGACTTCCTGGGCGAGAGACTGCACGAACATGCGAACGCCGCCCTTGGACGATGCATAGTTGATGTGCCCCGCCCAGGGGATCAACTCGTGGACCGAACTCATGGCAATGATGGTACCCTTGCTTCGTGCCGGTGCGCCTTCCCTCCCCTGCGCTCGAAAGCGGCGAACAGCCTCCCGCGCACATAGAAACTGCCCGGTCAGGTTGACGCCGATGACAGTGTTCCAGTCCTGGAGGGTCATCTCGGCAATTGCGGCATCCTTCTGGATCCCGGCATTCGACACGACGACATCGACGCGGCCAAAGGCGGCGATGGTTTCGTCAAAGAGACGGATGACGTCTTCTTCCTCGGAAACGTCCGCTTTCACGGCCACAGATCGCCCGCCATTGCCTTTGATCCGCTCGACCAACGCGTTGGCAGCCTGCTCGTCCGAACGGTAGTTGACGACGACGCTTGCACCTTCGCCAGCCATCGCTTCAGCAATGGCCAAACCGATACCCGAGCTTGAGCCGGTGACGAGGGCAACGTGATTTTCAAGACGGTTGGCATATGCTGGCATTCAGATCTCCTGCGGCAGTTCGATTTCAAAGTTCCGGGGATGTAACTGACCGTTTCGGTCTTCGTTGCAGACCGGCCTTGAAACTGTGGCTCTTTCTCTTCTCACGCCTCTCGGTCTATGGAAGTCAAAGATAGTCGCTCGAGGGTGCAGAAGGTCATGGCAGGCAAGGACGCTCGTTCCGCAAAGCACGCAGACGCCTTGGCGCTTGCGGAAAACCTTCGCGTGGTCGTGGGGCGGTTTGTTCGACGTATCAAGGCGGAAGCCAAGACGCCAACAACGGCGCAATCAGAAACACTGTCGCTTCTCGATCGTGAGGGGCCACTTAGTGTCGCTGAACTGGCCGACCGCCGCGGCGTCCGACATCAGAGCATGCGGCTCGTCGCCGGCCAACTGGAAGCTGACGGGCTGATCAGAAAGACGCCCAACCCGGCGGATGGACGCAGTCAGCTTCTTGCCATTACCGATGGCGGGCGGGTCGAGCTATTCCGCGCCCGGCAGGCCCGCGCATCACAGATCGCCCGCCTGATCGAGGAGCGTCTGTCAGACGAGGAGAAGCGCACGCTCGAAGCCGCGGTTCGTTTGATCGAGCGGCTGTGCTAACGCACAGGTTCAAGATTCGAGAGCGAAGAGAGCACGTTTGACAGTGTGTTCAAGCCCCAGTGCTCTGCATATCTGCCGTGTTCGACGCGGACGATATCGATCACGCTGATCGCGACCTCTCGCCCTGTCGCAGGAACGCCCAGCAGTGTACCGGTATGGACGCCACTGATCGTCTTGCGGGTCGTCACCTTGTCGCCTTCGGCGATCTGGTCGTGGATCGTGACGGTGAGGTTCGACAGCGCGGGACGAAGAACCTTTTCGAACGTGCTCCACATGCTGTCCGGCCCGTTCGGCATTCCTTGCGGCGCGGCGTGGTTGATGAAATCGGGTGCCATCAAGGCTTCGAACGTGCTTCGGTCGCCATTTTGGATCACCTCGATGTTGAAGCGACGAACTACTTCCTTGTTCTCTGCAGACATGACCAATCCTATTTTGGCGATTTATACAGTTTGACTGTATATTTGCCTACGCTCTTTGTGCCCCAGTTGCAAGATGCCGGCCTTGGCCTTTGCGCCTGACGCAGTTATGAGAGTCCGAGATTGTGAGCGCTCATGCAGCGCATCGTATTGTTTTCCGGCGGTACAGCGTGCCGCGCCATCAATATTGCGCTCGCGCGCAAACAGGTGCACCTGACGCGGGTCGTTCCTGCCTGGGACAGTGGCGGCAGCTCAAAGCTGATCCGCGAGAAGCTCGGAATCCTGTCGGTAGGCGACATCCGGCAGGCGCTGATGACCATGGCTCACGGCGAACGTCGCTCGGGCGATGTGGTCAGGATCTTCAACACACGCATCTCTGCTCTGGGCGAGCCTGGAGATGCTCGGACGGAATTCCAGCTATATGCGGAGGGCCGACACCTTCTCCTGGAACGCATGGAGCCGGGCCTCCGGGGCGCGATCCTGAACTATTTGCGGACCTTCGCGACCGCGGCGGGTCCTGACTTCGACTTCCGGAACGGCAGCATCGGCAACTTCATCCTGACCGGCGCATGCATCGCTCACAACGGCGACGTAAACACCGCCATCTTTGTGTTCCGCAAGCTCTGCGGCATTGACGGGAATGTCTGGCCGTCCTCGCTGGACAGCGATCTGATCCTGTCCGGCCGCCTCAGGAACGGCGCGCGCCGCGCGCCGCAGGACGTACTGACAAAACTGTCGGAAGCCGATGCGGCAATCGGGATCGAGGGCATCGAGCTCACCAGTGAGAGCGGCAAGAAACCTGCTGCAAACAACGCCGTCATCGAAGCCGTCGAGGCCGCGGATGTGGTGGTGTTCGGCCCGGGGAGTTTTTATACCAGCATTCTCCCGCATCTGCTTGTCGGAGGCGTCGCTGAGGCCGTCGAACGCGCACGGTGCCCGTTGCTGTTTGTCGGCAACATCCTGCAATGTCGCGAAACGCTGGGCATGACGCTGAACGACGTTCTGGACCGGTTCCTTTGCACGTGGCGGAACGTGAGCACCACCCAATCCGCACCGCTTGTACAGGTCCTGGCCAACCGGGTGCTGCTGCCGTTTGGACGTTCGCTCGGCGCTTTTCCTTACCTGACGGCACACGCCGAAACCCAAGATGCCGGCACCGGCTACGACCTCATCGAAGATGAGTTCGAAGATGCCTGGAACAGAGGCCAACACGACGGAGATCTGGTTGCCGAACGCATACTGGCGCTCGCGGGCTAGGTATGGCGCCTACGCTTGAGCCACTGATCCGTTGCCTCAGTCAGGCAGGCTTCGAAACTGCTGCGCGAGTTACGTGAGATCGCAAAGAGCGCCGTCGCTGCTGTATAGATGATCGAGGCCTCGGCCAGATCGTCACGAGCCGCGCCTGACCACACGGCCTCCCAATATTCCCTTTGACTGAAACCGCTGCTTGGCAGTCCGGTACCGGTGATACCCGAGCATGCCGGCACCCGCTCACTCGACTCCTTACCATTGATGACGCGCATCAGGTTTGTCACGCGGCTCGGATTGATCTGGGCGAAACTGCGCACGGCACCCAAGATCGTCACGTTCTCCATTCCCAACAGCTTCACGACGTCTCCATAGATCGCCAACGAAGCACCCCCTGGGGCTCCGGTCAATGTCGCAGACGCAGCGAATGGATTGATGAGCGGCACGACGTTGTGAAGCGGCGTGCGGCTTTCAAGCAGCGGGTGGAGGTTGAGGATGCTCTGCGTGCGCGGCGCAAAGGCGGCCAGCGGCACATAGGCGATGTTGCACGCGCCAAGCGCCGCAGAGACTTCCGGTGCCGTTACGCAGACCGGGATGCCGGCGTACTCGGCAGCCTGCTCGAGCTTGCCGCTATCGCGACCGTTGCCGAAATGGCCGTGCATGACGACGCGGTAGCCCGCCGCCGTGACAAGCCGTGCCGAATGGATGAACCATGGCGGCCTCTTCCAACGCGGCGATACATAGACCGGCCAGTCCAGATCCGGCTGATGATTGATCGCAACCGTTGGAGCGATTGCCTCGCGTATCGCCTCCACGAATCCCGCAAGCTCCAGCGCCGTCGGTCCACGATATTGCAGGGTCATCAACAGTGCACCAAGCTGCACCGCATCTGCCTCCCCCCGCAGGATGATGGTCAGAGCATCGCGCGCTTCCTCCCGCGCGAGCGTGCGGCTTCGTCCCGGGCCCGGGGAGGTGAGCGCGATATATTTAGCCAGTCTGCGTTGCGGTTCTTCGTTGTCGCCGATTGCAGCAATCCGCCTTGCGATCACCGACGGCGTCGGTGCAGCTTCGAGAACGTCGCCGCGGGAGACCGCGAGCGGCGGGGCTGCGACCCTTGAGCGCTTCTGCCAGCCATCCGCCGGCTGTTCGACCACTGGCTGGGCGACATGTACGTCCGGTGCTTGAGTCCAGCCCTCTCCCTTCAGAAGCGCTTCCGTTTCTTCCGCCAGCGCGCGAACCCGCAACCTCAAGGATTCAGCAAACGGCGTTGGCCGCAAGCCGCGGCCGGTCCGAATGAAGATCGGATCGTTGTAGAGGTTTCTCAACTCTCCCAACATGCGGCTGACGGCGGACACCTGCAGTTCCAGGCTGGCGGCAGCACCCGTCACGCTTCCTTCCCGCAACAGGGCATCGAGCGCGAGAAGAAGCTTGATCTTGCCGATCGGTGGGAGCTTGCCGTCGTTCGTCATTTCGTGTCGTCAGATGTTTGTCGGCACAAGCAGAACGATCAGGAACGACCTTGCCTGCCGGGTTCCGTCGCGCGTAACATAAGCTTCCTCATCTTCTCAACTTTCTTTTTGAACCCGGCACCATTTTGCGATAATCGCAAATTGGAATGGCTAAAGAAAAGATGATTTGACGCTCCCCTTGGCCGGTCGATAACTGGCTTCAACCACTCAACTTATCTTGGCCAAGCACGTTTGGCCGAGCGCGGAGATGATAATGTTCGCAATACCCCGGACCTTCCACCTTGCTCTCGCCCTTGCCGGTGCGGTCTTTGCTGCGCAGGCAATGCCATCGGCGGCTGCCGAGATCGTCGTCAAGCACAGCAAGGGTGAAACTACCCTGCCGTCGACGCCTGCAAAGGTGCTTGTGTTCGACATGGCGAGCCTTGATACGCTCCATACCCTCGGCGTCGAAGTCGCAGGCGTTCCTTCTGGGGCGAAGCCCGAGTATCTTTCGAAATATGCGGGCACGGATGTCCTGAATATCGGGTCCCTCTTCGAGCCGGATTATGAAGCGGTTAACGCCGCACAGCCGGACCTCATCATCGTCGGCGGCCGGTCGTCCGCGAAGTTCGAGGACCTGGCAAAAATCGCGCCGACCATCGACATGACAATCGACCAGACGAAGTTCGTCGAAAGCGCCAAGCAGAACGTCGAGACGTTGGCGGAAGTCTTTAGCAAGAAAGCCGAAGCTGAAGCTGCCCTTCAAAAGCTCGACGCATCTGTCTCTACACTAAAAGACAAGGCAGCGTCTGCCGGCAAGGGTCTGCTCATCCTCACCACCGGTGGCAAGATGAGCACCTATGGTGCGGGTTCGCGTTTCGGTCTGCTCTTCACGGACTACGGCGTCCAGCAGGCGGATGAGAACATCAAGGTCGGCCAGCACGGCCAGCCGATTTCGTTCGAATACATTCTCGAGCGTAACCCTGACTGGCTGTTCGTCATCGACCGCGACGCAGCAATCGGCCGCGACGGACAGGCGGCTGCCAAATTCCTCGACAACGAGATCGTCGCCCAGACCACTGCCTGGAAAAAGAAGCAGGTTGTCTATCTCGACTCGACCGCATGGTACTTGGTTGGTGGTGGCCTCACCGCCATGCAGAACACCGTGGATCAGTTGACCAAGGCCTTCGACGCCAAGTAATCAGGTCCGAACAGAAATGATCGGCAGCAACCGGTTCATCGGTTGCTGCCGCTTCTGCATTTTCATGGTGACGTCTTGAAGCTCTTCCTCCTTGCCCTGCTGGCCACCGCTGCCGTCGCAGTCGCAAGCTTGTTTGTGGGCGTCAGCGAGGTGTCACTCCTTCGCCTCCTTTCTGGCGAGGGTGACGAGAAGATGCTGATGGTGCTCGCCGGAAGCCGCGTGCCCCGGACATTGGCCCTGATCCTGGCCGGCGCCGGAATGGCTGTGGCCGGAACGATCATGCAGATGCTTTCCCGCAACCGCTTCGTTGAACCTTCGACGGCTGGTACGGTGGAATCGGCAAGCCTCGGCATGCTGTTTGTGCTTCTTGTGGCGCCGGACCTGCCGGTGATGGTGAAGATGCTGGTCGCGGCTGCCTTCGCGCTGGCGGGAACGGCTGTCTTCCTCGGCATTCTGCGGCGGGTACCGTTGCGCTCCCCCGTTTTGGTGCCGCTCGTCGGCCTGATGCTCGGAGGCGTCATCAACGCCTGCACCACCTTCTTCGCATACCGTTACGACCTGATGCAGGCCATGGGTGCCTGGACGAGCGGCGACTTCTCGGCGGTCCTGCGGGGCCGTTATGAGGTGCTGTGGATTGCGCTCGCGCTGACCATGGCCGCTTATATTGCCGCTGATCGCTTCACTGTGGCCGGCATGGGGGAAGATTTTTCGACCAATCTCGGGCTGAACTACCGCAAGGTCGTCACGCTCGGCCTCGTCATCGTATCCATGGTGACTGCATCGGTGGTGGTGACCGCCGGCATTCTGCCCTTCATCGGCCTGATCATCCCCAATCTCGTCAGCATGGCGATGGGCGACCGGCTGCGCCACACGCTGCCGTGGATCGCGCTCAGCGGTGCAGCACTCGTGCTCCTGTGTGACACGGTCGGACGCATCGTCAACGCACCTTACGAGATCCCGGTCGGCTCGGTGCTCGGCATCATCGGCAGCATCTTCTTCCTGCATATGCTGTTGCGGAGGCGATACCGTGCAGCATGAGAAGAAGCGTTCGCCGATCGTGGTCCTCACGATCATCGCGGTCGTTGCGGCTGCCGCAGTTGTCGCCTTCATGACGATTGGCGCCCGCGGCAACTGGGGCTTCGTCCTGTCATTCCGCGGCACCAAGCTTTTTGCACTGATCCTCGTTGCCTACTCCATTGCCGTCTCGACGGTGCTGTTCCAGACGATCACCAACAACCGCATCCTGACACCGGCGATCATGGGCTTCGACTGGCTCTACATGCTACTGCAGACGCTTTTCGTATTCGTGCTGGGCGCGGCTGCGACGTCCGCTCTCGATGCGCGATTGATGTTTGCCATCGAAGTCGGCGCTATGCTGGCCTTCTCCCTGGTGCTCTACCGCTTCATGTTTTCCGGCGCAGTGAAGGACCTGCACCTGCTGCTGCTTATCGGGGTGGTGTTCGGCACCCTGTTCCGCAGCCTGTCTGGCTTTCTCCAGCGTCTAATCGATCCGAACGACTTCGTGGTTCTCCAGGACCGGTTGTTTGCAAGCTTCAATGGGGTCGACTCGAACCTTCTGCTGATCTCCACGCTGTTCGTTGCCGGCGCTAGTGCATTGGGACTGCGGATCTTCCACACCTTCGACGTGATGTCCTTGGGGCGGGAAACGGCGATCTCGCTTGGTGTCGATCATCGGCGGGTGACGATGACGGTGCTTGCGATCGTGACCGTGCTCGTTTCGGCCTCTGCAGCACTGGTCGGCCCGGTAACCTTCTTTGGCCTGCTCGTCGCCAACCTCGCTTATATCCTGATGCCGACTGGCAAACATCGCTTCGTCCTTCCGGCGGCGATCCTGATTGCAATTATCTGTCTCGTAGGCGGCCAGACGATCCTTGAGCGCGTCTTCGCTTTCGACACCGCGCTGTCGATCGTTATCGAGTTTGCGGGCGGGCTTTTCTTCATCTTCTATCTTCTCAGGGGCAATGCCCGATGATCGAAATCGCTGACGTCACCAAAGCCTATGGCAATACAACCGTGGTGGACCATGTCACCGCGAAGCTGCCGAAGGGCGGCATCACGTCCATCATCGGGCCCAACGGCGCCGGCAAATCGACGCTGCTGTCGATGATCGCCCGACTGATTCCGAGCGACCAAGGCACGGTGCTGGTTGACGGACTGGATGTTGCCCACACCTCAGGTGAAACGCTGGCACGCCGGCTGTCGATCCTGCGCCAGGACAACCACATGACGGCACGGCTTACCGTGCGGGATCTCGTCGCATTCGGGCGCTACCCGTACAGCAAGGGGCGGACGACCGCGGAAGATCAGGCTCATATCGTTCGCGCGCTTGGTTATCTCGGACTGGAAGAACTGGGTGACCGGTTCTTGGACGAACTTTCCGGCGGACAAAGGCAGCGCGCCTTCGTTGCCATGGTGCTCTGCCAGGACACCGACTACATGCTGTTCGACGAACCGTTGAACAACCTCGACATTCGCCATGCTGTCGGCATGATGAAGCTTCTCGGCAACGCCGCGCGGGATTTCGGCAAGACGGTGGTCGTGGTTCTACACGACGTCAACTTCGCCTCCTGCTACTCGAACCACATCATCGTCATGCGCGACGGCAAGCTTTTCCTGCAGGGCACACCACACGAGATCATCCGTCCCGATACGCTGGAGCAGACCTATGGCTGCCCGTTCGATGTCCAGGACATCGGCGGAAACCGGATTGCCGTCTATTACACGTAACCGAGAGGGTCGCCTGCCGCGCTCCAAACGTCACCTCAACGACAGAAGAAGATATCATGACCGAACAGCAGACCCGCGCGAAAAGCCACGCCAGCATCCCGACTGAACATGCGAGCAAATACCTGCAGCAGTTGTGCAAGCATTTCGCGCATAAGCGCCCCGTGACGTTCGACGAACACAGGGGCCAGATCAGCCTGATGAGCGGCGATTGTTACTTGCTGGCCGAAGATGCGGCGCTGGCTGTCCGAGTGGAGGCCGAAGACACCGAGAACCTGCCACAACTGGAGGATGTCGTGGTGCGCCACCTTGTCCGCTTTGCTTTCCGTGAGGAACTGCAGGTCGAGTGGACGAAGGCCTGATCACAGCCTCCCGCAGCGAGGGTAAAAACATAAAAAGCCCTGCCGATCGATCTCGGCGGGGCCTTTTTTGGTTCGGGCAAACAGCCGGCACTGCAATCCACCAGCGCCGTCTGTTGTCTTGATCAAAACGACTTGCTGACGCTGAGCCAGAAGCGGCGCCCTTCGACGACAGTGTTGAAGTCCGTCTGCTCGATCTTCTTGTCGAAGACGTTGTAGACGGCCGCATTCATCGTCACGCCTTCGCCCGCGTCGAACTTCGCGCCGATATCGAACGTGGCGTAAGCGTCGTACTTGCGTCCCGGCTGGCCATTGATCGTCACCGGACGACCATTCGTTCCAATCCGGGCGCCAGCCGCGATTTCTTCACCGTGGTAGTTGCCGGACACCCATGCCTCAAGGCCTTCGATCGGCGTGATCCAGTCCAGACGGATATTGGCCATGTGCTCTGGCGTGCGGGCGAGCGGGAAGCCAGCGTAATCACCTGTCTGCTGCTCCGAATGTGTGTAGGTGTAGCTGCCGCGCACCGTCAGCTCTGGCGTCGCATACCATTTGGCCGTCAGTTCAACGCCCTGGATCACCGCATCGTCAATGTTGTAGCTGTACCAGAGCCGGTAGTTCGGATCTTCCGACCAGCGCTCGGGCGTACCATCAGGCCTCAGGACCAGTGCATTGCTGATCTTGTCCTTGAAGTCGGTGTAGAAATAGGTCGCACCGAGAACCAGATCATCCTGCTCCCAGACCGCACCGATTTCATAGCTGGTGCTAGTTTCCGCCTTCAGGTCCGGATCCCCGATGATGACGCCGCAGGTGCCCGCCGGACCGTAGGAGCAGCCGCTGCCGCCGGTCGTCATGGCGTAACCGGGCGCAATCTGGCGGATGTCCGGTGCACGGAAGCCGGTCGAAACGCCGCCCTTGATTGTCAGGTCGTCGGTCGCGTTCCAGACGCCGTAGATGCGCGGAGTCAGGTTGTCGCCGTAAACCTCGTGGTGGTTGAGGCGCAAGCCGGTGGTCAGTGCGAAGTCATCCGTGATCTTCCACTCGTCTTCGGCAAACAGCGCCCACTGTTCAATGCTGAAAGTTTCGGTGACACCGGTGCGCCGGCCCGGGTTCTGGTCACGCAGCCGGCCTTCCATGTACTGCCCGCCTGTGATGACCGTGTGCTGGCCCAGAAGTTCAAACGGCGTCGTGAACTTGCCGTCGACGACGGTGTTGCGGATCTGCGGTGCACGCGGATTGCGCACGAAACTGCCGGTCGCAGCATCATAGTTGTAGGTCGTGCGCGTACCCCATTCCTGCTGGATGGAGAATTCCGAGGTTGTCGGTCCCCAGCGCCCGGTATGCGACAGTGACCAATGATCACGGTCGTGGTGAGGCTCGGTGGCAGCGGCAGTCGCCTCCAGGGTTTCACCGGGACGCGCCTTGCGCTCGATGCGGCTCAGGCCGCCCTGCAGGACGATGTCATGGTCTTCATTCGGCGTCAGCGTCAGGCGGCCGCCAATATCGCCTTCCTTGGCACCCGTGATGCCGCTGAGGAAGCTGTCTTCGCCGCGCTTGTAGCCACGTCCCCAGATCTGCAGGCCGAGCGTATCCTTCAGGATCGGGCCATTGGCATAGAAGGAGACCTGACCGCTATTGCCGAACTTGCTGTGCTGCTGAAGGGTGGCTTCGGTCGTGACACTTCCGGACCAGGCGTTCGAGACCTTGCGCGTGATGATGTTGATGACACCGCCCATGGCATCCGAACCGTAGAGCGAGGACATCGGACCACGAACGACCTCGATGCGCTCGATGGCGGAAACCGGAGGAATGAAGCTCTGCTCAAAGCCGGAGCTTCCGTTTGGGCGTGCGTCTCTGGTGCTCTGCCGTTTTCCGTCAACCAGGATCAATGTGTAGGTGCCGGGCAGGCCTCGGATATAGATGTCCTTCTCGTTGGCAACACCGGTCACGGCGACACCCTGGACTTCGCGAAGCGCATCGGTCAGGTCACGGAACGCACCTTTTTCCAACTCCTCGCGCGTGACGACGGTGATGCTCGCAGGTGCATCCTTCACGTTCTGCTCGAACCCGGATGCCGTCACGACGATCGTCTCGAGGACGGAATCGTCTTGCGCATCCTGCGCCAGGGAATTGCCGGCAGCGCTGAGGATTGTTCCGGCCAGCATCAGCCGAACCACCCTCTTGCGTCTAGCCTTGCTGTTATTCCACCCCGGAACTGCTGCCCCTGTCATTTACGCATCACCCCATAAACTTGAACATTCCAGTCAGGTTCTTAGCGAGGAAGATCGGAGCCAACAACACGGCTCTTTTAGAAGGCTTCTAAATGCATAAGATCGCAAATTGCCCCGGCGCACGCGATTGCACGACGGTCTACACACCCATTCCGGTCAGCAAAAAACGGCAACGGAATGCAAAAAACCTGCGGATCAATCGAGCAGAAAACGCAGGGCGCGCTGGACCTCGAAAAAGTCATCAGACTTAAAGCCGATAGCGCGTGGTCCGCAAATAGAAGCACCCGGATACCATGACGCGCGATAGGCATCGGTTGGGTTCACGAACTCGACCGTTACCTCGTACGGGCCATCGACGGTCGGCACGGTACGCGAGGAGAGACCTTCCAGGCTCGTCTTCACGCCGTTGAAGATCGCCTCTCGCGCCTGCGCTGGCGAAATGGAAAGTGACGCGCGGCCGAAACCTTCAAGTGTTGCGACCGTCTCGATGTCCGGCACTAACGCGCGTGCATCAGCGCAGATTTCGGCATCACCGGCGAGGAAGGCAGACGGCACCTTGTAGCGGGCTGCGCAGAGCGCATTGAAGGTGAATTCGGAAGCGACTTTCCCGTTGAGGAGCACGCGCGAAACGCGCGTCGTCGTGGTGTGGGCGAGCGGGTTGGCTTCCGACCCCGCCTTTGCATGATAGCCCGTATAGATGGCAGCGGCGAAGTCTGAACCGATGCCGAACATCATGGAGTCCGGGTGGCCGGACCAGCCGCGCATGATCTTTGCATAGGCTGGCAAACGATCAACGATGATGTTGCGGCCGCTCTCATGCGCGTCCTTGATCAAAACCTCGGTTGCACCCGCCGCACGCGCACCTTCGCAAGCCGCGAGCACCTCGCCGGTCATCAACTCGCGAAACTCTTGGTAGTCCGCCTTTTCACGATCGGCCTCATCCCAGTGGGCGATGCCGGCCGTACCCTCGATGTCGGCGGATAGGAAGATCTTCATCTCTGTTGCTCTTTCGCCCAATCCGCAAGCGACGGGAACACCTTGCCGGAGCGGCCAGTCGTTGCCGGGGCCGCAGCGAGAGCATTCAAGATCGCTTCCTGTGTCGCCTCTGCCGCCGCACGGAATGCCAGGTCGATGTGGTCGTTGTCGAGCATCTGCACGGTCTGGAAATCAGGCCCTTCGTGCACAACCTGGTCGGCGGTCGTGAAACTCACCACAATGTCGCCAGAACCGTTGCCCCAGAAGGCACCGAGACGCGCAATACCGGCGCCTGCACGACGGGCAACGCGCTGCAATTGCCGATCGCCAAGCGGCAGGTCGGTGGCGACGATGACGATGATCGAGCCCTGTTCCGGCGCGCTGACGTCATTCGGCGAAGGACGGCGTCCATCAGGCAAGGTGAGGTCGCCAGCGCGACCAAAGTTGGCGAGCACCAGGGAACCGAGCGTGAACTCCTGTTTGCCCATGCTGAAGTGACGGGAGGATGTGCCAATGCCGGCCTTGAAGCCGAAGGCTGTCATGCCGGTTCCAGCCCCAACCGCGCCCTGTTCGACGACGCCGGGTGCGGCTGCATCCAACGCAGCGAATGCATCGTCCACGGTCACCGCCATGGCCTGGATGTCGCTGATCTGGCCATCGTTGCATTCGCAAACAACGGCGTTCACCGTCGACGTCTGTCTGCCGATCTTCGGGTTCTGCTCTATCGCCCGCCGGATCAGCGCCTCAGTGCAGGCGGCGACGCCGAAGGTATTAGTCAGCAGAATGGGCGTCTCGATCGTACCGAGTTCGGCGATCTGCACGAGGCCGCCGGACTTCCCGAAACCGTTGATGACCTCCACCGCCCCACGTACCTTCGAGCGGAAGAGATCGCCCTGATGCGGCACGACTGCCGTAACGCCGGTCGCAAGCCCGTCACCTTGAAGTGTGCGGTGCCCGACGGTCACGCCCGGTACATCGGTGATGGCATTGTTCGCGCCGGTCGGGAGGCTGTTGACGCCATCGGTCCAGAGGCCAAGGCTGCGGGCTGTACTCATGATCAATGTCCTCGTCCGGCTGCCGTTAGATGCGGCCAGCTTTCTTCAAGCTTCTCAGGAAGGCCTGCGTCCGCTCACCCTTCGGATTGCCGAACAATTCGGCCGGCGGGCCCTGCTCGTAAACCTGTCCAGCCTGCAGGAAGCAGATCCGGTTGGCCACCTCGCGCGCAAAACCCATTTCATGCGTTGCAAGGATCATGGTCATGCCACGGGCCGCAAGATCGCGCACGATATCCAGCACTTCGGAAACCAGTTCCGGGTCAAGCGCCGAGGTGATCTCGTCGAGGAGGAGCAGCATCGGATCCATCATCAGGGCGCGGACGATGGCCACCCGCTGCTGCTGGCCGCCGGACATCCGGTCCGGATATTCATTCGCCTTGTGGGCAAGGCCGATCCGCTCCAGGAAGGCCATGGCCTTTTCGCTCGCTTCGCGCTTACCCATACCGAGCACCTTGGTCGGTGCAAGGATGGTGTTCTCGAGCACCGTCATGTGCGGGAAGAGGTTATACCCCTGGAAGACGATGCCGATGTCGCGACGCAACCGGTCAAGATCCACGCCCGGGCCGGTAATGCGATCGCCATGGATGCGTATCTCGCCTGAGGAGATCTCCTCAAGCCGGTTGATGCAGCGAAGCAGCGTGGACTTGCCGCAGCCCGAGGGGCCGATGAGGCAGACGACCTCATGTTCGTCGACATTCAGCGTCAGGTTGGATATGACTTCCAGCACCCCGTAGTGCTTTGTGACGCCATTGATTTCGAGAAGCGACATGCGCTCAGCCCCCTGCTCGCATGCGTTTACGATCACGATCGATCAACTTGTCCACCAGGCGCGCCTGCGGAATGGTGATGACGATGAAGAGGATGGCAACCGTCGTCACAGCCGAGAGATTGAAGTTGTTGGCGGCGATGATCTTCGACTGGTTGAAGGCGTCGATCGTGCCGATGATGGCAACCAGCGCCGTATCTTTTTGCAAACTGATGCAGTTGTTCATCAGCGGCGGGATGATGTTGCGTACCGCGAGCGGCACCACGACATACCGCATCGTCTTGGTGTGGCTGAGCCCGAGCGAGCGCGCCGCAGCGACCTGACTGTGGTGCACGCCTTCGATGCCTGCGCGATAAACCTCCGACGTATAGGCGCCATAGGTCAGCGTCAGGGCGATGATCGCATAAGAGGTAGAGCCGAGATCCGACAGGATCGGAAGATTGGTGAGCGGCAGGCCAAAACCGATGAGATAGATCGTGATGATGGCGGGAAGGCCACGGAAAAGGTCACCATAGGCCGTTGCGAGATAACGCAAGGGCCGGCCAGCCTCGCCGGGAAGCGTGCGGGCAATCGCGATCAGCAAGGACCATACGAGGATCAGCACAGCCGAGACGGCGAAGATGGTCACATTGGTGCCGAAGGCCCAGATCACCTTGCCAGCCGAGCTTTGGATGAGTTCGAGGTCGAAGAACGTGCGACTGACTGCGGCGTCATTGACTGCCATGAACCAGGCGCCGGCGGTCACCACCAGCAGCGCTCCGCTCCAGGACAAGGCCTTCCACGATGCAAGCGAGGCCTCGGCGCCGAGTGCGCGTGCCTCATAGACATCCGCATGACGACGCGCCGCGGCCGATTTCATCGCAGCCCGAATGGCCAGCAGCAGGACGTAACCCGCGGCCACGGCCGCGATGCCACCGGGAATCAAGGCCGCGACTTTGGAAACGCCCTGTTCGACGGCATAGCTGCCGATGTGCTGCGCCGAAACGGCCACGAGGAAGAAACAGAAGATCGCGATGACAAGCGTCAGTGTTGTGCGCAGACCGTGGGTCTGCGTGGTGCCCCGGGCGCGCCACGTTGCAGCGCGCCCGGTTTCACTATGCATTTCTGAGGACGAACCAGCCATCAGCTCAGTATTTCCAGACCGGCACATCTTCCGGCTTCAGTCCGCCGCGTTCGGCGGCGAGATACTGTTCTTCGAGAGCCTTGAGAGTACCATCTGCCGCAAGATCAGCAATGACCTTGTCGATTGCCGGCTTTGCAGCGGATCCCTTCTGGTAGATACCGGCAGTATCGCGGCCGCTCGGGAACTGGCCGACGACCTTCAGCTTGCCGTTGGAGTTTGCAACCTGACCCAGGATGACAGAGATATCTGTCATGACGACATCGACATTGCCCGCGGCAAGGGCGGTGAACATGGCGCCCGTATCGTCGAATACCGAGAGCTTGGCGTCCGGCAGGTTTTCCTGCGCCCACTGAACCATGATCGTGCCGGCCTGGGTGCCAAGCTTGGTGGTCTTGATGCCGGCTTCATCAACAGGAGCATCCGCACGCGTTGCGAGACCAAAAGCACCACTCGCATAAGGGGTCGAGAAGTCGACGACCTTCTTGCGCGGCTCGGTCACGGAGATCAGCGCAAGCGCGATGTCGAATTCCTTGTTCTGACCAGCAACGATCGAGTCGAAGGAAGCGTTCTTCAGCACGACCTTGTCGATGCCTAGGCGGTGCGCAATGTTGACTGCCATGCAGAACTCGCGGCCGCTCTCGACTGTTTCAGGCGTGTCGCCGTTGAACTCGCCGACTGCCGGAAGGTTGATGACCACCGTGAACTGGCCGGGAACAGCCGTCTCGACCTTCTCGCTGCCACGCTCGCCATAGAGCTTGCAATCGCCATAGCCTTCGGCGGCAAGTGCCGGAGCGGACAATGCCATCAGGCAACCAAGAGCAGTTCCGATAAATTTCGAATTGAGTTTCATGTGTTCGCCTCTGTCGATGCTTCGTTGTGGTTTGGTCTTAGCCCGCTGCCTTGGGTATGTTTACCGTTTCAAGGTAGTAGGCCTGCAATTGCCGGGTCACGGGACCGGGCACACCCCCATTCAGGCTGACGTCACCGATACGAACGATAGGCGTCACTAGACTGGTTGCGGATGTTTGGAACGCCTCAGCCGCACCCTGGGCTTCGGCAATGGTGAATGGGCGCTCCTCCAAGACAACGTCATGGGCGCTGCAAAGCTTGAGAAGCGCCGCACGAGTGCAGCCCGGCAGGATAGCCTTCGAGTTGCCGCGCGTGATGATGCGCCTATCATGCGTCACGATGAACGCGCTCGAAGACGCGCCTTCGGTAATCGCGCCATCTTCGAAGAACCAGGTGTCGTCGAAGCCCGTAGCCTTCGCCTGGCGCTTGGCCATCACCTGCCCGAGCAGCATGACCGTCTTGATATCGCGGCGCTCCCAGCGGGGATCCTCAGCAAGATTGACAGACAAGCCCTGCTTCTGGCCCTTGCTGCCGAGCAGGTTCTTGACCTGTGTGAAGGCAATGAAGGTCGGCTCCAGACCATCGGAATAAAGGAAATCGCGGTCTTCCGCGCCACGCGACACCTGAAGATAAACCGTGCCCTCTACCAACGCGTTCTTCTCGATGAGCGCAAGCTGGATCGCTTCGATCTCCTCACGTGAGAGCGGCATGGGGATGGAAAGTTCCGACAGCGAGCGTTCCAGGCGCGCCAGATGCAAGTCGTTGTCGACCATCTTGCCGCCGATCACGGCAGTGACTTCGTACACGGCGTCGCCGAACAAGAAGCCGCGATCAAACAGGCTCAGCTTGGCCTCGTTCTCGGCGACGAACTCCCCGCCGCAATACACTATTCTGGCCATATCCTAGCCCAGCCCCTCGCATGTCATTTCCGAGTCGGAGCCTATTGCGCTGCACAAAGACTGGCCAATTCACATTGAGCAGCAGATGATGCAAAAAATGCATACTCATTCGAAATCAATGGCTTTATGAACGGGTGCGGGGGTTGAAGAAGATGCGCGACTTCGCGCGGGGCGGTGTTAAATGGAATTGAAGTGGCTGGAAGATTTTGTAACGCTTGCGGATACGTCGAGCTTTTCGCGCTCCGCTGAATTGCGGAACGTGTCGCAGCCGGCGTTCAGTCGACGCATCAAGCAACTGGAAGTCTGGCTTGGTGCTGCACTCATCAAACGCGGAGCGGTTCCCGCGGAATTGACACCCGCGGGCCGCAGCTTTCTTCCCATCGCACAAGACACGATCCGGGCACTTTATGCGGCGCGCGAGACGCTGCAACCGGCTTCCGATGCAGGGATGGTCAGGTTCGCCGCGCTCCATACGCTGACTGTCACCTTCATTCCGAACTGGCTGCAGGTGCTCGAAAAGACCGCGCCCGATACCCGTCTCTGCTTTATACCCGACCGCGGCGGCATCGAAGCCAATCTCGCTGCTCTCGTGGATGGGGAGGCGGACTTTTTCCTCACCTATACAAACCCGCGGGTTCCGCTTCATCTCGACCGCGAGCACTTCGACTTCCTGTCGGTTGGCCGCGATCGCCTGCTGCCCGTCGCGGCACCCATGCTACGTCTCGATCGCGATCGCTGGACGGCGGGAGACAACATTCTCGACAAGGCTTTGGCCGAACACTTCACCCTGCCCTATCTCAGCTATGGCTACAGCTCGTTCTTCGGCGTGGCGCTGGGCAAGCTCTTTTCCCAACAGCCCAGCTTCCGCCGGCGTGCAGTCCATGAGAACGCGATCAGCGCCGGCCTCAAGACCATGACCTGCACGGGCGCCGGCATCTGCTGGCTGCCGGAAAGCCTGGTGGAGGAAGAACTTCGGACCGGCAAACTCGTTTCGGCAACATCCAGTTCGGACTGGACGCTTGACCTCGAGATCGTGCTCTACCGGCATGTCGGCAACCAGACGCGCAACGTCAACGCCTTTTGGAACAATGCCCGCCAGGTAAGCGGGACAGCCGTCGGGCGAAAGTTCCCTGTCGCGGAAACGGTGATGCAAATGGCCTCAGGAGAGTAGCTTTATCCGTAGGGAAGAAGCGTTCGTTGGCGGTCGCTCCGCCGCCGTCTGATGGCCACACGTTCGGCATCAGAGTACGTCATCGTAGTGTCGGCAGGTCCCAGGTGCGATACAACTGGTTCAGCGCGGCGGCCGTGCCGCACTCCACTGCGGGAAGACCGGACTGGCGGATCGCCTGCGCATACTTGAGGCTACTGTCCCGGGTCCTCACGGCGACCCAGTGGATCATCTCCCACTTGATGCTGTCTTGCGCACCTTCCAAATGCCCAGCGCGGTCGCTGCGGTTGATAAGCGTCCGTTTGAAGTACCTGCCGAGGCGCAGCCAGTGGTTGGAGGACAGGAGGATTGCGCCAGTCGCCCGGGCGAAGCGCTGGGGCATCAGGCGCGAATAATTGCCGTCCATTACCCATTGCTCTTCAAGGATCGCCGCATCATGAAGCGCGGTAAATTCTGCATCCGGGCGCTGCTGCCAGTCGGTGTTCGGCAGATGCTTGAGCTGGTCGAGATGGATGGCAGGGAAACCGAGCTTCTTTGACAGCGCCACGGCAAGGGTCGACTTGCCGGCATTGGACGGGCCGAGGACGACGATGCGTTCGCCAAGGGAATGCAAGGGCAGCATGAGACACCAAGCGCGATTGGATTCAACGTCTCTTGGCAAAGCAACCGAAGGTGTCAAAGTCGAGGCAAGTGCATCGTCTCAACCAGGCCACCGTTTATGTCTGCTTCCTGGTCAGGGGTGGTGCCGGACTTTGGGCTTGGTTCGGCGATGTTCGTCCGGTAAGAGATCTCTAAATCAATAAGTTTAAGCCCGCCGCTGCCTGCGGCCCGCTACATATTTCCTCGCGAGGCTTGAAGCCTCGGTCGAAAGAGGCAAACACATGCTAGATCTTCATCCAGGGAAGCGCCTCGCGCGCCGCACGCCATGCGTCGCATAGATGCCATTCGTCGTCTGCTGACGCCCCACCAGATCCGCGAAAGCATGGCGCTCGCTCCCCAGGCGCGTTGGCGGGTCAGCGTAGTCGCCGGGGTTCAGGCCGCACTCTGTGCAGCCATAGCGCTCCCCCTGGTATCAGTCTCGCCGTGGTCACACCTGATTGGCTTTGCCTCGCTTGGTTCTCTCGTGGCCTTGTTTGGCCGGTTTGCTCGGAGAGCAGATCGGAGTTCGATCATCCTGCAGTGCCTTCTCTGGCAGGTCTTCGCGGTGACGGTCGTCTCGCTTGCAGGTTGGGCAGGCGCACCTGACTGGCTGCAGCTCATGCTGATCGCAATCGGCTGCGGTGCATTCTTCTTCATCAGCACCACGGGTCGGTTCGGTCCCCCTGGTGCTCTGATCTTCGTTTTTGCGGCAAGCGCCTCGGTCAATTTTACCGGTTCGCTTGCGCAGGTGGCCGAAAGAAGCGCCGCAGTTCTCGTTGTTGGCATCTTGGCGTGGGTCATCTGCAGGCTGACCGATACACTGCGCTACAAGCGCGGCGAGCCGGACTTGCCCCGCGAAACCCTGCATCCGCTACGAGACCGCCTCAACCGATCTCTGCAGATCGCCCTCGGAGGCGCGGCCTCTGCCTTTACAGCCTATGCGCTGGGCTTGGCGCATCCCGGCTGGGCTGCATTGGGCACTGTTGCCGTCATGCAGGGGCCGCATCTGCATATCGGCATGAACCGGGCGCTGCAGCGCACGGTCGGTACGTTGGTCGGCGCGGGTTTCGTCTGGCTGCTCCTGACCCAGGGGCCACCGGTTTGGGTCGTCATCGCCGTCGTGGTTTGCCTGATGGTCGGGACGGAAATCGTCATCGGCAGCAATTATGCGCTGGGCCAAGTGCTGGTAACGCCGATGGCGCTGCTCATGACCTTCCTTGCCGGACCGACAAACGATCTTGGCATGGTGCCGGAGCGCGTGTTGGACACGCTGATTGGTGCCGCCGTGGGCATGGCGCTGGCCGTGCTATTTTCCACCGTCGAGGAACGGCGACACCTGGAGGATCACCACTCCAGACGTTCAGGCTGAGCGCGCAAATCAAAGAGAGCTTACGTTACCCGTTGCTGTCGCCTCACCCGGGCGGCCACGTTTCCAAACGCAGCGACGCCCACGGCTCCCAAAGCGGCGGTTGCAAACAACGACACCTCGATTCCGACCCGCTCCATGGCAGCGGCGAAAGCGAAGGGTGCGGCGGCTCCGGCCGCCAGTCGCGCGGCGGCCATCTTGCCGGTCACCGCGCCGTATCCTTCACTGCCGAACAGATAAAGCGGCAGGCTGCCTTGCGCGATCGAGTTGATGCCGGATCCCAGCCCAAGGCAGATGGCAAATGCCACCGCCCCCATAAGTGAGCTCCCTACACTTCCAAGGATGACGATGCCGCCGACCATCAAGGCAGCGGAAATCACCGCCAGCATGGGTGGCGACAATCGCGTGCCAAAAACCATGTTTATCAATCGGCTCAGGACCTGAGCAGGACCGAACAAGGTGCCGACAACGACAGCAGCAGTGCCGAGCCCTAGAGCGCCGAGCATCGGAACCATGTGCGCAAGGATGGACGACAGGGTGAACCCCAAGATCGCGAAGGCGGTGGATACGATGAGCATCGCCTCGCGCCGGTTTTCCACTGGAATAGCTCCGACAACCGGTTCGCGGGTCTGTCTCACGCCACTCGCGCTGACAGCCATGCGCTGCGCCATGATCCAGAAATGCAGAGGCATGCACAGCACGAGATTGAGCGCAGCAAACAGGACATAGATTTCCCGCCAGGTGATGTGGCCGAGCAAGCTGGCAGACACCGGCCAGAAGATCGTCGAGGCAAAGCCGCCGATCAAGGTGAGATAGGTGATATTGCGCGATGCCGTCTTCGGATTGTTTTCCACCAGGGCTGCAAAGGCCGCCTGGTACTGCACCATGCCCGACGACACCTCGAGGAGGATGATCCCGATGGCAAAGACGGCGATCGACGGTGACCAGGCGCAGAATACCAATGTCAGGGCCGATAAAGGCGAACCGACCGTCAATACGGTTGCGGCGCCGAGCCTGTCCATCTGCCGGCCTATGATCGGTGCTGCGAGCCCGCCGAATAGCAGGGAAAGGGAGAAGACGGCGAAGACCTGTTGGAGGCTGATCCCAAGATCGGCGGCTATGTGCGGCGCCAAGATCGAGAACGAATAATACAGCGTGCCGTAGCCGACGATCTGCGTCACCCCAAGCGCGACCACCACTGCTGCCCGAGAAATGCCATTACCCACGAAAATCACCCCGTTCGCTGCCTTGGAAATATCGCCCAGGTGAGGTTCCGAAGGCTGCTCTGAAAACGGCAATGAAGGCGCTAGGCCCTGAATAGCCAAGGGCGAAGGAGATGTCGCCAACGCTCTTGCCGGCCGCAAGCCACTCTACAGCCTTGAGAAGCTTTGCCTGCTGGCGCCACGCCCGAAAGCTCATGCCGGTTTCCAACTGGAAATGACGCTGGAAGCTGCGTGGCGACATCGCTGCCCGGGAAGCGAGCTCCTTGAGCGGCCACTCCTCGCCTGGCTCCCGGCGGATGCCGGCCGCAATCTCTCGCAGCCGTCCTGAGGTGGGTGACGGAAGCGAGAGCGGCGCAATCGGGCTCGTCTCCAGTTGGTCGATAATGACCGCCGCCAGCCGCTCGGCACGCGGACTGCCGGCGTCTGCTCGCGGGATCTCCAGGAAGGCGAGGATAAGTTCGCGGAGAAGCGGCGTCGTGCCGATCACCGAGACATCTCGAGGGAGATCGACCACAGCCTCCGGACGGAAGAAGAGGTAACTGCGTTCAGTTTCCTGGAGATAAGTGACTTCATGCAAGACGCCCGAGGGAACGAAAACGGCCCGCTCGGGCGGCACGATGAAATAGCCACCCTCCGTCTCGAGCCGCAACGACCCGCGCACGATCTGAAACAATTGGGCACGGTGGTGTGTATGGAAAGTATATGTCTGGCCAGCGGGCTCTGATCCACCCTGGCCGACGGCGGTGAACCGATAGTCTCCGACCGCATCTTCAGGCAGATGCACGTTGATCAGGTTGTCCGCGGCAATCATGGCGTCTCCCCGACATTTATTGACAGGATACCGATAACAGGTCTTGACGCAGATACGTAGATTGACCGTCACAGCAACCAAGGCTGGAGACAAAGTCATGTCAGTAGAACGAGTTGACCCGATTGGACGGTTCTATCGGGACGTTGTTGCGGTGGTATCGCGCTGGTGGCGGCAAGCGACAACCGAGCAGGAACTGCAGTGGCTATCCGATCGCGATCTGGCGGACATTGGTGTCGCCCGCAGCGATATCACTGAGCTGGCGCGCAAACACGCCGGCTCCGCGACGACAATCGGCTTGGCCAAAGGCGCCAAGATAACCCCTGCCGATACCGGAGTTCCGCCGCCTGTCCACAAAACGCTTGGCGGACCGATCTTCAACTAAACGCTCTACGGCTGGGCCAAGAAAGGAGGAGAATTGTGTGATGCACGATGACGGATTTTTTGATGAAGCGGTCGCAGCAACCTACGACAATGATGATGCGATCTCGGCACCCGAGGTGGTTGATCCGATCGTTGATCTTCTTGTCGAACTGGCGGATGGCGGGCGGGCTCTTGAGTTCGCGATCGGAACCGGTCGACTTGCGCTTCCACTCTCCGCGAGAGGCGTTGACGTTGAAGGCATAGAGTTGTCGCGCGCCATGGTTTCTCGTTTGCGCGCCAAGCAGGGCGGAGAGAGGATTCCGGTAGCGATTGGCGACATGGCGACAATTCGCGTCGAAGGCGAGTTCTCGCTGGTGTATCTTGCCTTCAACACCATCAACAACCTGACAACCCAGGATGCGCAGGTCGCCTGCTTCCAAAATGCGGCCGCGCATCTTAAGCCGGGTGGTGTCTTCCTGGTGGAGGTTGGCGTTCCGCCACTTCAACGGCTGCCTGTCGGTGAGAGGCTGGTTGCATTCGCCTGCAGCGACACACACTGGGGCATCGACGAGTTTGATGTGGTGACCCAGGAGTTCTCGTCCCATCATATCCAACGTCGGGATGGAGAAACTCAGAAGCTGTCGGTGCCGTTTCGCTTTGTCTGGCCCGCCGAGCTCGACCTCATGGCGCGGCTGGCGGGCATGACACTCCAACACCGCTGGGGCGGCTGGGAAAAACAGCCCTTCACCTCTGTCAGCAGAAAGCATGTGTCGGTCTGGCAAAAATCATAGGCTCGCGGCGGTAGATGGCGGCGAAGGCCGCCGTCAAAAGCCTTCACGACGTCGGCGCTAGCTCAGGAGATGATGCGCGTTCCCCGGCCAGGGTGTTTTGCGCCACGGCCACAGTCACCCATGCCGCCGCGCTGGCAAAGACTGAGACCCAGAAACCGTTGCTCGGGCCAAATGTGTCGACCACCCAGCCGGACAGGAAGGCGCCAAACGCCATGCCGATCCCCACACCGGTCATCACCCAAGTCACGCCCTCGGTCAGCATCGCTTCCGGTACGCGGCGCTCAATAAGCCCGAAGGCGGTGATGAAGACCGGCGAGATTGCGATGCCGCTGAAGAAGACGGCTGCGGCCAGGAGTGCAACGGAACTGCTGGCGACGAGAAGCGGCAATGCGGTGAGCGCCAGCACGGTCAACGCGATCAGCAGTTGGCGTTGAAGCGCCATCTTGGGGTTGAGTGCGCCAAGGATCAGGCCGACGATGAAAGAACCGGTCGCATAAACGCCGATGACGAGGCTAGCAGTATCGGGACGTCCCAGTTCCTTGGTAATCGCGACAGCGCTGACCTCGGCCGTGGCAAAGGTGGAGCCGACGAAAATCAGGGCGAGCGTGATGATCTGGACCGGACGCAGCCAGATAGCGGAGCCTTGACGTATACCTTCCTTAACCACCCTCACCTTTGGTTCAGTGCCTCTTTGAACAAGGAAGGCTGAGGTACCAAGCGCCAGGAAGCCTGTGCTCGCGACCATGCCCGCCTCGGGAAACAGCGAAACCGCGAGGCCAACGGAAAGCGAAGCCCCGGCGATATAGACAAGCTCGTCAGCGGCGGACTCAAACGCGAAGGCCGTGTTTAACTCCGGCCTGCCGCGGAAGATTTCGGTCCAGCGAGCCCGTAGCATCGCTGGCATGCTTGGCATCGTGGCCGCGAAAAGCGCCGAAAGAAAAAACGTCCATGCCGGCCAGTCCCGATTAGCCGCGAAGATTAGAGCTGCAAAGGCGATTACGGAAACCACTGTCGTCGGAAGCAGGACGGCCGTCTGACCTTTCCGATCAACGAGGCGCGAGATTTGCGGTGAGAGTAGCGCGTTGGTGAGCGCGAAAGTCGCGGAGACCGCGCCCGCGAGCCAGTATTCGCCGCTCGTCTGAGACAGCATGGCCACGATGCCGATGGGCGCCATCGCAATTGGAAGGCGGGCAAAGAAACCAGCGCTCGAAAAGCCCAAGGCGCCGGGTGCGCGGAATATCTTTCGGTATGCACTGTACATCGGAATGTTTCCTTGTTGAGAGGGAACTGCTACATACATACGCGGCGTATGTGAGATACGTAGAGACATACGTTGCGTATGTCAATTAACATACGCAACGTATGTATGCTTGGAGGTTGGATGCGCAGATCACGCAACGAGATGATCGCAGAGACGCGCCAGAAACTGTTATCCGCAGGAAGGCGCGCCTTTGGCGAGCTCGGTTATGCAGAAGCATCCATGGATGACTTCACCGCAAAGGCGGGATTGACGCGCGGCGCGCTTTATCATCATTTCGGCGACAAGAAGGGCTTGTTCGCGGCCGTCGTGGCAGAGATCGATGCGGAGATGTCCGCAAGGCTCTGCGACATCTCCTCCAAAACGTCAGACCGTTGGCAGGGGTTTGTTGATGAGAACGTCGCTTATGTGCTGACCGCCCTCGAACCCGAAATCCAGCGCATCATGTTCCGTGACGGTCCGGCCGTGCTCGGCGATCCGTCGCAGTGGCCGAACGCCAATCACTGCATCGCGACCGTCGCCCGAAGCATCGAAAACCTGAGAAACGATGGCTTGATCGTCGATATCGATCCGGAGGCGGCTGCGCGTCTCGTCAATGCTGCGAGCAGCAGTGCGGCTCAGTGGATCGCCAATTCCGACGATCCAGACGCTACATCAAAGCGGGCGGTGAAGAGTTTCAAGACGCTTCTGGAAGGCCTGCGCATCGAGAAGGATCCTAAGCGATGATCTCGCTCATCTGCACGATCGGCACGATGTCCGTGTAGTTCTGGACATCGGCTCCGACGTCTGCGCGGTGGGGCTCGAAGGCCTCCTTGAAGGTCTCAAGATCCGGCACGCAAACGTGGCATGCCGCGACGAACTCGGGGGTAGTCCCAGGTTCACGGCCGGATATGCCGCGGTCGATCTCGTAGCGCAGGCAGGCGTCGCCGAGGCGCTCCTTGATCATAGGCATATGGCGGGTGCGGTAATAGTCGTGATCAAATCTTGAGCCGCGGTTGGACGGGTAATAGACGCTCATCTTGATCATCATCTGGCTCCTCTCCGGGGATCGGCAGTTCTAGGAACTTTTAAAGCCCCCGCCCACGGATCGCGAGCAGTTCCGGCGGAACTCAAGACGTACCGCGTTCCGAACGAGATGGGAACGCATCCTCGTGATGGCAATCGCGAGGATGCTCGTTTTACAAAGTTTCAGGCGTGCACGATCTTCGTGCCGAGAACCTTCAGGCACTCGCGCATGAAGGCGGCAAGGCCGGTCCAACCCTTTGCCGAAACCATGTTGCCATCAACGAAGGCTTCGGTCGGCTTCACGTCGACATAGATGCCGCCGACGGCAGTCACTTCAGGCTCGCAGGCGCCAAGACCGGCAACCTTGCGCCCCTTCAGCACGCCCGGAACCGCCATCAGGATCTGCACACCATGGCAGATCGTGAAGATGGGTTTGCCGCTTTCGTGGAAGTAACGGACGATGTCCTGAACGCGCTTGTCTGTGCGGATATATTCCGGGCCGCGCCCGCCAGCCGCATAAACGGCATCATATTCCTCAACGCGGATTTCCGAGAACGTCTTGTTGATGTCAGCGTAGTGGCCCATCTTTTCGGTATAGGTCTGGTCACCCTCGAAATCGTGCAGGGACGTCTTGATCCGGTCACCGGCGTTCTTGTCCGGGCACACCACGTGCACCGTATGCCCGACGGCCTCCATCCCCTGCTGAAATACGAAGATCTCGTATTCCTCGGTGAACTCGCCGGTCAGCATGAGGATCTTCTTGCCACTCATGTCATATCTCCTATCGTTTGTTTGGTGGCGGTGCCGGGGCCAGAGCCACGGCACCGCCAAAGCCGTCAGAAGGGGGAATCGGGGAAGTAGAACTGATCCGCATTTTCCGGCGTGATCAGTGGCGCCCCCAGGAGGAAGGACCCGCGCATCGGGGCCTGGCCGTTGAACTGTGCGGCCGTCATGTAGATCGCCGTCTTGATCATCGATGGCGGGTAGGGCGTGGAGACCGGCGTGCGCTCGTCACCCTTCTTCACCATCTCGATCACCTGCTTCATGCCGTTGCCGCCGAGAGCATATTTGATGTCCTTGCGGCCGGCGCTGTCGACCGCTTCCAGAACGCCGAGAAGCATGTCGTCGTCGTTTGCCCAGACAGCATCAATCTTGGGGTATTTGGCCAGGTAATCTTGCATCAGCTTGAAGGCCTGGTCCTGATTCCAGTTCGCATACTGGATATCGAGGATCTTGATCTTCGTTTCGGCAATGGCGTCCGAGAAGCCCTTGATGCGTTCGTCGTCGATCACCGTCGGGATGCCGCGCAGCACCACGATCTCGCCCTCGCCGCCGAGCTTGTCGATCAGCCAGCGTGCGGTATTGGCGCCAACAGCGATATTATCGCCTGCGACGTAAAGATCCTGTACTGCCTGGTCCGTCAGGCCGCGATCCACGACGGAGATGAAGGTGCCGTTCTGCTTGATCTGCTTGACCGGCTCAGTCAGTTCCTCCGAAGTGAAGGGCAGGATAACCAGCGCATCAAGCTTGCGCGTTGCGGCAAGATCTTCCAGCGAGGACACCTGCGCAGGTGCGGACGAGGCGGTGGACAAGACCACGTCGATGTTCGGGAATGCGGCTTCGACCTCCTTTTCAGCCTGCTCAGCGTGGTAGACGACGCCTCCCGTCCAGCCATGCGTTGCCGCCGGAATAGAAACGGCGATCGTCTTCTTTTCCTGCGCCTGTGCCGCTCCCCACGACATGGCCAGCGCAATCGCTGCCGAAGACAATAAGATGCCTGCTCTTGGTAATAATGACTTCATGTTCTCCTCCTCTTGAAGTTCTGGTTGGATTTATCGGTTGTCCGTGAACCGGTGTGCGAGCATCGCGATGATGATGATCGCGCCTTGGACCGCAGCAACGAGATATTCGGACACCATGTCCGACAGGACCATGACGTTGGCGATGACCTCGAGGATCAGCACCCCGGCAATGGTCCCGCCGATGCGCCCACGCCCTCCCCGCAACACCGTGCCTCCGATTACAACGGCGGTGATGACCTGCAATTCCCACAGTTGGCCGGTGGTCGGTGTCACGGCACCGAGGCGCGGCACGTAGCAGATGGCCGCGACGGCGACGCAGAAGCCCTGGACCACATAAGCGATGGTCCGCACCCGGGCGACATTAACGCCGGAGAACCTCGCCACCTCGACATTGGAGCCGGTCGACGTCAAGCGCCGACCATACTTGGTCTTGTAAAGCAGGAAGGCACCGAGCAGCACGATCACCGCGGTGATCAGCACCGGATAGGGAATGCCGAAGATATTGCCGAAGTAAACCGGCCGGTACGCTTCACGCAGGCTGCGATCGATGGGTAGCGAGCCGCCATTCGTCATGAAGGTAATGAGGGCGCGGAAGATGCCCATCGTCCCCAGAGTGACGATGAAAGGCTCGATCCGGCCAACCGTGATGATCAGGCCATTGAACAGGCCACAAAGGGATCCGACGACCAACGCCAATACCGCGCCCATCGGAATCGCCCAGGTGCCGAAACCTGGCGCCAGGTAGTTCATCGCCATGATCATGATGCCGGTGACAAAGGCCAGCATCGAACCGACAGAAAGATCAAGCCCACCTGACGAGATTACGAATGTTGCGCCCAACGCGATAATCGCGATGAAGGCGCTTCGCGTGACCACGTTGAGGATGTTCGTCGGCGCCGCGAAATTCGGATTCACCAGCACGCCGAGGACGACAATCACCGCCAGCGCGATGAAGGGAGCCAGTTCGGCCCAACGGAATTTTATCCCATCGTCAACCGGTGCGAGTGTGGTTGTTGCTGTGGTCATGGCTATCCTCCCCGACGCCACCGCCACCACCTGTCGTGGCGGCATAGACGACATTCTCCTCATTGATCTCTTGTCCCCGGAATTCGGCGACGATCTTGCCGGCCCGCATCACCAGGACGCGGTCCGACAGGCCAACAAGCTCCTGCATTTCCGACGAGATGACGATGCAGGCCTTGCCGGCGCGCACCAGGGCGTCGACGAACTCGTAGATTTGGCTCTTGTTGCCGATGTCGATGCCGCGCGTCGGCTCATCGATGATGATCACCGAAGGATCGGCCATCATCACCTTGGCCAGGAGCAGCTTCTGCTGGTTTCCCCCTGAAAGTTTGCCCGCTTCCAGGCGCAACGAACGCACCCGGATGTCGTAGTCAGAAACCGCCTTCTCCAGCCTCGACGCTTCCCCGCGCTTGTCGAGGAGCCCTCCCGGATTCACTGCATCAAGCGCCTGCAGCGTGAGGTTAGGAGCAAGCTTCTCCTCCAGAAGCAGCCCCTTCCCCTTCCGGTCCTCCGTCAGGTAGACGAGGCCGGCGTCCATCATCGTCCTGACGCTGCGGTGGCGCACCTCCGTGCCGTTCAAGAGGACGCTATCTGCAGTGGAGGCCCGCAACCCCACCAGCGCCTCCATCAGTTCGGTGCGCCCCGCACCGATCATCCCGCCGATCCCCAAGACCTCCCCCGGACGCAGATCAAAGGAAATCTTGTCTGGCGTACCTTCAACGCGAAGACCCGACACCGAAAGCAGCGGCGCGCCTGCCGGCGCCGGACGCTTATGCGGATAGAGCGCGTCGAGCTTGCGCCCGACCATCAGTTCGGCCATTTCACGGGTGGTGAGACCGGCTGCGGACCAGGTGCCGATCATGTGTCCGTCGCGCAGGACCGTAACTTTGTCGGCCAACGTCTGAACCTCATCCAGCCGGTGCGAGATGTAGAGCACCGCCACGCCGCGGTCCCGCAAACTGCGGATGATATCAAGGAGTGCCGCCACCTCGTCATTGGCGAGAACGGCCGTCGGCTCATCGAATATGACAAGCTTGCGCTCCTCGAGCAGTGCACGCGCGATCTGGACCAGCTGACGCTGGGCAAGCGAAAGCTCGCCAACGCGGTCCCGCGGCCTTGCTGTCGAACCGACCTGTGCCAGCAGTTCTGCCGCCCGCCGGTTCATGAACTTGTCGTTCGTGAAGAGGCCTCGGCCAACTTCATGCCCGAGGAAAAGGTTCTCAGCGACCGTCAGATCCGGCGCGAGCAGTATCTCCTGATGGACGAGAACGATCCCGGCCTTTTCGGCCTCCACCGCGCTCTTGAACTTGACTGGCGTGCCTTCAAGAAACAGCTCTCCCGCAGTGGGAGAAACGTGGCCCGAGAGCACCTTCATCAGGGTCGACTTGCCAGCGCCATTCTCGCCAATGATAGCGTGGATCTCGCCAGCACGGACGTCGAGCGTGATCTCCGACAACACGGTGATGGCGCCATAGGTCTTGCCCAGCCCCTCCGCCCTCAGCGTCGCGACCGCGCTTGAAGCCGCCGAAAAGGCGTTATGGGACACGGACGCGTTCATTCGAAAGCCGACAACAAACGGTCGCGGGAGCGCTCAATATGAACGCGCATCGCCTGTGCGGCAGCTTCGGAATCACCCGCTCGAAACGCCGTCAGCAAATCCTCGTGCTCCTGCAGCGCTTCCTGCGTCACCCGTGTGTGGAACATTAGGCGGAAGATATGCAGGTGGGTGTGCTGGCTCGACAATGACGTGCGGATCACGTCGTTGCCGGCGATCTTCAGGATGGCGTCGTGGAACTGTGCATCGGCGCGTGCAAAACGGGAATAACGCGTGTTGCGGTCCACCGGAGGACCGCCCTGCCCCATGTCTGCCGAAAACACTTCAAGTTGCTGCAGCGCCTCAGGCGTCATATTTAATGCAGCAAGTCGGGCAGCCTCAGGCTCGATCAGCAGACGGAAGACATAGAGATCCTCGAACTGCTTGCGCGTCCACTGAGGAGCCGCCGAATAGCCGATCAGGTGTTCCTTGCGAACCAACCCTTCCCGCTCAAGTCGGCTCAGCGCTTCGCGGATCGGGGTCTGTGAGACACCTAGCTCCCTGGCGAAGAGATCAATCGGGATCCGCGCACCCGGCGCGATCTCAAGCGACATCAGGCGATGATAGATGCTTTCATAAACGCTTTCGACGACGCTGGTGGGGCGAAGGACGCCTGCCCGCTTCTGCCGCTCTGCCGCAACTGCCACTTCTGAACCTCGCCTGCTGAACTGAAATCTTTTGTTGCAAAACACGTATCATATGTCAAATAGAATATCGTATACGATTTCATATAGGATTTCGGCGTGAACATTCTCTCGGGCTCTTCGGCTCTTGTCTCTCAATTGAAGAAGGGCGGATCGAGTCGCAGGTCGGCGGCACCTGTGAATGGACACCCGCGCTGCCGATCTTCCACTGGATCGAAAATCGGCGAACACGTTTCAGCAGCTAACGGCCCTCGCGGCCGCCTGATCAACCGGAGGAGACATCGATGAACCTGTTCGGCACACTAAGGGCGCCGCGTGAGCTGCATTTTGGAAGCGGGCAGAGACATGCTCTCGGTGGCATAGCCGCCAGGCTCGGCAAGCGAGCACTTTTCGTTACCGACGCGCGCCTTTCTGCTGACGCCGAGTTTCTCGCCATGGTTCAGCAAGTGAAAGACGCAGGTATCACGTGCAGGATCGACGCCTCGACCCTTCCCGATGTGCCCGTCGAATCTGCCATCACGGCAGCCAATGGAGCACGGGAGTTCGCCCCGGATCTCGTCATCGGCGTCGGTGGTGGCTCCTGCCTCGACATGGCAAAATGCGTTGCCTTGCTGCTAACGCACGGCGGCCGCCCACAAGATTATTATGGAGAAAACCTGGTCTGCGGGCCGATCATCCCATTGATCGCCGTCCCGACGACTGCTGGCACCGGGTCCGAAGTCACGCCTGTCGCGGTGCTTTCAGATAGCGAACGAACGCTGAAGGTTGGCATTTCGAGCCCCTTTCTCATCCCGACAACCTCGATCTGCGATCCTGACCTGACGCTCTCTTGCCCGGCCTCGCTGACGGCAATCGCCGGAGCCGATGCGCTAACACACGCAATCGAAGCATTCACCGCTGTTCGGCGCGAGCCTGTTCCCGGAATCGCGCAGCAACGTGTTTTCGTCGGCAAGAACGCGATCTCCGACCAGCTTGCGTTGAGCGCCATCACCCTGCTTTGGGAAGGGCTCGAAGCCGCCTGCCAGAACGGTTCGGATCGCACAGCGCGCGAAAAGGTCATGCTCGGCGCCACCTTGGCTGGGCTCGCCTTCGGCGTCGCCGGCACTGCCGCCGCCCATGCGATCCAGTATCCGGTCGGTGCACTCACACACACGGCGCACGGGCTTGGGGTCGCCTGTCTGCTGCCCTATGTGATGACGTGGAATGCGCCCGCGATCGGCACCGAACTGGCGCAGATCGCCCAGGCTGCGGGCCTTGCCGGAGGAGATGCGGTCATTCCCGCGCTGGCCTCCCTGTTCGAGCGCATCGGTATCCCCAAGAGCCTGAGCGCACTCGGTCTTGACGAGGATCGCATCGATTGGGTTGCTGAACAGAGCCTTGGGATTGCCCGGCTCATCCAGAACAATCCGCGTCCCCTGAACGCGCACGAAATGCGCAACCTGGTCGCTGCAGCCCATGGCGGCAATCTCAGCAAATTCAACTGAACCCGAAAGGTCGTGTCCGATGATGTTGCAGTCCAAAACGCCGAACTACGCCGACCCTGCCCTCCATACTGCCGGCCTTTTTATTGGTGGCGAGTGGCTACCGGGCGATGGAATTCCGGTTCATGATCCGTCGACGGGCAAGGTCCTGGGTGAAGTTGCCGACGCATCCGTTGAGGATGCCATGCGCGCTGTGGATGCTGCCGAGGCTGCCGCCGCCGGCTGGAGCGACACACCTCCTCGCCAGCGATCAGAGATCCTGCGGCGCTGGTTCCAGTTGATGACGGAGCACGCCGAGGAACTGGCGAGGCTCATCTCTTTGGAGAACGGAAAGGCCCTGCCGGATGCCCGTGGTGAAGTCGCGTACGCCGCCGAATTTTTCCGCTGGTACGCCGAAGAGGCTACCCGGATCGCCGGCGAATATCGCCACACGCCGTCCGGTGCGCATAAAATCCTTGTGGATCATGAGCCGATTGGCATTGCCGTCCTCATCACGCCCTGGAACTTCCCTGCCGCGATGGCAACACGCAAGATCGGGCCTGCCCTGGCCGCTGGTTGCACTGTCATCCTGAAACCCGCTTCGGAAACACCACTCACCGCCTATGCAATGGCGCGGCTTGGCGAGGAGGCGGGCGTGCCGCCCGGCGTCGTTAATGTCCTCACCACCAGCAAGCCTTCCGATATCACCAGCCGAATGCTGCAGGATCCTCGGGTCCGTAAGCTGTCCTTCACCGGTTCCACCGGGGTGGGTCGCGTGCTGCTTGCCGAGGCAGCGAAATCCGTCGTCAGCTGCTCGATGGAGTTGGGCGGCAACGCGCCATTCCTGGTCTTCGATGATGCCGACTTGGACGCAGCCCTCGACGGTGCGATGATCGCGAAGATGCGCAACGCCGGGGAAGCCTGCACCGCGGCAAACAGGTTTATCGTGCAAGCTGGCATCCACGAGGCCTTCGTTGCGGGACTGACCAAACGCATGGCGGCGCTCAAGGTCGGAGCTGGTTATGAGGCTGAGACGCAGTGCGGACCGATGATTACGAAGAACGCGGTGAAGAAGATCGACCGTCTGGTGCGCGACGCAATCGCGGCGGGCGCACGCGCCACCACTGGCGGCGAACCGCTGCAGCAGGATGGTTATTTCTATCCGCCGACCGTGCTTGAGAACGTGTCTCACGACACGACGATCGCGCGCGAAGAAATCTTCGGACCGGTCGCTGCCGTGTACAAATTCGAGAGTGAGGATGATGCGGTTCGGCTCGCGAATGACACAGAGTATGGCCTCGCGGCCTACCTTTATTCGCGCGACCTGAAGCGGGCGATGCGGGTCGGCAAGCGGCTGGAGACGGGAATGCTCGGAATCAACCGCGGCCTGATGTCGGATCCCGCAGCACCATTTGGCGGAGTCAAGCAGAGTGGCCTTGGGCGAGAAGGCGGGGTCACTGGGATCCTGGAATTCATGGAGCCTAAATATTACGCCATCGAGCTCTAGGTCAGGGAGGGCAGCATGACGCCACAGGATCTTTATCGAATACGCGACTTCGTGCCTGACTTCGACGCGATCTCAGCCGAGTTCACCGAACGAAGCCGCGCCTTGGCGGCGCGCTATCGGGTCCTGCGGGACCTGCAGTATGGCGAAAAGCCGCGTGAGGTGCTGGACGTAATTCTGCCGGAGCGCGCGGTGACCTGGGCTCCACTGCATGTTTTCGTACATGGCGGGTACTGGCGATCCGGCGAAAAGCACACATACCACCTCGTCGCCGAACCGGTTATTGCGGCAGGCGGCGTTGCCGCATTCGTCGAGTATGACCTGATGCCGCATGCGCGTCTTGACATTCTGGTGGACCAGGTTCGGCGAGCGGCGGTTTGGCTGCAGGCGCGTTGCATGGATTTTGGGGCCGATCCTGCACGTCTCACGGTGAGCGGCCATTCGGCTGGTGCTCACCTGGCTTCCTATCTCGCTGCCCAGGGGCCGGAGGAGGACTACCCCCCTACGCGGCCGAAGGTCCAGGGGCTGCTTCTTCTGAGTGGCATTTATGATCTGTCCGGCATACCAGGCAGTTTTCTCCGCGATGAAGCACGGATGACCGATGCGGAGGCCGCGGCCTGGTCGCCGTTAACGTCGCGTCAGTTTCCGGCCCGAAGGATCATCGCCTGTGGAGCGGAAGAGACCGCGCCCTTCCTGGAACAGGCGCGTCACCTGCAAAATGTTCTGGCGTCTGCTGGCGAGACTGCCGAGCTCATCCTGGCGCCGCGCCTCAACCACATGAACGTCGTTGTCGATCTCGCCGATCCGGACGGTTTCCTCGGCAGGCGCCTGCATGATCTTGTGGCAGAGCCGGTTACCTACTCGACCGACGCGCCAAGGTGATGCCTGATCCACTTCGACTCTTCTGACGCTGTTCGTCCAAAGTGTCTTTTGAAGTCCCGGCTGAACTGGGCGGGACTGGCATAGCCAACCGACATGGCCACCTCAGCGATGGTCCTGTTGCTGCGGGCCACCATTAATCGGGCTTCGTGAAGCCGGATGGCTTTCAGGTACTGGATCGGGCTCGTCCCGGTCAGTTCCCTGAACCGGGCATGATAGGATGGGATGCTCATGCCAACGTTATGCGCCAGTTCTGCGACAGAAATGTCAGAGCCAAAGTTCTCCCTCAACCAGTTGAGGCTCTTGATGATCCTCCCGGCCACCCCTTCCTGCCTCAAGGCAGCAATCATTGCACCGCCTTGTGGACCAAGCAGAACCCGGAAATGCAGCTCGCGCATGAGAGCGGCGCCCATCACCGCGCTCTCGACCGGATCTTGAAGCGCCCTCAGCAGCCGGAGAAGAACATCGCCGATCTCCGGCCCCATCTTGCTTGACACCAGCCCGCGAGGTTTCTGGACCGGCAACTCCCTGTGCTGCTCGATCTGCAGGATGATTTCTGCCGCGATCTGCAGGTCGAAATCGAAATAGATCGCGAGCAACGGCCGCTCCGGGCTAGCATCGGATTGCATCCGGAAAGGAACCGGAACGGAAATGGCGAGGTAGTGCTCTTCGTCATAAACGAACACGTCGCCATTGAGGCTGCCGCGCTTGCTCCCCTGGAGAACGAAAACCGCGCCGGGCTGGTAAAGAACCGGAACATCGTGGAGCACCGCTTCAGACCGCAGGATGCGGACGAGGGGCGATGTGGTGAAGTTATAGCCATGACGAGGCGCAAGCTGGGCAGCGAGCCTCACCAGTTCATCCCGACTTGGTGCATTTAGCGTGTGGCTGATAGGATCTGGCAAGAAGCTCATAGGTTCTGCAATCGAGAAGGCCTCGTTCTTTTATTATCTGCCAACTCCTGATCCATTCAAGGAGTAGGCAACATGACAGAGAAAACCATCTTCATCACCGGGGCCAATTCGGGATTCGGATTGGCAATCGCATCGGCGGCTGCGCAGATGGGACACAAGGTGATCGGTACCGTCCGGTCGGAAGCCGCACGCGCAACATTTCTGGAGAAGGTCCCGACAGCCAGCACGGTCCTCTGTGACGTGACCGAGTTCGAGCGCATCCAGCCGGTCGTTGACCACGTCTGCGAGGAGCATGGACCGGTTGATGTTCTGATCAACAATGCAGGTTACGGCCATGAAGGCGTAATCGAGGAGTCGTCGCTTGACGACATGCGCCGCCAGTTCGACGTAAACGTCTTCGGTGCCGTTGCCGTCGCCAAGGCTTTCATTCCGCGGTTTCGCGAGCGTCGCAGCGGCTTCATCGTCAACGTCACATCCATGGGCGGCATGATCACCATGCCCGGGATCGGCTATTACTGTGGTAGCAAATTTGCGCTGCAGGGCATTTCCGAAGTCATGCGCTCCGAAATGGCTCCGTTCGGCGTGCATGTCACGACGCTCTGCCCGGGTTCCTTCCGGACCGATTGGGCCGGGCGCTCCATGGTGCGGGCAGACCGGTCGATTCCGGACTACGACGCCCTCTTCAACCCCATACGCGAGGCGCGCCAGGCAGTCAGCGGCAAGCAACTTGGTAATCCAAAAAAGCTTGCAACCGCCGTGCTGCACCTGATCGGGTCGGACAATCCGCCACCACAACTGCTGCTGGGAAGTGACGCCTTCCGGCTGGTTTCGGAGCGGATTGCGCGTCTGCAGCAGGAACTCGACGCATGGAAGTCGGTCACCTTGTCGACGGACGGCTGAGTAACTAACTGCGACGCAACTGCTATCGGCTGACCTTTGATACTGGCCACTTGCTTAGTCTGTTCGCGAGAGCCACCCGGCGGCGGCACGTCCGCAGCGTCTCTCGCGACCGCATCAACGGGTCAAGCAGTCCGCTTCACTCCGATCAACAGCACAAGGATATCGACATGGATAGACCCGACCTCAACAGCGTCGAAAGCCGGCTGCGCATCATCGAAGACAAGCTCGCGATCTATGAACTGATTGCCTCTCATCCACCGAGCGCCGATACCGGCCATTCGGATTACACCCGCTCTGTCTATAAGGAGGATGGTGTTTTTGATCGTGGCCCGACGTTGGACGGCGCGAATGGAGCCTCGGATATAGCCGCCTTCATCGAACGACCGGAGCACCATAAAGCAATCGCCGGTGGCCTTGCCCATTTCGTGGGCCTGCCAATGATTGATCTTCGCGGCAATGAGGCCGTGGTGACCTCCTATCTTCAGATCGTGCATCTGGACCACGAGGGGCAGCCAAGAAACCTTCCCAACCATGGCGTCTCGACCGGTTACCGGATCCATCGTGCGGTGGTGAACCGCTGGGAGCTTGAGCGGGTTGAGGGGCGATGGAAGATCAGGAGGCGCACGCTCCTGCCGGTCGATGGATCAGAAGCGCATCAGGACCTGCTCCGGCGAGGCCTTGATGACGTGTATTTCTCGAAGGGCGATGACTGACCAGACCAGGTCTGCGCCCGCCAAAAGCTCGTCGCTTCATTGATCGGGCGCGGACTTGACCGTATCGAGGAAAGCGCGCAGCGCCGGCGGGACGGCACGGTGGCCGGGATAATAGACTGCCATCCTCTCCGGCCCATGCATCCACGAGGATAACACTGGCTTCAACTGGCCTGCAGCAATGGGACATTCGGCCACCCAGTTCACGACATAGGCGATCCCCAAACCCTTTATCGCGGCTTCGACCATCAGGTCCTCGTCATCCAGCACGACCGCGCCGTCCGTCTCAACGACGACCTCTTGTCCAGCCCGTTGAAACTCCCAGCGATACAGCTTTCCGCTCGGCAACCGGTGGCCAATGCAACGATGCCTGACGAGATCATCCGGAAGCTGAGGCTCTCCTGCCTGCTCGAGATAGGTAGGCGACGCGACGCACTGGAAACTCACGGGCTTGCCGAAAGACACCGCGATCATGTCCTTCGGGATCGTTTCCATGAGGCGTACACCAGCATCGAAGCCGGCCGATACGATATCGATCAGCCTGCCCTCAGCCACGAGATCTAGCTTCACATTCGGAAACCGCTCCGCCATCAGCGGCAGGATCTCGCGCACGAGATAACCGACGATCACGCGCGATGCATTTACCCGCACCCGCCCTGCGATACTTCCTCGGAACGCCGCGGTTGCATCAAGCGCCTCATCGAGCGAGTTCATCACACCATGCAGCCGGCCCAAAAGCGCGGCACCCGCTTCCGTCGGTGAAACGCTGCGGGTCGTCCGGTTGAGGAGACGCACGCCGAGCCGCTCTTCAAGAGCACGCACCGTATGGCTGAGTGTTGAAGGCGCCGTTCCAAGCTCATCCGCCGCGCGGCGAAAGCTACGATGGGTGGCAACCGCCATGAAGGCGCTGAGGTCGTTGAGCGAGGGGCGCATGATTGCTGGGATTTTTGCATCAACCCATCCGTATTTCAATGTCTAATCCCATGGATGAGCGGTTGTTATCTCTGGTCCGCGGCTGACAACCACCGCCCGACAACAGGAGAAGACAATGACCAAACGCGAAACGATCTTTCCGGCCCGGCGACAAGCGCTCTATGAGATCAACAGATATTCAGCAGCCATCCGTTCGGGTGACCTGCTGTTCGTCTCAGGCCAGGTCGGCAGCCGCGAAGATGGCTCCCCCGAGCCTGACTTTCCCAGACAGGTGCAACTGGCATTCGTCAATCTGAAGGAAGTTCTGGAGGCGGCGGGCTGCAGCTTCGACGACATCATCGACGTCACCACCTTCCACACCGATCCTCAGAACCAATTCGAGGTCGTGCTGGCGGCGAAGAACAAGATGTTCCCCCAGGAGCCTTATCCAAACTGGACCGCCGTCGGCGTGAACTGGCTCGCCGGCTTTGACTTCGAAATCAAGGTGATCGCTCGCATTCCGCAAACGTGACGCGCTTCCGCCCTCCTATCGAGTGCCCGAACCATGATCGTCGATGAGACGCTAAATGGGCTGACGAGGGAACGGGCGCTGCAAATCTCCGTTCTTGCAAGCCGGCAAGCGTGCCGGCTGACGAAGGAATGGCAGGTTCATGGAAAGCGTTAATGCGTCCCGATATGAAAACACCACAGCACCGCCTGCCGCCGCCGAAGAGAAACGAAGCCCGAAGTCGCCTCCGGGCTTCGTAGCAACCCGGCTTGTCACCCTGCTTCAGCAGTCGGAACAACCGCTTTGTTATATTGCGCGGAGCGAAAGTGCTGCTGCCAGGATTGCCGAGGCCATCGGGGCTCTTTTTCCCGAGCTCGAACAACTTGTTCTGCCGCCATGGGACTGCCTGCCGTATGATCGCGTGCCACCATCGCGGCATTGTATGGGCGTGCGCATGGACGCACTGCGGATCTGGAAAACGCCGAGCGACACACCGCGCCTCCTGTTGACTTCGGTCGAAGCAGCACTTCAACGGGTTCCGCCGATGGGCGTCATCACGGGCAGCCGGATTGAGCTTGTCGTGGGAGAGCCGTTCGATCGCGAGGCTTTTTCCAGCTTCACCCAACGGACCGGGTATGTGGAAGAAGGCGTCGCCGACGATCCTGGCGAATTGGTTGTGCGCGAAGGCGGCGTGATCGACATCTATCCAGGTGGCGCGCCAGGCCCGATGCGGATTGTCCTGTCCGAGGACGACAAGGTCGAGGAATTGAGAGGTTTTGACCGGGTCTCGCAACGGACAGAGAGTTATCTGGAGCGGGTAACCATCGGTCCTGCATCGGAAGCCATTCCGAGTGACGGTGTCATGGAAGAACTGGCGTCAAAACAGGAGACGATGGAGCGCGTGCTTCTGCGCCTCTACCAGGACATGCCGTCTGTCTTCAACCTGTTGGGCGATGCGAAAGTGCTTCTTGCGCCGGATGCGGACGAGCGGGTTGGTCGATATCTCGAGATCATCGGGGACGCTTACCAGTCCCGCCAGAGCTTCGGCGAAACCGAGACCTCCGCCTCTCGATCGATCTACCTCGATCGTGAGGAATGGGGTCGATGCGTCGGCAAATCAGCAAATGTAATGGCACTTGCGGCAGGAGAACTGACGGTTGCGACGGCCGACGGTGATCCACGAAGGGCATTAGCCGAGTTCGCCCGCGAAAGCTTGGCCCAAGGATGCACGGTCGTGGTTGCCGGGAGGAGCAACGGCTCAAGCACGCTTTTCCGGCGCCTTGCGAAGGCCGCGGGGACAGAGGCTCGAACCGTTGATCGATGGGAGCAGGTGCTCGAGGCAAAGCCGGGAAGCCTGCTGAAGCTGTCGTGCGATCTGAATGAGGGTTTCATCGATCCGGAACGGAACATCGTGGTTCTCACCGCGGCCGGTGGAACCAGGACAACGGGCAGCCAGAACAGGCTGCTCGCCGAACCCGAGCTTCAGATCGGCGATGTCGTTGTTCATGAAGACCACGGCGTAGGCGTTCTGAAGGATCTTGAAAGCATCACGGTGGAGGACGCTGCACGAGATGCCGCTCGCCTGGAATATCGCGACAACGGCTCCGTGCTTGTGCCCATGGAGGACTTCGGCAAACTGTGGCGGTACGGGTCGGAACCCGAGGCCGTCACACTTGATCGCCTCCATACCGACGCCTGGGCGAAGAAGCGCGAGAAGATCGTCGCCGATATTCAGTCCACCGCGCGGCACCTGCTGAAGCTGGCGAAACAGCGGCTGGACGCGCAGGCGCAGACTTTCGTGCCGCCGCGTGCGGCATTCTCCGCTTTCATCCGCCGCTTCCCGTTTACGGAGACGCAGGATCAGGCGGAAGCGGTCGAGGCTGTTCTTTCCGATCTGGCTTCCGGTCGCCCGATGAACCGCCTGGTCTGCGGAGATGTTGGCTTCGGCAAGACCGAAATTGCGCTACGCGCTGCCGCGGCCGTTGCACTTTCCGGCGGACAGGTAGCACTGATCGCACCAACAACGGTGCTGGCCCGTCAGCACTTCACCACGTTCCAGCGTCGCTTTGCGGAGACGGGCGTTGAGGTTGGCATGTTGTCTCGCCTGCTCAAGTCCAGCGAAGCCAAGGAGGTGAAGACGGCGCTCGCCGAAGGGCGGATGGGCGTTGTCGTGGGAACGCAAGCGCTTCTTGCGAAGGACGTCCAGTTCGCCAACCTGTCTTTGCTGATCGTGGATGAGGAACATCGTTTCGGGGTAAAGGAAAAGCGGGCGATGACGAAGCTCGCGCCCACCCTTCACACCCTCATCATGTCGGCAACGCCGATACCGCAGACATTGCAGTCGGCGATGATGGGAATTCAGGAGGTGAGCCTCCTGACAACGCCGCCGGCGAGGCGCAGGCCGATCCGCACGTCGCTCGCCGAGTTCGACCAGGCCTCCATGCGCACCGGCCTAATGCGCGAATATCGACGCGGTGGACAGAGCTTCGTTGTCGTGCCTCGCATCGAGGATATTGAGGAGGTTGAGGCGATCTTGCGGAAGATCGTCCCAGAACTTTCCGTCAAAGTCGCTCACGGCAAGATGCGGGCGGCGGAGATTGATGAAGTCATCGTTGGTTTTGCTGAGGGTGATGGCGACATCCTGCTCGCCACCAACATCATCGAAAACGGCCTGGACGTGCCGCGCGCCAACACGATGTTCGTCTGGCATGCCGACCGCTTCGGGCTCGCGCAACTTCATCAGTTGCGCGGCCGCGTCGGCCGCGGCGCGGCACAAGGCATCGCGACGTTGTTGACCGAAGCACGAGCCGAACTGGCTGAAGAAACACGGCTGCGGCTTTCGACACTTGTTGAACATGATCGCCTGGGGGCGGGTCTTGCGATCAGCCTCCGCGACCTGGACCTGCGCGGCGGCGGGGATATCGCAGGAGAGGATCAGGCCGGGCATATGAAGGTGATCGGCACGGGCCTCTACCAACAGCTGCTCGCTGCTGCGGTGGCAAAGTTGCGCAAGCAACCCGTGGTTACCCAGGAACGGCCCATCCTGAACCTCGGCAACGTGGGAGCCATACCCATCGACTATATTTCGGACCCGGCGGTAAGACTGAATCTTTATGGCCGGCTGTTGCGGGCGTCCAAACTGCGCGAGATCAACGACCTGGAAGAGGAGTTCGAGGACCGGTTTGGCGAGCCCCCGCAGGACGTGCTGCTTCTGTTGCGTACAACGAGGCTGCAGGTTGTCGCAGCACGGTTAGGCATCACAAAGCTGGAAGCCGGTCCGAAAGCACTTGCGATGACGCTGACACCCAAGACGCCCTCCAGGGCCATCACCGCTCTGATGAAGAAGGGCAAAGGCGTGCGGCGGGAAGACCGGCTCATCTTCGAGCAGGCGTACCAGGATAGCGACGAACAGATCCGGTTTTTCGAGAAAATCATGTCCGGCGTGAGCGGAGCCGGCAAAAGGGGTGCGGACAGAACGATCTAGGCATGCGGATACTTATCCACGATGGCCTGAAGCGTCGGTGACGGCGTCTTAGACCATTCCAGGAAGGCACCAAGGCGCCGCGCGACCTTCAGGGCGTGGTTGCCGGCGATGTCCGCAATGCGGTGATCCAGGAAAGGGTTGTCGAAACGCTCCAGTGTGGTTGCGACATAGGCTTTTGCCTGTTCACCCATGCCTTGAGCCGCAAAACCGCCCAGGACCTCGCTGTCATAGATGTCGAGCAACCGCTCGCGCACCGCAGGATCTGACACGATCTCGCGGACAAACTCGTCCTTGCGCCTGCTCTCGATAAGCCAGATCTCGGCAAGCACGGTGTGTCCCAGGTTCAGGATATGCAGCTTCAGCCTCTCGAACGGCTCTATGTCGTCCACAAGCTGGATGGAGGGATGGCGGCACGGCAGAACGAGACCAGGCGCTCTCTCGATCGCCCACAACGCATACGGCTCGGCGACAGCGCCTGCCGGCTCAAGCGGCTCGGACACGATGCGGTCCACCAGCGTGTTAGCAAAGATCACGTGGCCATCAAGCCAGGCGAGAAAGGCTGGCTCACCTACACGCTGCTCGGCGATCTTCGTCACCCGCGCCTTGAGCACGGGGCCATTGCGGTTGATCAGCTCGCAAGGCAAAACGGTCATGGGCTCACCGCCTGCCTGGAAACGCGCATGAAGCAGCTGCGCTAGCTTCCCGGGAAAGGAAGCGGCTGGTTCCCTACCGTCAAGCGAACCAGAGTCGTCATTGGACACTTCATATCCCGCATCACCCGTGTTGGAGATGATGAACCGCGATTGATGGGCAAAGAGATCCACAATCTCCAGCCAATGTGTTGCCGTTGATAACCCGTGTTTGACGCTTTTGACCGCGAGACGCCGTTCGACCTTTTGGCCATTCTCAAGACCGCGAATGATGATAGGGTATCCGGCGGGATCCGAGAAGGCAGCAAGGCGCCCCACCCGCTCGGCCGAGCCGGATGTCTGGACAATGGTGACAGGCAGGACCGCCTGCCCCGCTTCCGCCGCCTCGTGAAGAAAAAGGTCGGCATGCGCCTGAAGGAAGCGGCTCGTGCCGAACTGGAGAATGATCCCGTCGCCTGTCATGCACCGCCCTCAATCGAGATGGAACACTTGATCCATCATGGCCCACCATTCACCCTCCGCCCGGGTCTCAAGCGGCTTCTGGCAGGGGATGCAGTAGGACCACCATTCCTGGTTCCTTTCACTCGCAGCCATCTTTGCCATGTCGGCTGCAAAATCGGTGCCGTGATATTCCCAGTAGCCGAACAATAGGTTCTCCGGCTCGCGCAGGAAGATTGAATAGTTGCGGATGTTGCAGCTGGAGATCAGTTGCAGGATCTCAGGCCATACCGCCGCGTGCAGTGCCTTGTATTCCTCGACCTTGTCCGGCTGCAGGCCGATCACCATGCCCATTCTCTGCATTTCAGTACCCCGTCAGGCCATAAACGCGGATCGCATTGCCGCCCATGACCGCATCCTGATCCGCTTGCGGTACAATGTGGAGACACTGGTTGATCCATCCCGAATATGAACCGGCGAGGTTCAACACCGGCCAGTCGCTGCCCCAGATCACCCGCTCCGCGCCAAACAGTTCCAGAATTGTCTCGATGTAAGGCCGAAGCGCCTCCTGGCGCTGTTCGCCGGCTTCGGTGAGCAAGCCCGACAGCTTGCAATGCACATGAGGAAGCTTCGCGAGCCGCAACATCGCATGCCGCCAGCCAGTGAAGTGCCCCGACGCGATCCTGGGTTTTGCGCCGTGATCGATCACGATCGGCAGGCCAGGATGCCGTAACGCGAACGCGTGGAGTGCCGGGAGATGTGGTTCCAGAACCAGCGCGTCGAAAACCAGGCGATGCTCGATCATGGCCTCCACCGCCGGCGCCAGCGCCGGATCGTCGATCCAGCGCGCGTCCGCCAGATCTTGCAGCATTGGCCTCAGGCCTTTCAGTTCGTCAGCCTTGGCAAGCTCGGCAATCACTTGCGGTGCGTTGGGCGCCTTCAGATCTGCCCAGCCGACGACGCCGAGAACGAAGTCATGGTCGCGGGCAAGATCGAGCAGGAACCGCGTATCTTCCAGGCTCGGCAGCGACTGCACGAGCACCGTGCCTGAAACACCCGAACCCTTCATCTCCGGAATGAGGTCCGCGGGGAGAAAATCGCGATGAATGGCAGCGAGCTCTGGGGGTGGCCAAGCGCCCTGACGGTCCTTCAGCAGCCAGAAATGCTGATGCGCATCGATGACCATCTTAAACGGCACCTTCGATAGGCGCATCGGCAGCAATGACGCCTGTGTCCTTGAGCCGGATCCAGAAAGAAGCGGGAATGTCCTGTCCGAACCAGCTTACATTGGCATTCATCTGCTCTGCGTTGCGAGCGCCCAACACTATGGTGACCACGGCCGGATGTAGTGCTGGAAAGGCCAGCGCCGCAGCCTGCATGGAAACACCTTCGGCCTTGCAAGCAGCGTCGATTTCGTCAACGCGTGCAAGAATATCTGCGGGAGCGTCGGTATAGTTGAACTTCCGGTTGCCGGCCAGAAGGCCGGAATTGAAGGCGCCGGCGATAACGATACCGACACCCTCTCGTTGGCAACGATCCAGAAGCGGAAGGCTTTCCTGTTCCAGCAAGGTATAACGACCGGCAAGCATGGTGACGTCGATGTCGAACTCGTCCATGGCCTGCGCGACCACCTGCCATTCGTTGACCCCAAGCCCTACGGCCTTCACCAGTCCGGCAGCACGCAGTTCACCGAGGGCGCGGAACCCGCCACCGGTTGTAAGCTGATCCCAATAATGTTGATGCCGGTCGCCATGTGTGGCGCGGCCGATGTCATGGACATACAAAATGTCGGGCGCGAAGATGCCGATCCGCTGCCGGCTTGCTTCAAACGAGCGCATGATCGCGTCGTAACTGTAGTCATAGGCCGGACGGAACGGAAGCGGCTCGACATAAGCATCCTCCTCCGGCCCAACCGTCGCATCGGGCACCATGATGCGACCGACCTTGGTGCTCAGCACGTAGTCATCACGCTTTTGATCCGTCACCATGGTGCCGAGGCGGCGTTCGCTGCGCGTATATCCATAGAACGGCGCCGTGTCGAAATAGCGGATGCCGGAATTCCACGCGGCCTCGAATGCACCAAGCGACTCCTGATAGCTGGTGAGGCGGTAAAGATTGCCCATCTGGGCACAACCAAGCCCTATAAGCGTGAACGAGACGTCGCGATTGCGCAGCTTGCGCTTGTCCGAAACCTTCATGATGCCCTGATATCTGATCTTGGTCTGGAAGAGGCGCGCGAACATCAGCCCGCGCGCCGGGATCCACCTCTTAGTAGAGGACGTTTTGCGCTTCCGGCTTGTCGATATTGTCCTTGGTGACAACAACAACGCCCGTGTCGATGGTCTTTTCGACCTTCTCCTTGTTGAGGATCTTCACAAGCGTCGCCACGCCCATCTCACCCATCTGGTAGGAACCCTGGACGACGGTCGCCGCCAGAGTGCCGTCCTTGACGAATTCCTGCAGGTCCTGGTTTCCATCGAAACCGACGGCAACCACCTGGCCGCTCTTCCCAGCCTGCTTGATTGCACGGCCCATGCCGATCGCGGTCGGCTCATTCGCGCCGAAGATCCCCTTCAGGTCGCTGTTGGCAGCCAGCACGTCAGTCACCTGGTTGAGCGCAGTGGCCATCTGGGACTGCGAATAATACGGCCCGACGATCTCAAGCTTCGAGTTCGCCTTAATGTAGTCGGTGAAACCGCCAACGCGGCCAATTTCCGAGCCGGCACCCGCGACATAAGACATGACGGCGATTTTGCCGGTGGTGCCAACCTTGTCGATCAGCGCCTGTGCTGCGAGTTCGCCGGCTTTTTTGTTATCGGTGGCGAGGAACGACTGGTAATACTTGTCGGCGCCGTCGGCGAGTTGGCTGTCGATGATGACGACCGGAATGCGGGCTTCCCATGCCTTCTTCACCGCCGGCACCAGTGCGTCCGGATCAGACGGCGCGAGAAGGATCGCTTCCACCTTACGGTTGACGGCATTTTCGACCATGTTGACCTGGTCGGCGATCGCAGATTCCGACGCCGGCCCCTGGAAGGTCATCGTATGCTTGTCTTTGACTTCAGCGATCGCGGCATCTGCACCCTTCTGGACGTTCTGCCAGAAGGTCGAGTTAACCGTCTTGACGATGACGGCAATTTCTCCGGCGGAACCCGCGGATGCGCTTGCAAGCGCAATAGCCGAGGCCAGCAGCACAGTTTTCAGTTTTCCCATTTTCTCCTCCACAAGACGGGACCCGAACCGGGGTCCAAAGCGGGGGAAGGTGCTTCCCCTTCCCGACATCTTCCTCAGCGGCGGTTGCGCAACTGGTCGATCCAGACGGTCGCCAGGATCACAAGCCCGATGATGATCTGCTGCGTGAAGGCGGAGACGCCGTTCATGTTCAAGCCATTGCGCAGAATGCCGATTACAAAGGCACCAATGAAGGTGCCGGAGATCGTGCCGACGCCACCGATCAGCGAGGTGCCGCCAATCACCGCGCTTGCAATCGCATCAAGCTCGTACATGACGCCTTCGTTGGGTTGCGCCGTCACGAGACGGGACATCAGCACACAGCCTGTAAGACCGGCAAGGGTGCCCGAGATCAGGTAGGTGTAGATGGTGACCCGCGAGACGTTGACGCCGGAAAGCCGTGCCGCATCCGCATTCGAGCCGATCGCATAAACGTGACGACCAAAGACGGTGCGATTCAGCACGTAGGCTGACGCAACAGCAATGATGATCATCAGGACGACGGGGTATGGGATTCCGGGGAAAGCCACGACCGGAAAACCCTGCTCGTCAATCGACTCGAAGCGAAGCAGCGACCCATTGCCGAGTACGCCAAAGCTTTCGCCAAGACCCGAGACGGCGCGGGCACCGGTGATCTGCAGCGCGACGCCGCGGGCAATCAGCATCATGCCAAGCGTGGCAATGAACGGAGGCAGTCTCAGCTTGGTGACGACGATGCCGTTGATCATCCCGCAGAGCGACCCTGTCAGGATACCTAGCACCATGCCAAGCCAAACCGGCAGTTGCAGTTCCTTGACCGCCAGCGCGGCAACGACGCCCGCCAGCGCCAGGACGGAGCCGACGGAAAGATCGATCCCGCCAGTGATGATGACATAGGTCGCGCCGATCCCCAGAAGCGCAATCGACGTCACCTGCAGGGCAATCGTCATGCCGTTGCCGACGGTGAAGAAGGCGCTACTCGTTGCAGAGAAAAAGGCAGTGAGGACAACAAGGCTGGCGAGCGCCGCAAACTTCTGGATGATATCCTTCTGCCGCTCGCTGAGCCGTCCGGTCTTCACAGTCGGAGCTGCTCGTTGCTGCATATCCTTTTCGCCGGTCACGTCGGCCATTTCAGTATCCTTATTGCGCACGCCGGCCACTGCCGGACGCGTAATGCATGATCTCTTCCTGGTTTGTGTCGCGCGTGGTCAGCGTCGCGGTGATCCGCCCTGCGTGGAAGACAGCGATGCGGTCCGTCATGCCGAGAACTTCCGGCAACTCTGAGCTGATCAGCACCACGGCGATTCCACGCGCCGCCAACTCGTCCATGATCTGGTAGATCGCAAACTTGGCGCCGATATCGATGCCCCGCGTCGGCTCGTCAAAAAACATCACCCGAGGCTCGCGGAACAGCCATTTGCCGATGATGATCTTCTGCTGGTTGCCGCCCGACAACAGCCTCACCGGCTGGGTGAGGCTCGGCGTCTTGATGTTCAGCAGATCGACATAATGCTGGCTGGCATCATGATGTTTCTTCCGATCAATGACTCCGAAGCGGTTGCTGACACCGTCCATCCGCGCCATCGTCAGGTTCGCGTCAACGGGCATCTTGATGGCGAGGCCATTCGCCTTCCGGTCTTCCGACAGATAAGCGATCCCTGCCTCAATCCCGTTACGCGGATCGGTGATCTTCAGTTCCTTGCCATCCAGGGTAATCGTACCGGAGTGTAGCGGATCGGCGCCAAAGATGGCGCGAGCGACTTCGGTACGGCCCGCGCCCATCAATCCGGCAAACCCAAGGATCTCGCCGCGCCGGATCTCGAAGCCGATGCCGGAAAACACTCCATGCCGGGTCAGGCCGCTTGCCGAAAAGATAACATGCTCGCTTGGTACTCGCGTCGGCTCTGGATATTTGTCTTCCAGCGAACGCCCGACCATGCGCGCGACGATGTCATCGAGCGTCAAATCCGCAAAGTTGTCCGTCGAGATATACCGGCCGTCGCGAAGGACGGTGACGCGATCGACAATCTCGACCATCTCATCCAGCCTGTGGGAGATGTAGATGATGCCAGTGCCCTGCGCCTTGAGATCGCGGATCACCTTGAAGAGGAGTTGCGCCTCCTGCTCCGTCAGCGATGACGTCGGCTCATCCATGATGAGGACTGCCGCATCAAGAGACAGTGCCTTGGCAATCTCCACCATCTGGCATTGCGCAACCGAGAGCGTCCGCACCTGCACGTTCGGGTCGATGTTCACGCCGATCCGGTCGAGGCAGCGGCGAGCATCGGCGAGCAGTTTCTTTCGATCAACGAGAAAACCGCGGCGCGGCTCGCGCGCGAGATAGATGTTTTCCGCGACGGTAAGATGCGGAACAAGGTTCAGTTCCTGGTGGATGATCGCGATGCCGACCGCTTCCGACTGAAGCGTCGAGCTGAACCGCATCGGTTCACCCTTGAAGGTGATCGACCCTGAGTTCGGCTGGTAGACGCCGCTGATGATCTTCATCAAAGTCGATTTGCCTGCACCATTCTCGCCGCAGACGGCGTGAACCTCACCGGCGCGCAGGTCGAAGTTGACGCCCAACAGCGCCTTGACCCCAGGAAACTCCTTGGAGATGTTTTCCAACCTCAGCAACACGCGCGCTGGCGCGGTCGCGGCAATAGCAGATGCTCCCATCATCGCGCCCTCCTCCAGTGCTTGATGCACCCGCAGAAAAGCGCCAAAAGCAGAATTGGTCAAGCCGATTTCTTTACAGGTGCTTCGCCGCACGATTAAAGGAGCTTAGAAAGCGCAACCAAGGCGCTTTGGTAAAGCCACTTAAGTCGACGCCCCTGAACATCAGGCTGCGGTTACGCAGGCTTCCACCTCGGCGCGAAGGCTCTTGCGCTGCTTTCACGTGCCTGCAGGCGGAACCCGAGATCGAGGTAGCGCACCTCTTCCGTTTCACCTGACAAACGACGACGAACCATCTGCACCGCGTGTCGGCCAGTCTCGTACCTTGGAGTGGTGACGCTGGTCACGCTGGGATGCGCAGCGCGCATCAGGTCGAGATCGTTGAAGCCGCAGATCCCGATGCGGTGCGGCACGCTGATCGCACGCCGTTGGCACTCGAAGAGTACGCCCAGGGCGAGATCGTCGTTATTGCAGAAGACGGCATCAAGGTCATGGTTCCGCGCCAAGGCCTCCGCCAGCAGTTCGCCGCCGAGCGGCACGCTGGATGGTGTTGGCGTCGTGGTAATCAGAGTCGGATCGAACATGCCGGCTTCTTCCAGAGCGCGCTGGTAGCCGGCCATGCGACGCTGCGAGCGTGGATCCATGCGCGCGCCGATGAATCCGATCCGGCGATAGCCGGCGTGGACAAGGTGCTCCGTCGCCGCCTTTCCAGCCTCGAAGTGCGAGAAGCCGACCAGCATGTCGATTGGCTCTTCGTGATATTCCATCACCTGCACCACCGGGCAGCCGGCGGCCTTGAGGAGCTTCACAGTGGCGCTCGACTGGTCGATGCCGGCGAGGATCAATCCGGATGGTCGCTGGCCAAGGAACATGCGCACAAGCCGTTCCTCTTCCTGCGGAGAGTAATGGGTGTTGCCGATCTGGACCTGCAACGTGCCGTCATCCAGCGCGTCATAAATGCCCCTGATAAAGTCGGCGAAGACGATATTCGTCAGCGACGGCACAAGGACGGCAATGACATCTGCGCGCGAGGAGGCAAGGGCGCGCGCATTGACGTTTGGTTGGTAATGAAGCTCGGCAACAGCGCCGTCGACCAGCCGGCGCAGTTCCACCGAGACCAGCGACGGATCGCGCAGCGCCCGAGAGACGGTGATTGGAGAAACGCCAGCCAGGCGCGCCACATCATTGATGGTGGGCCGGCCACTGCTGCGCCGTCCCATCTTCTTGACCGGCTCATTGACGTCGAGTTCTTCCACCGGTCAGGGCAGCCTCGCACCGTTAACCATGAGCCGGATGGCGTAGAGAGAACTCGTCGCGCAGATATAGAGGATGTTGCGCTTCGGCCCGCCAAACACGCAGTTGGCCGTCATTTCGGGAACAAGGATCTTCCCAATCAAGGTGCCGTCCGGATCATAGCAGTGGACGCCGTCCCCGGCACTCGTCCAGATTCGCCCGTCCTCATCAAGCCGGAAACCATCAAACAGGCCAACCGTACAGTCGGCAAAGACACGGCCGCCGGACACCTTGCCCGCCCGGTCTACGTCGAAGACACGCATGTGGGCCGGGTAATGCTCACCGTGAGTTCGCCCGGTATCGACGACGTACAATTGGCTCTCATCCAGAGAGAAGGCGAGGCCGTTAGGGCGCACCATGTCAGTAATCACCGGTTCGATTGCCATCGTCTGCGGGTCCACACGGTAAACATGGCAGGCGCCGATTTCGCTCGGTGCTCTATGACCCTCATAGTCAGTGTCGATCCCGTAAGTCGGGTCGGTGAACCAGATCGAACCGTCCGAGCGAACGACCACGTCGTTGGGTGAATTCAGCCGCTTGCCATCCCATCGATCGGCGATCGTGACGACGCTACCGTCGTGTTCGGTGCGACTGACCCGGCGACCGCCGTGCTCGCAGGTTACGAGTCTTCCGTGGCGGTCCGTGGTATTGCCGTTGGAGAAGTTCGCTGGCTGCCGGAAAACGCTGACATGCCCGTCGTTCTCGTCATACCGCAACATGCGGTCATTGGGGATGTCGGACCAGATCAAATAGCGTCCGCCTGCAAAGTAAGCTGGCCCCTCGGCCCAGCGGCATCCGCCGTAAAGCTGCTCCAGTCGAGCGCTCGGATTAACCAGACGTGCGAAGCGTGCATCCAGCACCTGAAAATCTACGGCCATCGTTCCTCCCCCGAATGAACCAATCCAACAATGCTGATAGCGCTACCTTTATGCAAGTGGCACGGCAGCGCCATCGAATACTTCCAAAACACTTCAACGTTAAAATAACTCGCCAAGATGTTCCCGTAAAATCCTCTTTACAGTGAAATATGGTAGCGCTACCCATTAAGGACGGTGCGGCTGGTGAGGAGACTTTGCTGCGCTGTTTGGGAGATGGCCGTCGTGAGCGACGCCAAGGGAGTCGTGTCTGTATCGGGCCTCGCGACCACGCGAGAGAGCTCGTGAAAGCGCGCCAAAGGGAGGGAAAGCCGATGAAATCCATGATACGTGGTGTTGTCGCAGCAACTGCATTCCTCATGCTGGGCTCGGCATCTTACGCTGAGCCTGAAGTCGTTTCAGGCCCGTCTGCCGATCCGGAGTGCTTTGCACCCTGGTCTGCCGAGACCAAGTTCTACAAGTTCCCCAAGAAGGATGGTCCGTTCCGCATTGCGCTCGCGAACGGCTATATCGCCAATACCTGGCGCATCCAGATGGTGCAAACGGCCAAGGCCTATGCCGCCCAGCCGGATGTCGCGGCCAAGCTGAAGGAATTCAAGGTCGTTTCGACCGGAGAGGATGTGCCGGCGCAGATCTCGGCCATCAACAACTTCATTGACTCCGGTTACGATGCGATCATCGTCAACGCCCAGAACCCGACCGCCTTTGCACCAGTCATCAAGCGGGCCAAACAGGCCGGCGTCGTTCTCGTCGCATTCGACAACATTCTCGACACGGAAGACGCGATCAACGTCAATGTTGACCAGAAGGGCCTGGGTGAGCTTTGGGGCGACTGGCTGGTGAAATACCTGCCGAATGGTGGAAAGGTGCTCGAGGTTCGCGGCGTTGCTGGAACCTCAGTCGACACCGACCGTCACACCGGGCTTCACGAGAAGCTGCAGGCTTCCGGCAAGGAGTTCAAGGTGACCGAGGTCATGGGCAAGTGGGACGATGGCGTGGCCCAGAAGGTCGCGGCTGACGCGATCGCCACCAATGGCCCGTTTGACGGCATCACCGCCCAGGGTGGCGACACCGGCGTGGTGCAGGCGATGATCGATGCCAAGCACCCATTCGTGCCGTTCGGCGGCGAGACCGAGAACGGTTTCCGCAAGCTTTGCGCGAAGCATTCGGCGGACGGGTTGAAGTGCACCTCGGCAGGCTCGGGACCGGCACAGGTGGCCGTGGCCATCAAGACGGCAATTGCAGCTCTTGAGGGCCAGGTCATCCCGCAGGAGGTCAAGCTGCCGCTTGCGATCACCTCGGATGGCGAGTTCAAGGAAGGGCAGGACTTTTTCCCGACGGAATCCGACAACTTCTTCGTTGGTAACTCCTTCCCGACGTGCGGGATCAACTTCACTGCCCAGGAGATCATGGGGCAGACGAAGGAAAATCAGTAGCCATCATGGAATTGGCAGGCACGAAGCCGATCGGCCTCGTGCCTGCTTCGCTCGTGCCCCGGAGAAAATGATGCAGCAGTCTTATGACCTTTTCCGTATGGAAGGCATATCCAAACGTTACGGAGGGGTCAGGGCGCTCGAGCAGGCCAGCCTCACGCTGAAGGCCGGCAGAATCCACGCGCTCCTGGGGGAAAACGGCGCAGGCAAGTCGACGCTGATCAAGATCATGTCCGGCGTTGTGTCGCCTGATCAAGGCACCATGCTCATGGACGGGCAGCCGGTGACGTTCCCCTCGCCGGCGGCCGCCAACGATGCCGGCGTCGTCTGCGTCTTCCAGGAACTGTCACTCATTCCGGAACTCAGCGTCGCGGACAACATCATGGTATCCAGGCCGCCCACCCGTTTCGGCATGATTGACCGGAGGGCGCAACGTCAGATAGCCGAAGAGGCGCTGGCGCGCACGGGCGCCTCCGACATCCATCCGCTTGCTCTCGTCAAGGACCTGCCGCTGTCACGCCGGCAGATGGTGGAAATTGCAAAGGCGCTGGCCCGCAAGCCGCGCATCCTCATTCTCGACGAGGCGACATCCGCCTTGACGGCGGGCGATGTCCGGAAAGTCTTCGAGGTCTTGAAGCGTCTTCGCAGCGAAGGGCTGGCGCTGCTCTACATCTCGCATCGGATGAACGAGATTGCCGAGCTCGCGGACGACTGTACCGTGTTCCGCAATGGCAGCAATGTCGCAAGCTACCCCGCCGGGACAAAAAGCGACGAAGACGTGATCGAGATGATGATCGGTCGCGAATATCATAGCGCTTACCCGCCGAAACCTGAGCCCGTGCCTGACAAGAAGCCGGTCCTTGACGTTCAGAACCTCTCCTGGGGCGACCGCCTTCACGACATTTCTTTCTCGCTGAAAGCGGGCGAGATCGTCGGCCTCGGCGGGTTGGATGGCCAGGGGCAGAGAGACCTGCTGCTTGCCCTGTTCGGCGTGCTTCGCGATGTCAAGGGCACTGTTCTCGTAGATGGCGAACCCGTGCGGATCGAAAGTCCGACGCAGGCGCGCGACCATGGCATCGGCATGGCGCTCATTCCCGAAGACCGGAAGACGGAAGGCCTCATGTTGCCGATGACGGTGCGTGAGAACCTGTCATTTGCGGCCCTTGACCAACTCGCCAAGAACGGCGTCATCGACGGCAAAAAGGAGCAGACGCTCATCGACCGCATGATGAAGTTGCTTTCGATCAAGGCCGGCAACCTCGATGTGCCCGTAGGCACGCTTTCAGGTGGTAACCAGCAGAAGGTCGTCATCGCCAAATGGTTGATGCGCAGCCCCCGGATCGTGCTGCTGAACGACCCGACCCGAGGCATCGACGTTGGCACGAAGCAGGAAATCTACCAGCTGCTGCGCCGGCTGGCAGATGAAGGTGCCGCTATTCTCTTTTATTCGACCGACTATGCCGAATTGATCGGCTGCTGTGACAAGGTTCTGGTTCTTTATGACGGGGCAGTGAAGCGGCAACTGGTCGGGTCCGAGATTACCGAACATGCTCTTCTCGCCAGCGCCCTTAACCTGCCCGAAGCGGAAAGAGTGCAGGAGCTCGCATCATGAAAGACTGGCGGTATTGGCTTTCAGCACAGCAAGGCACTTTGACCGCTGTTGCGATCTTCGCCGTGATGTTCGTCATCTACACGGCAAACCATCCAGCAGGGTTCACCGCCAATGTCGTCCAGACGGCTGCGAACAAGGGCGTGCTGCTGGCATTCGTCGCGATGGCGCAGACGCTTGTCGTGATCACCGCCGGCATAGATCTGTCGGTCGGCATGATCCTCCTGCTGACAAATTGCCTGGCGTCCTGGATCGTAATTGGCACACCCCTCGAAACAGCAATGGGCGTGATTGCGGTCCTGCTTGTCGGCGCATTGTGCGGGGCGATCAACGGCGCCATCGTCATCTATGGTCGGCTACAGCCGATCGTCACGACGATTGCGACAGGTGCCGTTTATTTCGGGGTTGCGCTTCTCCTGCGGCCCTTCCCGGGCGGATCCGTCAATGAGGATCTGGCGGACGCGCTTACCGGCCGGCTGTTTGGCGTCATCCCGAGCAGCCTTGTTGCGCTGGCGGGCGTGGTACTTATTGTCTGGATCCCCTATAGCCGCAGCGTCTACGGTCGTGCGGCCTATGCCGCCGGTTCGTCCGAAACGGCCGCCTACATGTCGGGCATGCCCATCCGCCGCGGCAAGTTCCTGAGCTATACGCTTGGCGGTCTGATCGCCGCCGTTGGCGGGCTCTTCCTGACTTTCTTCACCTATACAGGGGATGCAGCTCTTGCGAGCGGCAATGCCTATACGCTGTTCTCCATTGCGGCGGTGGTGCTGGGCGGAGTGTCTTTGTTTGGCGGCAAGGGCAGCGCGATCGGCGCCATCTTTGGCGCACTCGCCTTCCGTACGATCGGCGACCTGCTGTTCGTCTTTGATTTCGACCCCATCTGGCAGCCCCTCTTCCAGGGCCTCATATTGCTTGTCGCTGTCAGCCTGGGAGCGATCGCCTTGGTCCGTGTCCGAAATAGGCTGGAGTGGTTCCTGTGAGTGAAACTGGAACGGTACGCATGAATGAACGCATGCCAAGCTTCGTCCGGCGGCTCGATCGGGCGGTGGTGATCGCTTTCGCCTGCATTGTCCTGCTTCTCATTTTGGGGAGCCTTTATTCCAGCAGCTTCCTCTCGCCGGAATACCTGCTGCAGCAGTTGAAAGTGGCTTCCTTCCTAGGTGTCATTGCCACGGGCATGATGCTGGTCATCCTGCTTGGCCAGATCGACCTTTCGGTGCCTTGGGCAGTCTCCACGGGCGCCATGATGGCCTGCGCGGCCGCCGCCTATGGCGACGTGGGCGCGGCCTTCGCCATCCCGTTTGGTATCTTGTGCGGCGTCGCGATCGGCGTCGTCAACGGCCTCGGCGTCGCCTATCTGCGCATCCCGTCGATGATCATGACACTCGCCACCAATGCTGTCGCCCAGGGCGCCATGGTGGTTTACACCGGCGGCTTCTCGCCGCAGGACAGCGCCACCGGTGCGATGCGCTTCCTCGCTACAGGATCGATGATCCCCGGCATTCCGAACGTCGTGATCATCTGGGCGCTTGTCGGCGCCGGAATGGTATTCGTGCTGACGCGCACGAGCTTCGGGCGATGCGTCTATGGCATCGGGAACCGCGAGCGGGCGGCTTATCTGTCAGGCATCAACACGCGGCGCATCGTACTGATAGCGTTTGCCGTGGCCGGCGGGCTGTCGGCGCTTGGTGGCATCCTGCTCGCAGGCTATGCCTCGAAGGCTGCGCAATCCATGGGTGACGCGTACCTGCTGCCGGCAATTGCCGCAGTCGTTCTTGGCGGAACCTCGATCATCGGCGGTCGTGGCTCTTACCTTGGCACCATCGCGGGCGTGATCCTCATCACGCTCCTGCAATCGATCCTGTCGGTGATGCAGATGCCTGAAGCCGGGCGCCAGATCATCTACGGCCTCGTTATCATTGTCATGCTGCTGCTTTACGGGCGCACAGCAGCTGAGCGGTGATCCACCGATATCTCCAGCCACCATCCATATCTTGACTTCCGATACATACCGGAAAGAATGATGCGAGCTCTGGGAGGAGATGGATGGCGGAAATTCGTCTGGAGAATGTATCGAAAAGCTTCGGCTCGGTCTCGGTCATCAAGGACATCTCGCTGACTGTCGAGGCGGGGGAACTCGTCGTCTTCCTTGGGCCTTCCGGGTCGGGCAAATCGACGCTTCTTCGCATGATCGCCGGGCTTGAGACGATTGACTCCGGCTCGCTTACCATCGGCGACGTGCGCAGCGAGACCTTGTCGCCGGGCCAGCGCAATGTTGCGATGGTATTCCAGAATTATGCGCTTTATCCGCACATGAGCGTGCGGGACAATATGGCTTTCGGGCTCCAGAATATTGGCCTTCCAACGGCGGAAATCGAGGCGCGGGTGTTGACCGCTGCCCGCATGCTGGAAATGGAGCATCTACTGTCGCGCAAGCCCGCACAGTTATCCGGTGGGCAAAGGCAACGGGTGGCCATTGGCCGTGCGATCGTCAAGGAGCCGAAGGCCTTTCTCTTCGATGAACCGCTGTCGAACCTCGATGCCGCGCTACGCGTGCGCACCCGGGTCGAGCTCGCCCAGCTTCATCAGCGCATGAAGGCGACGATGATCTATGTCACGCATGATCAGACGGAGGCGATGACGCTGGCAGACCGCATCGTCGTTCTCAACCAGTGCAAGATCGAGCAGATCGGGACGCCGATGGAGGTCTACCTCAAGCCCGCTTCGCGCTTCGTTGCAGGGTTCATCGGAAGCCCCGGCATGAATTTCCTTCCCGTCGAAGTTCTGCGCCCCGGGCGGACGCCGGTGCGGCTCGGAAACGGATTAGAATTCGAGATCGAAGCACCTGTCCCCCAAGCCGGGAAGTTCGATCTCGGTATCCGGCCGGAATCAGTGCGGATCATGACGGCGGGTGCCGACCCATCCCGTCCCACGACAACGGCGCAGGTGAGCGTCGTGGAACAACTCGGCGAACGCACGCTCGCTTATTGCACGCTCGAAGATGGCTCGCAGCTCATCGCGCAGGATAGCGGACGCTCGAGCGTGCGCCCCGGAGATCGCGTGCAGGTGGGCCTCGATCCTACGGCAGTCCACCTGTTCGACGCAGACGGAAGATCCTATCAAGCCGCTTGAGTCACCGCGGCAGGGCTCTCGCTCAAGCGAATGCGAAAGGCGTGGCCCTACCCCTTGATGCCGGCCGACAGGGTGATCGCTTCCGTCACCCTTCGCTGGAAGATCAGGTAGGCGAGCGCCACCGGCAGACCGGCAAGCACCGCCGCCGTCAATTGCCGTGCATAATAGACGCCGAATGCATCATTGACCTGGGTGATGCCGACCGTGATCGTCATCATGTTGGTCTTGGTTACCGCCAGGAACGGCCACAGGAACGAATTCCACGACCAGATGAAGCACACGATCGAAAGGGCCGTGGTGACACCCCAGTTCATGGGGATATAGACCCGCGTCAGGATGCGCCATTCGGAAGCATTGTCCATCACCGCCGCCTCGCGAAAATCCTTCGGCACGCCATCGAAGAACTGCTTGTAGACGATGATGATGACCGGGTGGATGAGCTGCGGCAGCACGATGCCGCTCCATGTGTTGATAAGGCCGAGATCCGCCACCAGCTCGAAATGATTGATGATCAGGGTTTGCATCGGGACCATGAAGCTTGCCAGGATGAGCCACCAGAGCATGCTCCGAAACGGGAACTTCAGCTGCGAGATGGCGTAGCCGCAGAAGAGCGACGAGCTGACTGTGAGTATGGTGACGGCCGCCGCGGTCACGATCGAGTTGATGTACCAACGGCCGATTTCCGTCTTAGTCAACGCAAATACATAGTGCGACAGCGTGGGGGTATCGGGCCACAGCTCGATATAGGGCCGCACCACTTCGTCCTCCGGCTTCAGCGACGATACCACTGCCCAATAAAGCGGGAAGGCCCAGACTACCGCGCACAACACGGTAATCACGGTGATGACGAGGCCGATGATGTTCAGCCGACGTGCGGTTGCTGCTGTCATCTTGATCGCCCTCCCGAAAGGCGCGTCAACTGGAAGTTCAACACCGACACGACGATGACGATGATGAACAGCACGACAGCCACGGCCGCTGCCCTGCCCCCCTGGTCTGACTGGAACGCTCTCTGGAAAACGTAATAAACGAGCACGACGTTGTCATTCGGGCGCCCGCCGGTTGAAAACAGATAGACCTGGTCGAAGATCTTGAGCTGGGAGATCAACTGGATCGTCAGCACCAGCGCAGTGATCGGCCACATCAGGGGCCAGGTGATGCGGCGGAAGGTCGACCAGATGCCGGCATTGTCCAACGCCGCGGCTTCGTAGATCTCAGCTGGTATGGCGCGCAATCCCGCAAGGAACAAGAGAATCGAGAAGCCGGCCGTCCACCAGATCGTGATCACACCCACCGCCGGCATGAACCACGCCGTCGACTTGAAGACCGGAATGCGCTGGATGCCGAGCAGGTCAAAAACATGCATCGCGATGCCGAACTGGAAGTTCAACGTCCAGTCCCAGAGGAGATAGACCACCGAGACCGGGAGAATATAGGGCAGGAAGAACAGGGCGAGGATCGCGGCCTGAAGCCGCCCTATAAGGCGATTGACGCCGAGCGCAATGGCGAACGCGATAAGCGTCCCCGGCACGACGGTGATGAGCACAAAGTATGCTGTGTTCCAAACCGCGGTGTTGAACCTCCGGTCGGAAGCGAGGCGCGTGTAATTGTCGAAGCCGACATAATTTCCCTCGCCGATCAGCGGCGCATCCGTAAAGCTGATCATGAAGAGCTTGATCGTCGGGTAGACGAAGACAAGGCCATAGATGGCGACGAAAGGCGCGACAAGCGCCAGGGCGAAAAGCGTCTCCCTGCGCCGGTTTCTGAGCATCATCCTCCCGCTCCCCTGCATTCAAAAGCGTAGGCCCGGGTGACCATGATCGCCCGGGCCATGCTGGTCAGAGGTCCTCCAGACCAGCCTTGATCTCCTCGACTGCTTCTGCAGGCTCCATCTCGCCGTTCAGCGTCGGCACGAAGAAGTTCGACATCACGTCGAACATCGGCCCGGCGATGCCAGCAAGTGGCGTCTTCGGGTCGAAGATCATGTTGGTGGTGAGCGAGGAGTAGGTCGCATTCGGCTCCATCGCCTTGTATTCTGCCGAACTGGTCACGGGACCATAGGCGGGAATATGTCCGGCGGTCGCCCAGAAGAGCGAGTTCTTTGAGATCCAGCTCATGACCTCCAGCACGGCCGCGCGCTTTTCCGGGCTCATCTCCTTGCCCTTATTAGATGGAATCGCGAAGCTGTGGCTGTCGGCATAAGTTGAAGGATGATCGAAGATCACCGGCAGTTCGACAGCACCCCAGTCGAAAAGCTTGCCGTTCTTGGCAAGGTCCGTCATCGTCGGGACTTCCCAGACGCCGTTGATCATCATCGCCGCCTCACCCGAGGTAAACAGCGCGACCGTTGCAGGATAGTCGGTATAGGTGGACTGCAGCCCCTCCTTGGTCCAGTCAGCCAGAACAGACAGCGCATTTTCGAGCTTCTTGGCGTTGTCGCCGGCAAGAAACTCCCCGTCGGTCATCAGTTCGCCGTCCTGCTGGCCCATGAACGAATAGATGGTGCGGAACATGAAGTTACCATCGGCCGTCACAGAGCCGAGTGGGAACTTCACACCCGCCTCCTTCAGGGCCTTAAGTGTCGCGGTGAAGTTTTCGCGCGAGTCCATGCCCTTGGGCTTGCCGTCGTCACCGAGTACGCCAGCCTTCTTCAGCAGGTCCTTGTTGTAGTAGAGCACGATCGGATGCGTATCGAGCGGCACGGCATACTGCTTGCCCTCGGAGGTCACCGCATCCCAGGTGGCCGGCGCATAGTCGGACTGCGACAGCCCCATCGTCTTCCAGTCATCGGCCGTGATTTCCTGCAGGATACCCTGCTTGACCGCGAGCGGGATACGGCTCGCATGATAGGTCATGATATCCGGCGCCTCTCCCACGGCAGCAGATGTCTGGACCTTGGCGTAGAAGGGCGTTCCCCATTCCAGCGTCGTTGCATCGATCTTGATCTTGCCTTGATGAGCTGCGTTGAAGTCCGATATGAGCTGCTTCATGCGCACGCCATCACCGCCGCTCAGGAAGTCCCACCACGTCACGGTTTCCTCGGCATGGGCGGCGGAGGTCATGAGACCGCCCGCCACAAGCACCGCCTTTGTCAGTCTGAACCAATTCGGCATGTCACTTTCCTCCCTAGACAGGCGGGATTTAACCGCCACCGATTGATCTTACAGTTGGATCCTGATCATGGAATACGAGTACGGCGGAACCGACAAACGAACGTCGTTGCCTTCCACCACCGCATCCGTCGTCTTGCGCGGAGCGACGTTGTCCGGATTGTCCTTGGTATTGCGCGCCTCCAGATCATCATGCTTGATCAGCGTGTGTTCAACGCTCCTGATGTTTCCGAAGCGCTCTACGCAAAGCTTGATGTTCGCCGGCTCGGACCCGTGGCGGTTGATGGCGAAGAAGGTGAGCGTTCCTGCATCGCCGTCATGAACACCGGCAATATCGAGGTAAGGGACAGCATCCGCGACATCGGCCGTGTAACTCGCGCAGTCCACATCAAGCTGTAGCGCAGTCCCGCGCCCGTAACGAGACGCCAGATGAAAGGGATGGTAGATCGTCTGCCGCCAGGAGGCGCCACCCGGCTCGGTCATGATCGGCGCGATCACATTGACCAATTGCGCGATGCAGGCCACCCGCACGATGTCCGACCGGCGGATGAAGGTGTTGATGATACAACCGACCTGCAGCACATCCTCGAAATTGTAAATGTCCTCAAGAAGCACCGGAGCATGCGGCCAATCCCATTCCCGCATGCGCTTCGCGTCGTTCTTGCGCTCGTGATACCAGACGTTCCACTCATCAAAGGAGATCTTGACGTCTCGCTTCGAACGCTTGCTCGCCTTCACGAAGTCGATGACGCCGCTGACGGTGCCGATGTAGCGATCGAGCTTCTCAGGCAGGGCCAGGAATTCCGAGGTCTTCTTCTCGTAGTTCTCAAAATACATGTGCAACGAGATGTAATCGACCTGGTCGTAGGTCGCATCGAGAACGGTCGCTTCCCACTGGGGATAGGTCGCCATGTCGGAGTGGGAGGATCCGCAGACGACAAGCTCAAGCTTGTCATCGAAGGCGCGGATGGCCTTGGCCGTTTCGTTCGCCAGGTGACCGTATTCGGCAGCGCTTTTGTGGCCGACCTGCCAGGGGCCATCCATCTCATTGCCGAGGCACCAGAGCTTGACGTTCCACGGTTCCGCACGACCATTCTGGCGACGCAGGTCGGACCATTGGCTGCCACCGGGATGATTTACATATTCCACGAAGTTGCGCGCGGCATCCAGGCCACGCGATCCGAGATTGACCGCCAGCATCATCTCCGTGCCGGCAGCCTCAGCCCATTCGGCAAATTCATGGATGCCAACCTGGTTGGATTCGGATGTACGCCAGGCGAGGTCCAGGCGCGTCGGGCGGCTTTCCTTCGGGCCGATTCCATCTTCCCAATTGTAGGCTGAGACGAAATTGCCGCCGGGGTACCGGCAGACGGGCGTGTCAAGTTCGCGAACGAGGTCAATCACATCCTGCCGCATGCCGTTCGGGAGCGCTGTCGGATGATCGGGCTCGTAGATGCCAGTGTAGATCGCACGTCCTAGATGCTCGAGAAACGACCCGTAGAGGCGCTTGTCGATATCCGCGATTGTATAACGCGCATGCGCAGTAACCCGAGCGTCCAAAGCCCTCTCCTCCCGAGGTCATATCCATCTATTCGGTTTGTATCCGAATTGTTGGTATATGAGCCCGAACCGGCAGGGCGCGTCAAGTCAGTCTATGATCTCTAGACCTGAATGCGAAGCACGATATCCTGGCCGTAGTTTCCGAAGCCGCTGCCGAAAATGTTGATGCCGCCGGGATGTTCGGCATCGTCCTTCACGCCGATGCGCATCCGGATCGAACGATGCTGGTCCAGGTGTAGGTCATCGAGAGTGACGTTCGAAATCTTCATACCGTCAACGAAACTGCCCTGTCCGTTGATGCGCCAGTTTTTAAGCATCCCGTATTGCGATCCCGCCAGCTTCCACCAATCCGGCGTAAAGTTACCGCGTTTGTCGCCATAGTCTCCGGGAGATGTCCATGTGCCGATCTCGGTGCCGTTGACCTGAAGAAAGATGTCTGACGGCCAGTTGGCGGATGTTCCCGGCACCTCGGAGCTCAATTCCATCGCGAACTCGATTGCCTTGGGCTTTGCCTTCTTCAGCAGGGTGTTGTTGGGAAACTGGTATTCAACAAAGCCAGTATTGAACCACAGAAGGCCCGCCTTCATGCGGTTCGGATCAAGGAAGGTGTCCGGGACATCAAGCAGGCCGATGACACCATCCCTCGAGCACATCCCGCACGGGCCGGAGACTTCAAATTCGGTATAGAGGCCCAGAGGCATGGACACGGTGATCGCTTCCGCCATCCGATCGGTGACTGGTTCCGAGAACGAGATGAGGATCTCGCGGAAGGCTGAATAACAAAGCTTCTGGCTGCCCTTCTTGGCGCGCTGACCCTCGGTGTAGATCAGGCCGCAATCCTCGAGCACTTTAAGATTGATCGACGCGGTCGACTGCGGGAGCTTCAGCTCCTCCGCGATCTCATTGACATTCTTCGGGCCACTCGTGCGCAGGAGCTTCAGCATCATGACGCGGACATCGCTAGCCAGGCCTTTGATGAGGTCTTGCCGCTCAATCGGATCAATCACCAGTACCTTGTCAGTCATCTTGTCCCCACGCCGCTCGCTCCTTCATATCAGAGTTTGCGATATGGTGACAACAAGGGCTGTGAGAGGTGCTGCCACGCCACTCGGCAGGCGGACGAGCGGGAGGATGCCGGAGCGCGCTCCCGCAGATGCGGCTACCAGTTTGTGAATGATCCATCCGTCCGGCGAAGATGTGGCGGCTCTGAATATTCAAATGGCATCTTCTGAAGCTCTGCCTCATCGACTTCGATACCCAATCCCGGCGCATCGGGAACGACATAGAAAGCGCCATCCACCTCGATCTGTTTCGGGAACAGTGTCCGGTTGTCAAAGCCCCAATGTTGTTCTGCAGGACTCTGCCGGCATTCGAGCCAGCCGAAGTTTGTGACCGCGGCGCCAAGATGGACCGAGGCGGCGGTACAGATCGGTCCCAGCGGATTGTGCGGCATCAGGTCGATGTAATGCGCCTCGCACCAGCCAGCGACCTTCATCGCTTCGGTGAAACCACCGACGTTGCAGATGTCGATCCGGCAGAACTGCATGATGTCACGTTCCACGTAAGGCAGGAACTGCCACTTGGACGAAAACTCTTCGCCGATTGCAAAGGGGACATCAGTCATCCGGCGGAGCGCCTCGTAGGCCGTGGGCGTCTCGTCTCGAATCCCCTCCTCGAGGAAGTCGATCGTCCCCTTGGGCATTTTCTGGCAGAAAGAGGCCGCTTCAGCGACGCTGAGGCGATGGTGGTATTCAACGCCCAGTGTCATGGCATGACCGACTTCTGCACGCGCCTTGGTCACCCATTCCGCCGTGGTTGCGATCGAGTCGCGAGGTTCGAAGTGGTCAAGGTTCTCCTGCCCCGTAGCGATGAATCGAACGCAGTTCCAACCCGCTTCTTTCAGCATCACCGTCTGCTGGATCATCTGCTCGCCGGGCTCCGCCGAAGTCGTGGCGAAAGCCGGCACAAGGTCACGCTGCTTGCCGCCAAGCAGTTGATAAACCGGAACACCAAGCGCTTTGCCCTTGATATCGTGGAAGGCAATGTCGAGCGCGGCTATGGCCGCGGCAAGAACCCGCCCGCCCTCAAAATACTGGCTGCGGTACATTTCCTGCCACAGGGCGCCACAACGCATCGGATCCCTGCCCAGCAAGAACTGCGCGTAATGATCCAGCGCACCGGCCACAGCCTTCTCACGATAGGAAAGGCCTGACTCGCCCCAGCCATGGATGCCGCTGTCTGTCTCCACCTTGACGACAAGCTGGTTTCTCGCGCCCACGCGAGCGATGTACGGTTTGATTGCAGTGATTTTCATTCGTTCATCCGAGAGTATGAAAAGGCGTCAGCGCAGCAAGTTCGGCAGCCAGGTCGACAATGACGGGAAAAGTATAAGGAGCAGGATGACGCCGATCTCTGCGAGGATGAACGGCATCAGTTCCCGCATCAGCGGGGTCATGCGGATGTTCCCGATCTTCATCAGGATGAAGAGCACGACGCCAACGGGAGGCGTGATGAGCCCCATGGCAAGCGACAGGATGATTACCATCGAAGCTTGGATCGGGTCGATGCCAAGCTGAATAATGGTCGGCATAACCAGCGGCACGAAGATCAACAATGCCGCGCCGATATCTAGGAACATACCGAGAAACAGCATCAAAAGCATGACGCCGAGCAGGAACAGCATTGGGCTGCTCTGGAAATAGGGAGCGATCGCCTTCACCACACCCCCGATCCCCAGAAGGTTGAGTGCATAGGAGAGGATCGATGCTGCGGCGACCAGAAGATAGATCGTGGCGCTGCCGCGCGCTGATATGACAAGAGCATCCCAGAGATCGCGTAGAGTGATAGACCGGAACAGGAAGAGGCCGAGCAGGGCGGCAACGAAGACCGCGATCCCTCCCCCCTCGGTGGCGGTGAACGCTCCGGTTACCATCCCCCCGACGATGATGAACGGCAGCAGCATGACCGCCGTGCCCTCGATCAACAGCCTTGGAAGATCCTCGCGCTTGACCGTCACGATTGACTTCGGAAGTCCGCTTCGTACCGACTTGATGAGGATGACCACCGCACACGCTACGCCAAAGAGCACACCCGGTATTACGCCCGCCACGAAAAGATCAACCACTGAGAGGCCGGTCACCGCAGCCATGATGATCGCCAGGCCAGACGGCGGGATGATCGGCCCGATGATCGAGGACGCGGCGGTAACGGCTGCGGAATACGGCTTCGTATATCCCTCCTTCGGCATGACCGTCATGAAGAAGCGGCCAAGCGCACTGGCATCAGCGACGGCCGAGCCCGACACTCCAGCAAACAAGACCGAGGTGCCGACGTTGGTATACGCGGTGCCTCCCGGCAGGCGACCGGTAAAGATGGAAGAAAGATAGATAAGCCGGGTCGTGATCCCGCTGCGGTTCATGATCTCCGCAGCCAGAATATAGAACGGCATAGCGAGGAAGACGAAGCTGTCTACCCCCGCGAAGAAGCGTGTGATGATGACCTGCAGAGGGATGCCAGCCAGCCAGACCCCGAGCGTGCCCCCAAGGCCCAACGCCATTGCAATCGGGACACCGCCCAGCAACAGCACCATCGAAAGGATTGCAACCCAAAGCATTTTCGGTCCTCGGAGGGGATTAAACTCGCGGCGTCACTCGGCCTCTTCGATGCCGAATCCCGAGATCCAGCACAGCACGATCTGGACAAGGATCAGCACGGAGCCAACCGGGATCGCCATATAAGGAACGATCATGGGCATGCCTGACGCCGCAGCATTCTGGGCGGCATTCCGCATTGCAGCCGACCAGCCATAGTAAGCGAGCAGGACGAACAGAACGCCACCAACAGCGTAGAGCGCGCCGCGAACGGCGTGCCGGAACTTCGGCGACACGATGTCCTGGAGACCTTCGACTGCCATATGCTCAAGGCGGTAGACCGCAGTCACACTGCCCAGCATCATCAGCCACATCATGATGTACCGCATGGTCTCTTCGCCCCAGCTCAGCGACGTTCCCAGGAGGTACCGTCCACCGACCTGCGTGAAATTGATAAGACACACCACAAGCAGGATGGCCGCCGCGATGATTTCACAACCTCGGGCGAGGCCACGGGAAATGTCGGAGATCTTCATGTTCAGGGATCCAACAAGAATAAATGGTGTGCCGTCATGATGGCGGCACACCCTGACGGTCGTCAGTTCGCCTGACCGTAGAGCTTCTTTTCAGCCTCAGCGACTGAGGTCTCCACCTTGGAAAGCAGGTCCTCGCCCACCTGCTCGGCGATGTATTTCCGCACAGGCTGGTACACGGCATCCTTGAATGCCTGCTTTTCTTCCGGCGTGGACGTATGAACCTGAACGCCCTTCTCATCGGCGATCATCTTGGCATAGATCCAGTCGCCCTTCGTCTTCTCGACGTTTTCGACTGTTGCCATTACGCGCGCGCCTTCCCGGACGATCGCCTGATGCGCAGGGCTAAGTCCTTCGAACCAGGCCTTGTTGGCCACGATGATATGAAGGCCGAGGACATGCTCGTTTAACGTCAGATGCTTTGCGACATCAGCCGCACCGCCAGCATAAAGCACCGGCGGAGGGTTCTCGAGGCCATCAACAACGCCCTGCTGCAACGCCATCACGGCTTCGGAACCAGCGATAGGCGTCGGGTTGGCACCAAGCGCCTTCACCATTTCCATGTAGACCGGGCTTTCCATGGTCCGGATCTTCATGCCCTGCATGTCTGCGGGAGTCTTGATCGGTCGAACATTGTTGACGAAGGACCGGAAGCCGTTCTGAGAGAACGCGAGCGCCTTGATACCCGTCTTTTCCTCGATGTCCTTCAGCATCCATTCGCCAAACTCGCCGTTCATGACTTCCCATGCAACGGGCGCGGAACGGAACAGATAAGGCAGAGACCAAGCCTGGATTGGCTTGTAGAATCCCGCAAAGGCGCCGTCCGACGGTAGCGTCATTTCAAGCGTTCCGGACTGGACCATTTCCGTAGTGTCTCTTACGGAGCCCATCTGGTTGCCCGGAAACAGGCGCACTGTCAGTTCGCCATTGCTCTTGTTCTCGACGTAGTCCTTGAACGCCTTCGCAGCGTTGTACTCCGGGTTGTCACCCTCGAACATTTCGAAAGCAAACTTGATTTCCGCCGCTGACGCGGCAGCCGCGCCGAACACTGCGGCAGCGCCAAGGGCCAGCGCCCCGAGAATGCGTGATTTTAGCATGAACATCGGTAGTCCTCCTCCACTTTTCCCTTCTCCGTCACCTATCAAAATTCAGCAATTGTACAAAGTCAATGGGCGTTGATGTATGATTCCAGCTGGGCTAAATGAGTGAAATATTCTGAAGAGGCGAACCTTGATGTTGAATGGGAATGTCGAACCTGCCGGTGCCGCTCGTCAGGCTCTACCAGAGGTTTCGTTCCAGCCGCTGCATGAGCGGATACGCGAGGACATCATCAACGGTGTCCTTTCCGAGGGATCATGGTTGAAGACCCATGATCTCGCCCGCCGCTATGAGGTCAGTACAAACCCCATCCGCGAGGCGCTGCACCAGCTGAGCGGCGAAGGATTTGTCATTATTCACCGCAATCGCGGCGCGCGCGTCAGGACCTTGGATGAGACGTTCGTCCGCAACATCTTCGATATTCGTGCCCTGATTGAGCCTTATCTCGTCAGCCTCTTCGTGGAACAGGCGACAGAGGAAGACCTGGCGGCGATGGAGCAGGTTCAAGTACGCATTGAAGAGCGACCGTCAGACCAGATCGAGTTGGATCGGCTGGATGATGCCTTCCATGGGATCATGTATGACCGCCACTTCAATCAGGAGGCGCTGGCAATTCGCCAACGCCACAGCGAAGCCGTTCGGGGACTTGCCCGTCGGTATCCGGTGAGCCCGGCGCGACGCGTCGCCATGATTCAGGAGCACAGAGCAATCATGGAAGCGGTTGCGCGGCACGACGTGAAGGCAACCCAAGACATCGTCGAGAAGCACGCTCGCGCGGCGGAACGAAACCTGATCCAACGAATGAGGCAAGCGATCAAGGGATCGCCACCGGCTTGGTCGGAACAGCTCAACGTGGCTGATGGCCCTGTCGCGTGACATCAGCGACTACGCGAAGAAGCGCTAGGTCAGGCTTAGACTCCAAGCCCGTGCGACGATCTCAGTAGGTTCTCTCTTTATCGGGAGATTCGCGTCGAAAGGATGATCGATGACAGCGTTCGCTCCACGCCGGCAATTGCCCCGATCTCATCGATGAGCGAATCGAGCTCGGAGATGGAGGGAGCGGCAATGATGGCGATCAGGTCAAACGTGCCGCTCACCGAGTGAAGCGCCGTGACGGCCTTCACCTTCTCCAGCGACGCTGTCACCTGCGCGAGCGCCTTCGGTGCGATGGTGATGAGGATATGAGCACGCACGAGGCTTGAACGGTACTCGTCTGACAGCCTCACCCCATAGCCGGTAATCACCCCTGCCCTCTCAAGGCGCTCCAGCCGCGCCTGTACCGTCGTTCGCGACAGCGAGAGCTTTTTCGCCAGCGAAGCAACCGGCCGGCGGGCGTTCTCACCGAGTAACGCCAGAAGTTCGCGGTCCTTGTCCGTTAGCTGCATAGATCCTGCATCCTGTCAAAAGCGCTCGTCAGAATGCCGATATATATACCGCATCCTGCTCAGTCCGCAGCTATGAAACAGCCAACCCGTGGTCCCTTATATGGGGAATGTGCTCGCGCTGAGAAATGGGGAATTGCATGAAGGACGTTGTGGTTATCGGAGCCGGCAAGATCGGTGGAGCGATCGCGCTGATGCTAGCGGAGACGGGAGACTACAAGGTCGTCGTCACCGATCGGGACGAGCAGCAGCTTGCCAAGATTGACCGCCATCCCGCGATCTCTACCGCCGCAGTTGATATCACCGACGGCGCCGCGCTCGTCAGCATCCTCAAGGGCAAGTTCGCCGTCCTCTCGGCCGCGCCCTTCAACCTGACAGGAAAGGTTGCCGAAGCCGCGCTGGAAGCGTACGTCCACTACCTCGACCTCACCGAAGACGTCGCGACGACAAAAAAGGTGGAAAAACTCGCCACCGGTGCCGAAGTGGCCTTCATCCCCCAGTGCGGTCTCGCGCCCGGCTTCATCTCGATCGTTGCCAATGAACTGGCGGGCCGGTTCGACACGCTCGACAGCGTGCGCATGCGCGTTGGCGCGTTACCGCAATATCCGTCAAATGCGCTAAACTACAACCTGACCTGGAGCACCGACGGGCTCATCAATGAATATATCGAGCCTTGCGAAGCTGTGGTTGAAGGCAAGCTCGTGACGGTTCCGGCGATGGAAGAGCGCGAGGAATTCTCACTTGATGGCGTCACCTACGAGGCCTTCAACACGTCTGGTGGCCTCGGCACGCTTGCAAAGTCGCTCGAAGGTCGCGTGCGCACCATGAACTACCGCACGATCCGCTATCCGGGTCATCAGGCAATTATCAAGGCGCTTCTCAACGACCTCAACCTCAAGAACCGCCGTGATGTCCTGAAGGACCTCTTCGAGAATGCGCTTCCGGCCACCATGCAGGACGTCGTCGTCATCTTCGTCACCGTCTGCGGCTGGAAGGATGGTCGCTACCTGCAGGAAACCTATGCGAGCAAGGTCTATGCAGGCGTCGTTGCCGGCAAGAAGATGAGCGCGATCCAGATCACCACGGCAGCCGGCATCACTACGGTTCTTGATCTCCTCGCGGAAGGCAGGCTTCCGCAGAAGGGATTCGTGCGCCAGGAAGAGATCGCGCTGGGCGACTTCCTCAACAGCCGCTTTGGTCGGGTTTATGATCCGGAAGCCGTGCGTCTGAAGCAGGCCGTCTAGTCCACCAACGATCATCCGGAGGCTCCCGATCGGAAAATTGATCGGTAGTTTCTTGGTTGTGACCGCCAGACGCTTACATTGCTGATACCGCTCGGAAGAAGCGCCTTGAGCACGCCCTGGCGGGTGTGCTCGCTGTGCTCGATCATCGCCGCCCGCGCCTTTTCGCTGTCCCGCAGGCGCAGCACGCCTGCGATATGCCGGTGACCGTCATTTCGTCTCAGGGTTCACGTCAAGTCTGCGCGCACCGAGATGAAAAAAGACGCGCGCATTCATCAAGTAGCGTCAACACCATTACCGGCTCGGCCAATTGTTCGCTCGCACCCATGTCGGTCAGCCAAGACAGGCAAATCAAAACTCATGGCCTTCCAGGCTCCGCCACGCGGCGGCGAAATGATCTGCCGTTCTTCGGCGACCGCGTCGAGCGTGAAGGAACGGCGTCTTCTTCATCTAAGGGCACGTGGCGATCGACCTCTGATCGGAGCTGCCGAGCTGATCCATTGTAATCCGGCGATGGACCGCCCGCTCGCCTCACCGTCACGATCCGTTAAGCATCCTTGACTAAAAAAGCCCCAGCTAATGGGGATGCACGACATGTTTTTCAAGCCAAAACCGACCATGCACAGCCAGGTCTGCGAGTACCTGTTCGAAAGTTCGCCGGATGCCTATTTCGTCATCGAGAACGGCCGGATCATCAACTGCAACCGCTCGATGGAAAAGATGCTTGGCCTGCCGAAGGACAAGATCATCGGTGTTGAACCGGGCAAGCTTTCGCCGGAATTCCAGCCAGATGGCCGGCGCTCTGCCGATGCTGCGGCCGAGGTGTTTGCAGCCGTCGAGCGGGACGGTTCGCATCGCTTCGAATGGGTTCACCAGACACTGGATGGCAAGCCATTGCAGGTCCTGGTGACGATGATGCTCACGATGATTGAAGGCAAGCCGGTGATGGTGTCGTTCTGGCAGGACATTGCCGAACTCGTGGCCTATCGCAAACGTACCGAAGAAACCATGAAGCGGGACGCGGCCAAGCGGCAGGAGCAGGAGCGCGTCTTTGCAGCGCTTGCCACCTCACTTAGCGCCCTCTCGCGCGGCGACCTTCGCTGCCAGCTGAACGAGCGGTTCGGCGACGAATACGAAAGCCTGCGCGGCAACTTCAACGCCATGATCAACCAGCTTGCGTCCGTCATGGGCGAAGTCAGCCAGAACGCCGCGGCCCTCACCGCCGTCAGCGAAGAGATCAGCTCCGCGACGAATGATCTTGCCAAGCGAACGGAGCAGCAGGCGACCTCGGTTGAGGAAACCGCCGCCGCCTTGGAGCAGATCACGACGGCCGTAGAACAGTCCGCGAGCCGCGCCGAGGAAGCCGGCCGGATCGTCGACAACACCCGCCAGAGCGCCGAACTCTCCGGCGAAGTGGTGCATGATGCCGTCTCGGCGATGGAAGACATTGAAAGGTCCTCGGACGAGATCAACAACATCATCAGCGTGATCGACGAGATCGCCTTCCAAACGAACCTCCTGGCGCTGAACGCCGGCGTCGAGGCCGCTCGCGCCGGGGACGCCGGCAAGGGCTTTGCGGTCGTGGCACAGGAAGTCCGTGAGCTTGCGCAACGTTCCGCCTTGGCGGCCAAGGAAATCAAGGCGCTCATCAGCGCGTCGAGCGGACAGGTGAAGAACGGCGTGGCACTCGTCGCCAAGACCGGCGATGTTCTCCAGAAAATTGCCGGTGACGTGCAGGAAATCAGCCGTCACGTGAGCGCGATCGTCTCGTCGACCCATGAACAGGCAACGGCCGTGCGTGAAATCAAAATGGCCGTCGGCACCATCGACCGCGGCACGCAGCAGAACGCTGCCATGGTTGAAGAAACCGCGGCCGCGGCAAGCCAACTTGCAACTCAGGCACAGATGCTCAACAACGTGGCAGCGCAGTTCCAGACGGAGCAGCAGGTACGGCCTCAGCACCGTCTCGCCGCCTAAGGCATATTTGCCGGATCGGCTGAGAGGGCGGCGTGGCCGACCACGCCGCCTTTGGTCCTTTCGGGCCAGCCTCACTCGCCATGACTTCGTGAGAACCAAATTCTGCCCGATATATTTTAGCAAGACCTTGTTAATCTGAATTTGGCATGATGCGCATACGCCCCTCGTAGCTCAACGCCAGAGCAGCTACCTCGTTTGTAGCAGATCCAGGTTCAACTCCTTGGCAGGGGCACCACTCTATTCGGCTCCCTAACCGCCGCGCTGCTCGAGGACATCCTTGGCGACTCCTCTGCAGCTCCCAGAACGGGTGCAATCGATCACTCACAGCTTGTTGTGCACCCGAATACTGGCTCCGACAGCGCTCCGCCCTAGATGGACATTCGCAACAGGGGGAACCGACAGCCGATGCCATATTCAGGTTTGCTCACAACACGCGCGGCGCGAGACGGTTCGAACGCAACAGACACTGGGGCATTCCCGAATAGCATGAGCGGGAACCCGGCGTGATCCTGGCGCTGAAGGTCATACATATCGCGGCCATTGCCATCTGGGCGGGTGGTATCGTGAGCCTTCCGGGCCTTTACGTCCAGCGCGCGCACGTCCAGGATAAGGAGTCCCTGTATCGCCTGCAGATGATGGTGCGGTTCGCATATGTCTCCATCATCTCTCCGGCAGCCTTCCTTGCGGTCATCAGCGGCACACTGCTGATCTTCGGAAGAGAAACCTTCGCCGGCTGGTTCTCCATCAAGCTGTTTTTCGTGGGGCTCCTGGTCATCCTCCACGTCCTCACAGGCCTCATCATCATCCGCCTGTTCCGGGAGGGCGAGATCTATCCCGTCTGGCGCTTCATCGTAGCGACCATCATCACCTGCGCCGTCATCCTCGTCATTCTGCTGGTTGTTCTGGCAAAGCCGCCGATCGACATCGCCATCCCCGCCGCGCTCATGGAGCCGGGCGGCCTGCGGCGCCTCGTCCAGGGCCTCAGTCCCTGGACGATACCATGAGGCCGATGCCATGATCGAAGATCAGCTTGCCCCCATGCCACCCCGCCATCCCGGTGATAACCGCGGCCATCGCCGACACGAGCAGGCCGTGGGGCAAGACATCGGCGGCATCCGTGACCCTCATTCCCCAGTTGAGGCCGCAAATCGCGATCAAGGTGACGGCAGCAATGGCATGAGCCCAGCTTGCCACCCTTTCACGGATGCCCGCAACGGCCAGCAATTCGACTGTGCCCACCGCGCCGGCCGCCAGCCCCAGAAAGAAGGCGCCGCCGGAAGACCATACACCTGCCCGCAACCAGAATGGGTCGGCAGACCACCAGTAGAAGACGTCAACGCCCAGTGTGACGAAGACGAGCGCGATCGGAAAATGCACGGTCATGGCATGAAGGGGATGACCGGCGACTGCCACCGCGGAACTGGCGTCCTTCTCCTCGATCTTGGAGATCACCGGATTGGCGCTGTCGCTCGTCTCTTCCATTGCGTCGCTCCTCTTTCGCGAACAATACCGGTGCCGGGTCGCTTGTTCCCGAAATTCACCGGCATGGGCAGCCTCGCTATAGTTGCCGGCTGCAGCGGCGACCTTTCGGCTCTGGACCCTGCTGGTCCTTCGGCCGCTTCCATCGCCACCTTATGGTGGGTGATGCTTGCGGTCGCAGCCGTCCTGTTCCTGCTGGTCGTCGGGCTGTTCCTGGCAACCGTCTTCGTCCCCCATTTTGGCCGGCGCGTGACACAGGGTCAGTGGATCATCTATGGCGGGATCGCGCTTCCGCTACCCCTGCTGGTCCTCCTCACCTTCTTTGCCTTCTGGCAGGGCGAGTATCTGCTTCGCGGAGCAGGTCCGCCGCCCGATGATATCTATCGTGTTGAGGCGCATGGCACGATGTGGTCGTGGCAGTTCTCCTATCCAGACGCACCGGGGAAAGCGCCGACGCAGGACGTGCTGCATATTCCGGCAGCGCGCACGGTCGAGATTGCCGTCACAAGCGGCGATGTCATCCACAGCTTCTGGATCCCCCGTTTGGGCGGCAAGATAGATGCCGTACCGGGACACGTGAACTACCTGAGGCTTCGCGCAGATCACCCCGGACGATACGGCGGGGTCTGCTCGGAGTACTGCGGCACGGGGCATGCCGGCATGCGGTTCGAGGTGGAGGCCTTCGAAGATGCTGCTTCTGCAGCGGTGTCTGAAAGCGAGGAGTGGAAATGACCGAGTGTCACGAGCAAAAGCTGTCTCCGGTGGCGCTCCACCACGCTCTTGAGGCGGTGTGGGGCACCGAACCGGGTTGGCGCAGGCTGGCAACGATCAACCACAATGTCGTCGGCAAGCGCTTCATGCTGACGGCGCTGATCTTCTTCGCGGTCGGCGGTCTGCTGGCGATGCTGATCCGGGTGCAACTTGCCTCGTCGGAAAGCGTGTTCATGGATGCGGACCAGTACGCCCAGGTCTTCACCATGCACGGTTCCATCATGATGTTCCTGTTCGCCATACCTTTCTTCGAGGGGCTGACGATCTACCTGCTGCCAAAGCTTCTCGGAACCCGTGACCTCGCCTTCCCCCGCATGTCTGCCTATGGTTACTGGTGTTACCTTTTTGGCGGGTCCATCCTCATCGCCGCATTGGTCGGCGGCGTCGCGCCCGATAGCGGCTGGTTCATGTACACGCCGCTTTCATCCTCGACCTATGCACCCGGCATCAACTCCGACGTTTGGCTGCTCGGCATCACCTTCGTTGAAATTTCCGCTCTGTCCGCCTCGATCGAGATCATCGTGACGATCCTGAAGCTGAGAGCCGCCGGCATGTCCCTGGACAGGATGCCGATCTTCGCGTGGTACATGCTGGTGGTCGCGACGATGATGCTGGTCGGTTTCCCGCCGCTCATCCTCGGCTCCATTCTGCTCGAACTCGAGCGCGCCTTCGACCTTCCCTTTTTTAATCCAACACGCGGCGGCGATCCGCTTTTGTGGCAACATCTTTTCTGGCTGTTCGGCCATCCGGAAGTCTACATCATCTTCCTGCCCGCGGCCGGGGCGATTTCCACAATCCTGCCGGTCTTTGCCGGCACACCGTTGGCGGGCTACCGCATCATCGTTGCCGCGCTTGTTTCCATGGCCTTCCTCTCGTTCGGGCTCTGGGTCCACCACATGTACACGACCGGCATTCCGCATGTGGCGCTGTCGTTCTTTTCAGCGGCAAGCGCGCTGGTGGCAGTACCGACCGCAATCCAGATCTTCGCCTGGCTCGCGACCATCAGCCATGGAAGGCCGCGGTTCAGCATCCCGATGCTGCACATCTTCGGCTTCTTCTTCGTCTTCGTCATTGGTGGCCTGACGGGGGTGATGCTGGCCATGGTCCCATTCGACTGGCAGGCCCACGACACCCATTTCGTCATCGCGCATCTCCACTATGTCCTGGTCGGCGGCTTCGTATTCCCGATGATGGCTGCCGCATACTATTGGCTGCCTCACATCACCGGGCGACAGCCGGTCCAGCACCTGTCGCAAGCCGCGTTCTGGATGATCTTCATCGGCTTCAACGTGACCTTCTTCATGATGCACCTGACTGGGCTGCGCGGCATGCCGCGGCGAGTCTTCGAATATCCGAGTGAGTCGGGATGGGAGACGCTGAACTTCATCTCCTCCATGGGAAGTTTCGTGATGGCGATGGGTTTTGCCTTGCTGGCGCTGGATTTCATCCTGCTCTTCCGGTTCGGGCGGCGATACCATCGCAACCCGTGGAAAGCTGGAACACTGGAATGGGCGATGCCGACACCTCCAGCGTCCTACAACTTCGCTTCCCTGCCATCCGTCGACCGGCGCGCAGACCAGCTCGAGCCAAATACGCTGGGCGCGCAACTTGCTGCGGGCGAAGGATATCTTGGATTTCTTCGCGATGACCGCATGGAACTCCTCGCGGTTAATATCGTCTCGGGCGAACCGGAGCATGTGGTTCGTTTCCCCCGCCAAAGCTACCTTCCGCTTCTGACCGCGGTTGCAACTGGCGGCGTGTTCGGCTCGCTGTTGCTGAAGCTCTACTGGCTGACGCCACTTGCGTTCATCGCCGTTGTTCTTCTCTTCCTGTGCTGGACACCCGACACCGGTGAAAAACGTGACCTAAATAGCCTGCCAATCGGCAACCACGTGGAAGTTCCGCCGCATCTCGAAGCCGAACGACCTCCGTCCTGGTGGGCCATGACGCTTGCGATCGTGGCAGATGCGACAAGCTACATCTCGCTACTCTTCGGTGGGCTTTTTCTCTGGGTTTCGGCACCAAACTGGCCACCCGCCGTCACTGTCGAGATTGCCATTGCGCCTTGCGTGGTCATCGCCGTTTTGTTGATGGTGTCCGCGCTGTGCTCTCATAGGGCAATTCCGGCAGGACAACATGCTTCGGGCCACCTGCTGATTTGCGCGCTTGCCCAGGCAGCCAGCACGGTTGGGTTTGTCTGGCTTTCGCTGACCAGCGTTCCGGACCCCAGCCAGCACGCAGTGGCGGCCACCGTCTTCATTGTCTTCGTTTATGCCGGGCTTCATTGTGGCCTAAGCGCGGTCTTGGGTAGCTATGGCCTATGGCGCATCCGCAACGGCTATGTCTCTGCGCGGCGGAACCTTGATCTGCGCATCTCGAATCTCTGGCAGGAATATTCGACGATAATCGGCGGCGCGTCACTCGTGTTTCCTGCCCTTCTTGCGAGCCTTGCCAACGGATCAGCACCATGACTGTCCCGCCGCTCATCGCACTCATCGCCAGCTTTGCCCTGTGGAGCCTGATCTTCATCCTGTTCTACGCCGCACAGGCAACAGGGTGTCATCTCGTAGGCGGCGACAATGCAATGCGCATGTCCGACCCGTACATTCTGCGTGCCGTGCTCAGCCTTTGCATTGCTGTCGCGTCGGCGGCGATGTTGCTGCTGTTCCTGAAAAGCCGACGACTGCGCCGGCAGCAACCACAGCAGGCGGAAACAACCTCCAGCTTTTTCAGCGAACTCGCCACCTATGTCTGGGCCGGGGCACTCTTCGCGACACCGTTCTGCTTCGGCGGTGTCGCGTGGCTGACCCTTTGCGGGACCTGAACCCTTAGGGTTTGGCTGTCTGGGCGAGCGCCTTAAGCTTCGTCCAGATAACGCTCCGCCAACCTCGCCCACATCGCTGCACCCGTGGTTAGGCTGTCGTCGTTGAAGTCGTACTTCGAGGAATGAAGAATGGCGGAGTCCGTACCGTTGCCGAGACGGAGGAAGCTGCCGGGACGGTGGTGGAGGAAATAGGCAAAGTCTTCGCTGCCCGGCAAGGGTGGGCAAGTCGAGACGTTGTCCGAGCCCACAAGCTCTTCGGCCACCTGACGTGCAAAGGCGGTCTCAGTCTCTGAGTTCATCACGACTGGGTAACCGTACTCGTACTCGATTTCTGCGGTCGCGCCATGACCCTCGGCAACACTGTGCGTCAGCTTGCGGATGCGTTCCTCCAGAAGCGTAGCGACAGCTGGATCGAAGTAGCGAACGCTCATCGAGATCTTCGCGGTGTTCGGGATGACGTTCGAGGCTTCGCCGGCATGGATCGTGCTGACCGTCACGACCGCCGTTTGGGTAGGGTCGACATTGCGGGAGACGATCGACTGCAGCGTCATGACGAGATTGCAGGCAACGAGGACGGGGTCCACCGTCAGGTGCGGCCGAGAAGCGTGGCCACCCTTGCCGGTGATGGTGATACGAACCGTGTTGCCGCCCGCCATGATGGCGCCCGGACGCGTTAGGATGGCGCCCGCCGGCATTCCCGGATGATTGTGCAAGCCGAAGATGGCATCGATCGGGAAGCGCTCGAACAGACCGTCGGCGATCATCTTCTGCGCGCCGCTCTCATTTCCGGCCTCCTCGGCCGGCTGAAAGATCAAGGTCACGGTGCCGTTGAACCGCCGCGTGCGCGCGAGGTATTCCGCCGCGCCTAAGAGCATGGTCGTATGGCCGTCGTGGCCGCAGGCGTGCATCTTGCCCGCGAAGATGCTCGCATAGGCCGCGCCCGTCTCTTCCATGATGGGCAGCGCATCCATGTCGGCGCGGATGCCGATGCTCTTGGTGCCGGTGCCGTTCTTCAGCGTCGCGACCACCCCGTGGCCACCAACATTACGGCTGACCTGGTATCCCCAGCTCTCAAGCCTGTCTGCCACGAAACGCGCCGTTTCAACTTCCTCGAAGGAGAGTTCCGGATGGCTGTGCAGATGCTGGCGCGTGGCCTTCAGCTCTGCCTCCATCGTGTCGAAATCGGAGACGCGGGCGTAGAGATTGTCTTGAGCAGGCATAGATTATCCAGACTTGATCCAAATGCATGAAGCCACGGCCATGCAGCCGTGGCGGCTCCGCGGAACTACAGGAAGCGCGCCAGGAAGGCCTGGGTGCGGGGATGCTGCGGGTTTCCGATCACGTCTTCCGGGCGTCCCTGTTCAACAACGACCCCACCGTCCATGAACACGACACGGTCGGCCGCCTCCTTTGCGAAACCGATCTCGTGGGTGACGACGATCATCGTCAGGCCCTGCTTGGCCAGATCCTTCATCGTTGCCAGCACTTCGCCGACGAGCTCCGGATCCAGCGCAGAGGTCGGTTCATCAAACAGCATCAACTTCGGCTTGATTGCCAGCGCCCGGGCGATAGCGACACGTTGCTGCTGGCCGCCGGAAAGCTGGCGCGGGTAGCTGTTTTCCTTCTCGGAAAGGCCAACGCGCTTGAGCAGTTGGCGGGCGTTCTCGATCGCGTCCCTGCGGCTTTCGCCATGCACCCCGACCGGCGCTTCGATAATGTTCTGCAGCACGGTCATGTGCGGGTAGAGATTGAACTGCTGGAACACCATACCGATCTTCCGGCGCTGGCGGGCGATACCGTTCGGCGTCAGCTTCTGCAGCTTGTCATTCTTCACCCGGTAGCCGATCTGCTCGCCGTCCACTTCGATGAAGCCCTTCTGGATCGCTTCGAGGTGGTTGATGCAGCGCAGGAAGGTCGATTTACCCGAACCCGACGGGCCCAGGATGACCACCACCTCACCCGGAGCGACATCGAGGTCGATGCCCTTCAGCACCTCAAGCTGGTCGAAGGACTTGTGGACGTTGCGTGCCTGCACAAGCGCCTTGGTGCCCGCCGAACTTTGATTGACAGCGCCGGTCAATGGCTCGCCTCCTCGGTAGTGGCAGCGGTCTTGGCAACACCGGCATTGCGGCGGTCGCTGCGACCGTAATAGGCCTCGATATAGCTCTGCCCGACGTTCAGGACCGACGTGATGAGCAGGTACCAGATGACGGCGACCATCAGCATCGGGATGATCTCGAACGTCCGGTTGTAGATCGACTGCACGGAGTAAAGCAGGTCGGCCATGGCGATGACGCTGACGAGCGAAGTTGCCTTGATCATGCTGATGAGCTGATTGCCTGTCGGCGGCACGATGGATCGCATTGCCTGCGGAATGATGATCCGGCGCAGCGCGCGGCCCTTGGTCATGCCGAAGGCCTCGGCCGTTTCAGCCTGGCCGCGCTCGACCGAAAGCAGTCCGCCACGGATAATCTCGGCCATGTACGCCGCTTCGTTGAGCGCGAGGCCGACGATGGCTGCGGTCATCGGTGTGATAACGGAATTGGTATCCCAGCTCGCCAGCGTGGGGCCGAACGGGATTGCGATCGACAGCTGCGGAAACAGCGTCGACATATTGTACCAGAAGATCAACTGGACAAGCAGCGGCGTGCCGCGGAAGAACCAGATGAACAGAGACGCAAAGCCACTTGCCAGCCTGTCGTTCGACATGCGCATGATGGCAATGACGAGGCCAAGCGCCACACCCAGGATCATTGCGACGACGGTCAGGCCAAGGCTGACGTAGAGGCCGCTCAGCACGATCGGGTCAAAGAAATATTGAGCGACAACCGGCCAGCCGAAATTCTCATTCTTGGCAACGATCCAGCTGAAATCGACAACTACAATCGCCACGATCAGCCAGAGTGCGAGGCGTCCAAACGGGAACGGCGCATGCGCCGTCGCTACGTCGCGGAACTCCGTAGCCCCCGAAGGGGCTACGCGTGGTGTGGCGTTTGAGCTCATTTCGGCAGCTGCCCGCCGAGGTTGATGCCCGGGCTCTCCAGCATGTTGTTCTCAAGACCCCACTTCTTCATGATCTCAGCATAGGTGCCGTTTTCCATCAGGATCTTGATGCCGTCGAGAAGGACGGGGCCGAGCGGCGAGCCCTTCGGGACAACGGCACCCTGGTAGAGGTTGTCAAAACCGTTCTTTTCGCCAACGCCGGTCAGTTCCAGCTGCCCATTCGCCTGCGAGACGAAGTAGGTGAGCGGGGCCTGCGAGGAGAAGAATGCATCTGCGCGCTTGGAACGTACCGCAAGGATCGATGCAGGCTGGTCGGTGTATGACTGCACGACGATGGCATCCTTGCCATCTGCCTTGCATTTTTCCACCTGGGCCTGGATGACACGCTCCGCAGAGCCGCCGGCCATGACGGCGATGGTGTTGCCACAAGCGGTATCGAGCGAGGTGATACCCTTCGGGTTACCCTTCTGCACGGCGAAAACCACGAATTCCTGAACCCAATCGACGAAATCGTTGGCTTCTTCGCGGCTCTTGAAGTCGCCGATCGGGCCAAAGGCAAACTGGTAGCGGTTGGAGTTCACACCCGCCAGCAGAGCTGGCAGACCGCCAACCGTCGCATGGTCGATCTTCACACCCAGGACCTGCCCAAGCGCGTCCGTAAGGTCCGCGCTGGCCCCGGTCATCTCGGTGCCCGTCACGATTTCATAAGGAGGGAAAGAGCCGTTGTTGACGGAGGTCATCTTTCCGGCTGCCTTGATCTCCTCCGGCAGGCGATCATGCAGTTCCTTCACCATTTCAAGCTTGGCGGCTTCCTGCGCGCCAGCACTAATGGGGAGCACGACGCTAGCAAGAGCGGCGCCAACCATTGCGAGGGTTTTCAGTTTCGTGTGCGACATTTTCATTCCCTTTGTTATACTGAATTCTAGGCTTCAGCGCCGGGCGGACTCACATCTATCCGATCCGGCTTCCGTCAGTGTCGTAGGCAAAAAGCTCTTCCGGCGTCATATGACGCTTCATGATGCCCTGGACATGGAGTTCCCTGGCGAAATCATCGATCATCTTGCGGTTCACCGCGAAGCCGCTTGCATCCCAACCCTTCGGCAGGTCGCGGGCTGTCTTCAGCACCTCGTCAAACATCCACGGCGTGGTCTCGGCATATTTGCGGCGCTTCTCTGTCCACATCTTCTGTGACTCATCGATCAGGTGATTGAGCTCGGCGATCACCCATGGATGAGCCGCGACAATGTCTGACTTGATGCCGATGAGGTGCATCCCCGGCACATAGCCAACATCATTGAAGTAACGCTGCTCCTCGCCGCGGAAGTCTGCCAGAACCTGCCGGAATGGGGAACCGGGCTCAAAGTAGCCGTTCGGCATGAACGGCGTGAAGATGGCATCCAGTTGCCCCTCACGAAGGAGGTCCACCATCGGGCGCTCACCGGGGCAAGCCTCGATCAGTCCTGGCTGGCCAAAGCCATCGAGGCGATCGGTGATGGGATGCGCGTCAGTGAGGCGACCGGCAAACCACCTCGCGTCCTTCACCTCGACACCTTCGCGACGAATGGCAGCGCGGGTCCAGGTGTTGCCGCTATCGCGCCATCCGGTAACGCCGATGCGTTTCCCCTTGAGCTGGCCCAGCGTCGTCATGTCGCTGTCGACCATTGTCATGATGCAGCGATGGCGAAACCCGCGCATGATGAAATTGGGAATGCCGATAACGCTCTTGTCGCCATCATGACGCATCTGCGTGTAGCGGCTGAAGGACATTTCGGCCGCTTGGTAGTCGGGGTCCGTCCCGAGATGCGAGATCAGCGTGCCAACGCGATCCACCTCCACCTCGAGCTTGTCCGACGTGATGTCGCCCAGCACGAGCGGCGTCATGTAGTCCCAGTCACGCAGTGCAATCTTCAGGCGCAATTTCATCATTCACTCTTCACAACAGGCTTGTTATCCGGAGGATAGAATGTTCAACTCTTCCTGATCAAATGTTATTACGTTATTGAACATTAAAGCTGGTGATGAAATGAGCGACGCCTTCACGTCGAGTTGGTTTGCCGAAAAAATAAGCGACCGCTCCATTCGCGGAATTGCATCGGAAACCAGGGCTTTAATCAGAGCCGGTGTGTTGCCGGTTGGCGCCAAGCTGCCACCCATCCGCGATCTGGCTTTTATGCTGGGGGTTAGCCCTGCGACTATCTCGGAGGCTTGGAGCGAGCTGCGCCGGCAGAAGATCATCACCGGGAGGGGACGCAACGGCACACGCGTAAGCGGCGATAGCTTAACCGCCAAGCCGGAAAGGCTCGCCAGTTCCGGCAACTATGGCGCAGGCGTACTTGATTTGACGATGGCCGTTCCAGATCAGATGCTGCTTCCGCGACTTGACCAGGCACTCGTCTATGGCGCTTCAGTCAGTGACCTGAACAGCTATGAGCGCAGCCGCATCCTGCCGGAACTGGAGGTGCAGGTACGGCAAAGCTGGCCATACGACGCGGAAGCATTCCTTGCCACCAACGGCGGATACAACGCGGTCTATACGCTCATCCACGCGCTCGTTCCGCCCGGCGCCGCCGTGGCGATCGAGGAGCCGACCGGCATGCGTCTCCTCGACATCCTGGAAGATCACGGCGCGAAAATCCTGCCGGTTCAATGCGATGAGCACGGGCCCAAGCCGGAGGCTCTCCGGCAGGCCCTGCGGGAAAAGCCCGTGGCATTTCTTTTCCAGCCCGGACTGCATTCGGTAACCGGCCAGACCGTCTCCGCCGAACGCTTCCAGGAACTGGCGGACGAGCTACGGCACAGCGATGTCATGATCGTCGAGGATGACGGCGTCGGCGCCATTTGCGCAGAACCTCGACGGTCGCTCGGCACCGAGTTTCCGGATCGGCTCATCCACATCCTGTCCTATTCCAAGACCTTGGGCCCGGACCTGCGCCTGGCGGTCTTGTCTAGCACGCGCGCGATCATCGACCAGATCCAGTCCTATCGAAGCTTCAGTTCCGGCTGGACAAGCCGCATCCTACAGGGTGCCGCAGCATGGATGCTGCGCGATCCGCACGTTGCCGAACAGCTGGAAAAGGCGCGCGCGATATATAAAGGCCGCCGCGACAGTCTCACAGACGCCCTTCATGCGGGTGGCCTGGAAGTACCGCAAGGCAGCGGGCTTTGCGCCTGGGTTCCCGTCGCGTCAGAACAGTTCGCCCTCGTGACACTTGCGGCACGCGGGATTGCCGTGCAGCCGGGGGCGAAGTTTGCACTGCAGCCGTACAATCATCTGCGTGTATCGACGAGTACGCTCACCGACCGTTGCGAAGAGGTCGCCGATGCTCTCGCCTTGGCCGCCGATCCCGGCGACTTTGGCCATTGAGAACAATTACCGGTTCATGCCTGTGGAGCGACTGGATTCGCGCGAACCCCGCTGCTGTCGAAGACGTGGATCTGCTTTGACGGGAAGGCGACGTGGACCGTCGGACCGGCTGACAAGGCGGCCCGATCCGTTGTGAAGACTTTGAATGCCAGCCCATGCAGCGAGAGGTGGAGGATAATTCCAAAGCCAGTAGGCTCCACGAGGTCGACGGTAGCCGCCATGCCCTCCCCTTCTGCGGCGAGTACCACGTGCTCGGGACGGATACCAACCGTCACCTTCGCCCCATCCTCTAACGCGAGCGCGCCCGGCAGGGTGACGACCGTTTTGTCCGCCAGGGTAACGTTGCCGCCGGCGTAGGTCGCTTCCAGGAAGTTCATTCCTGGGGAGCCGATGAAACCGGCAACGAACATGTTGGCCGGACGATCGTAGAGTTCCAGCGGCGCGCCCACTTGCTGCACCACCCCTCCATGCATGGCAACAATCCGGTCCGCCAGCGTCATCGCTTCGATCTGGTCATGGGTCACGTAGATCGAGGTGGCTTTGAGTTCGCCGTGCATCTTCTTGATCTCGGCGCGCATCTGTTCGCGCAGGCGCGCGTCGAGGTTCGACAATGGCTCGTCGAACAGAAACGCTTTCGGCTGGCGCACGATCGCACGTCCCATGGCAACGCGTTGCCGCTGACCACCGGACAATGCGCGTGGTCGGCGATCGAGCAGCGCTTCGAGACCGAGCTTGGAGGCCGCGCCGGCCACCGCCGCGGTAATCTTCTCCTTGGCCGCCTTACGCAGTTTAAGGCTGTAGCTCATGTTCCCGGCGACGTTCATGTGCGGATAGAGCGCGTAGGACTGGAACACCATCGCGATGTCGCGGTCTTTCGGGTGCAGTTCATTCACCCGCTTTCCATCGATGCGCATCTCGCCGGCGGTGACGCCCTCCAAGCCTGCAATCATGCGCAACAACGTCGACTTGCCGCAGCCGGAAGGGCCGACGAGAACGACGAACTCGCCGTCCTTGATCTTCAGGTCGATGTCATGCAGCACCTGCACATGGCCGTATGCCTTCTTGACGTTCTGGATATCGATCGATGCCATGTGATTACCCTTTGACCGCGCCGGCCGTCAGGCCCTGGACGAGGTAGCGCTGGATGAGCAGGAAGAAGAGAGCAGCCGGGATGAGCGCAAGAATGCCCGCGGCCATCATCTGCCCGAAGTCCACCGAGAATTTTGAGACGAAGGTCAGCAAGCCGACCGGGAATGTGGCAGCGTTGTTGCCGTTGATCAGCATCAGCGCAAACAGGAGCTCGCTCCATGCCGCGGTGAAGACAAAGCCAAGCGTGGCGGCTATCCCGGGAAGCGTCAAAGGCAGGATGATTTCGCGGAAAGCCATGAACTTGGTGGCGCCGTCGATCATCGCGGCTTCCTCCAGATCCTTCGGAATTGCGTCGAAGAAGGACTGCATCAGGAAGGTTGCAAACGGCACGTTGAATGCGGTGTAGACCACGATCAGCCCGGTCAGGCTGTTCGTCAGCCCTAACGGCGTGAGGATCTTGAAGATCGGCGCCACCAGCATGACCAGCGGGAACATCTGCGTCAGCAACATCAGCGCCACGATCCAATACTTGGCGCGGAAATGGAAGCGCGAAAGGGCGTAACCGGACAAGGAAGCGCAGATCGTTACGATGACGGCGGTGGAGCCGGAAACGATCAGGCTGTTCTTGAAGAAGGTCGGGAAGGCGCTGTGCTGCAGCACGAAGGCGTAGTGTTCCCACGTTGTCTGCGAGGGCCACATGCGCACGCCCTCGGAATAAAGCAGGGAATTCGGCGTGACCGATACTTTCAGCAACCAGAACAGCGGGAAGAGCGCGAAGATGACGTAGGCAAGCAGCGCCAGGCGATGCGCGACGGTCGGAAGAAGCGATGTTTTCATGACCCTCACCCCTTGTTCAGCAAAGTCTGCCGCAGCAGGATGATCAGCATCGAATAGGCCAGCAGCAGCACGAGCAGCACCAGCGCGATCGCCGAGGCATAACCAAAGTCGAGCGCCTTGAAGGCCTGGGTGAAGATATAGCTGGCAACGATCTGGGTTCGATCGGCCGGACCGCCACCCGTCATGACGACGATGAGGTCGGCAAAGTTGGAGACCCAGACCGTGCGAAGAAGCACCGTGATGGCGATGGTCGGCGCGAGGAACGGCAGCGTGATCGACCAGAAGCGCTGAAACCACGACGCGCCATCGATCGAGGCCGCTTCATAAAGATCGCGCGGGATGGATTGGAGCGCAGCGAGAAGCGTGATCGCGAAGAACGGGATACCCCACCAGACGTTGGCGATAATCGGTCCCCACATCGCATATTGCGGATCGGAAAGGATGTTGCCGGGCTGGCTCATCAGGCCAATACCGTAAAGCCAGTGCGGGAGCGGCCCGATCACTGGGTTAAACAGCCAGGCCCAGTTGAGACCACCGAGAAAGGACGGCACGGCCCATGGCAGAAACACCAATGCCTGAACGATGCCGCGGCCCATGAACGGCTTGTCGAGCAGAAGCGCCAGGATGAGTCCGAATACGAACTGGAGGAAGACGGAGGCGCCGGTCCACCACAGTGTGTTCTTCAGCGCGGTGTAAAAAGCCTTGTCCTTCGACAGGGTTTCGAAATGTTCAAGCCCGATGAAGCCGCCGGAGAACGGATTGAGCAGTTGGATATCGCGAAATGCGTAAGAGATGCCAACGACGAGCGGCACCAGCATAACAACGATGATGAGGATCAGCGCTGGCGCGCTGTACAAATAAGGCTCCGAGGCATCGGCAAGGCGCTTTTGCCACGGCCTGCGATCCTGGCGACGCGCATGGGCGTCGGCGGTCATGGACATCGGACAGTATCCTGTTCGCGGCGCAGTCCTGCGCCGTCATTGCATCAGGGAAGGAGTGGTGTCGGTGCGGGCATGCCCGCACCG
>NZ_JALPRY010000080.1:0-334 GCF_023223505.1 Neorhizobium turbinariae
ATGAGCGCCGTCGGCATCGTCGGTTTGGCACTCAACCTGCGGGCTTATGATTTCGTCTCCCAAGAATTGCGGGCGGCGGAAGACCCGGAGTTTGAAACCTTCTATACCAAAAACATTTTGCTTAACGAGGGTATCCGCGCTTGGATGGCTCCTCAAGATCAACCCCACGAACAATTTGTATTCCCTGAGGAAGTTCTACCTCGCGGTAACGCTCTCTAATATTAAAAGCCGAGCATGACTTAAATCAGGGTTGTAGTCGCCAAAAACTGACATCAACCAGATTCAATAATCTCTTTGGCATAACCCAATAAAGTGTCAATATTCCCCATTCTCC
>NZ_JALPRY010000081.1:0-331 GCF_023223505.1 Neorhizobium turbinariae
CTCTCCGAAATCTAAATCTCTACAAACTTATGATTTTGGAGACATTTAATGTCAATTTACGTTGGTAACCTCTCCTATGAAGTTACACAAGATGCGCTGAGTGCTGTATTTGCAGAATATGGTTCTGTAAAACGTGTTCAGCTGCCTACTGACCGTGAAACAGGTCGTTTACGCGGCTTTGCTTTCGTGGAAATGAGTTCAGAAGATGAAGAAACAAAAGCCATTGAAGCTCTTGATGGTGCTGAATGGCTGGGTCGTGACCTTAAAGTGAATAAGGCCAAGCCTAAAGAAGACCGAGGTGGTTCCTTCGGTGGAAACCGTAGTGGTGGTG
>NZ_JALPRY010000082.1:0-317 GCF_023223505.1 Neorhizobium turbinariae
GGTGGATTTGCCTGCCATCCTCAACACCTACACTCTTCAACGGGGACTTCCGTCGCCCCGCGGTGGTTTCACTGCTCCGTCTCCACGTCGCCCCATGCGGCAGTGACGGAATATTAACCGTCTCTGCCATCGCCATCGCCGTTCGGCTTAGACTTAGGACCCGACTGACCCCGGGCTGATTGGCATTGCCCGGGAAACCTTGGTCTTACAGCGGGAGGGAATCTAACCCTCCTTATCGTTACTTATTCCTACATTTGCTTTACTCACCGCTCCAGGATAACTTACGTACACCATTCGACGCTGTGAGTATGCTCCCC
>NZ_JALPRY010000083.1:0-302 GCF_023223505.1 Neorhizobium turbinariae
ATCGGAGTAAGTTTATGGCTGATCAAACAATAAATGAATTACCTGGTGAAATTAGAGAACAGTTGCCCGAACACGCACAGCAGATTTTTCTAGCTGCATTTAATGCTGCTCAAAGTAATGGTTCAAATGAAGAGGGTGCGCGTGAAATTGCTTGGAATAGTGTAAAGAATGAATACGAACCAGGCAGCGATGGCAAATGGCAGAGAAAGCCTGAAGACACTGCTATACATAATAAATCTGTTGTCTCTGGTGGCAATTGAGTAAATTTAAGCTTGGCATAGGCATCTTTTTTTAGAGGTAAG
>NZ_JALPRY010000084.1:0-244 GCF_023223505.1 Neorhizobium turbinariae
AGGAAAGTCCGGACTCCCGAAAGACCAAACTTGCTGGATAACGTCCAGTGCGAGCGATCGTGAGGATAGTGCCACAGAAAGATACCGCCAAAACAGTTAGGAGTTAGAAGTTAGGAGTTAGGAATTATTAACTTTTAACTCATCACTCATAACTCCTAACTAAATTTGGTAAGGGTGCAAAGGTGCGGTAAGAGCGCACCAGCAGTATCGAGAGGTGCTGGCTCGGTAAACCCCGGTTGGGAGC
>NZ_JALPRY010000009.1:0-92569 GCF_023223505.1 Neorhizobium turbinariae
GGTGCGGGCATGCCCGCACCGACACTGCATCGACTACTTCTTGGAAAGGTTCTTCTTCTGAGCCTTGGTCAGATAGTCTGCCCACTGGTCAGCCAGTTCCTTGGCGGAGATGTCGCCCAGCAAGGCCTGCTGCGAGGTCTTGATCGCAAGCGAATCCTTGAAGAAGGCGAACTCCTCAAGGAAGGTCGGCATGACGGTCGGAACGGTATCCTTGTCGGCCAGTTCCTGGAACCAGCCCTTGAACTGGTCACCGGCGTAGAACGGATCCTTCTCGGCGGCGGAGTAAGCCGGCAGCGCGCCGATCCGCTTGTTCCACTCGATATTGCCTTCGGGGCTCTCCAGCGTTTCGATCAGCTTCCAGGATAGATCCTTGTTCTTGCTGCTGGCGAACATCGACCAGCCAGCATAACCGATCGTCGGATAAGACTTGCCGGTCGGGCCCTTCGGCAGCGGAGCGACGCCGAAATCTTCCGGCTTCATGCGTTCGGCTACGGCAATCAGTGCATCGGGATCCTGGTCGAGGAAGGCACAGGTGCCGGAATAGAAGCCGGCAACGACCTCGTTGAAGCCCCAGTTGACGCTGTCCTTCGGCGCCAGGCCCTTCTTGTAGAGATCGACCATCCACTCGATACCCTTGGCCCAGCCTTCGCTGTTCATGGTCGAGGTGCCGTCTTCGGTGAAGTACTTGTTATCGCCGGCCATGGAGGCAGCAAAGATCATCCAGCCATTGAGACCGCCCGGTCCACCGCGCATGCAGTAACCATACTTGCCGGGCAGCTTGGACACGGCTTCCGATGCCTTGACGAACTCGTCCATCGTCTTTGGCGGTTCGGAAACACCGGCTTCGCTCAGGAGCTTCTTGTTGTAGAACATTGCGCGAAGATAGAAGCCGTAGGGCAGCATATAAGCGGTGTTCTTGACGTCGCGGCCAAGTTCAAGCGCGCGAGGCGTCAAGCCTGCGGTGTGTTCCCACTTTTCGAGGTAGGGCTCAAGGCTCTCAAGCAAGCCGTTGTTGCCATAGAGCGAAAGCCAGGTGTCCGGCATTTCCATCACGTCCGGCGTATCCCCGGCCGAAACCATCGTCGCGAACTTCTGGAACGCTTCGTTCCAGGGAAGCGAGATGATCTCCACCTTCGTGCCTGGATTGGCCGCCTCGAACTTGCCGACCAGCGACTTTAGCGTTTCCGTACGCTCGGGGCTGGTGATGACTTCGACCAGCTTCAGCGTCGTGTCCGCCATGGCGCTGCTCGCCATCATCGCGGCGAATAATGCGGCTGTTATGAGTGTTTTCTTCATTGTCCTGTTCCCGATTGTTTATCGTTGATGCACTACGAGGCTACGGCGATGGCCTCCTGGAGATCGCTCCACAAGGCCTCTGTTCCTTCGAGACCGACATGGAGGCGAACGGACCGCGCATGGATGCCGAAAGTATGCGCGGAATTCGGCTGGGCCTTCTGCTGCAGCACCACTTCGCCTGGTACAATCAGGCTTTCGTGGCCGCCCCAGCTGACGCCGAGCTTGAAGAGTTTGAGATGATCGGCAAAGGCGCGAACATCGATGCCTTCCTTGAAGATGAAGGAAAACAGCCCGGACGTGCCGTTGAGGCCGGGCGGCAGGCGGTTTGCAAGCGCCGGATGGCAGACCTGCTCGACCACATCGAGTTCCTGCAATCGTCGCGCGATGGTCAGCGCCGACGCCTCATGGGCCCTCATCCGCAAGGGCAGCGTGCGCAACCCGCGGATCAGTAGCCAGGCATCAAAGGGTGAAAGCTTTCCGCCCAGATATGGGTATGCCTCAGCCTTCAATCGGGCGATCATCTCCTTCGATCCTGCCACGACGCCGGCAACGACGTCGCTGTGTCCGCTGAGGTATTTCGAAGCCGAGTGGATGACGAGGTCGACGCCGAGCGTGATCGGCCGCTGAAAGAACGGGCTCGCCCAACTGTTGTCGATCATAGAGACGACGCCATGCTTTTTTGCGAGCGCCGCCAGCGCGCCGACGTCATGCGCTTCCATGACCCAACTTGTCGGGCTTTCCAGGTAGAGGACCTTGGCGCCCGGAAGCGCCTTTTCGACCGCTTCCTCGTCGCGACCGTCAACATAGGTCACTTCCACCTTCATTCGCTTGAGGATCGTGCCAAACAGGCGGAAAGCATCGGGATAGACGTGCTTGACAGCGACGATCCTGTCGCCCGGCTCAACAAAGCTGAGAACCGCCGACGAGATGGCGGACATGCCGCTGGCGAAACCCAGCGCATCTTCCGTCCCTTCGAGCTTGGCGAGCATCTCCTCGAACATGCGCACCGTGGGATTGAGGCCACGCGTATAGATCGGGCGTACCTTTTCGCCGCGATAGGCGGCGAGCATCTCGTCATATTGTGAGAAGGTGAAAAGCGAGGTCTGGAAAATCGGTGGCACGACCGCATCAGCAAAATTGCCGTCATCATGCGCGGTGATGAGCGAGGCAAGTTGCGACGGGTCCAGCATTTCATTCATTGGGACATTTCCTTGATGTCTTCCTCGACAACCTCGAGGATCTTCAGTGTTTCGCGCCGCGCCCCGTCGGGATCCTGGGCGGCAATCGCGTTAAAAAGGGTGCGATGAAACGGAAAGGAGCGCCTGGCGAAATCCTTCCGGTCGAAAGGCGAGGCCCAGAAATGCTCAAAGCTTTCGCGCATCTGCTCGAGGATCTGGCGGAATAGCGGATTATGCGTGGCGTCGTAGACGGCGAGATGGAAGGCCAGGTCTTCGGGCCCCGACGTCCCCTGCTCAAGATGCACCTTTTCCATCTGGTCGAGCTTGGCTTCGATGACAGTGAGATCTTCTGCAGTGCGCATGCGCGCCGCGACCATTGCGGCCTCGCACTCGATGCCGCGCCGGACTTCCAGCGTCTGCAGGAGCACGTCGCGCAGTCGCGTCGTATCGAGCGACAACGGCATGTGAATCGTGTCAGGAGAAACTGGCCGCAACAGATAGGTTCCGCTGCCCTTGCGGGTTTCGATGACACCCAGCGCCTGGAAGTGACGGATCGCCTCACGGATCGTCGAGCGTCCAACGGCAAGCGATGCCATCAACTCTCGCTCGGCCGGAAGTCGGTCGCCAGCCTGCAGCTTCGCATCGGCAACGTAGCGCGCAAGCGCCAGCGTCACCTGTCTCGCCCGGTCCAGTGCCGGCAAAGGCTGCAGTACACTCCCAGCGTCCACGCTCGCTCCCGAATTGGTCTGACATCTGAGCAAAGCATCGACCAATCCAGATGTCAACGAGCGCCGACCGATGCTAAACCGGACTTCACAACGTTAGATTTGCCTAAAAATGAATGTAGCGATGGACGTCGCGAACCCCGAAGCCAAACACCGCTGCGGAGGCTGCGGAAGCGAAATTGGGATGCGCCCGGGTTAAGGTTACTCCGTAACCGCATTCCGGAGTTCGTGTTGCCGCGCCGAAAACGGGCGGTATGGTTCCGGCATGAGAGTTTTCACGACACGACGAAGAGCCCACTCCAGCCGCAGCCTCAGGATCAGCTATCGCCGACGTCCCAAGCCACCCGTTCGAAATGTCCCCGTCCCGAAGACAATCGTTCTTCATGTCGTGTACGGCTGAGGCCTCGTCGGCGAATCCGTGATCAGGCGAAAACAGAAAGGGCGGTCACTGGACCGCCCTTTCCTACCTTATTCCGAGATCAACCGGTCTTCCCCGCGCTCGTCCTTCAGGAAAGTCTTCAAGCCATTCTGGTGAAGCCCCTTGATGAACGGCCAAGGTGACAGTTCCTCAACATTGGCCATCTTGCGCACGTCCCAGTCGCCCTGCGCGATAAGCAGGGCTGCAACGGCAGCGGGAACTCCGGCGGTGTAGGAAATACCCTGCGCGCCGACTTCGTTGAAGGCTTCCTTGTGGTCCGCCACGTTGTAGACAAATATCTCCTTGTCCACCCCATCCTTCGTTCCCGAGATGAAGTCGCCGATGCAGGTCTTTCCGGTGTAATCCGGAGCAAGCGAAGCCGGATCCGGCAGCACAGCCTTGACCACCTTCAGCGGAACGACCTCAAGGCCTTCAGCCGTCTTCACCGGCTGCTCCGAGAGGAGGCCAAGGTTTTTCAGCACGTTGAAGACCGTGATGTAGTGATCTCCGAAACCCATCCAGAACCGGACGTTGGCGTTCGGGAAGTTACGAGACAGCGAGTGGATCTCGTCGTGGCCGGTGAGGTAAGCCTTCCTCTTGCCCACAACAGGCAGATCAAACTCTTTGCCGATCTCGAACATCTTGTTGGTCTGCCAGGCGCCGTTCTGCCAAGAGTAGACCACACCCGTAAATTCTCGGAAGTTGATCTCCGGATCGAAGTTGGTCGCGAAGTACTTACCGTGCGAACCAGCATTGATGTCGACGATGTCGATATCCTTGATCTGGTCGAAATGCTCGTCCTTCGCCAGCCGCGCATATGCGTTCACGACGCCGGGATCGAACCCGGCACCGAGGATTGCGGTGACGCCGCGCTTCGCACATTCCTCGGCACGCTTCCACTCGTAGTTGCCGTACCACGGGGGCGTTTCGCAGATCTTTCGGGGGTCTTCGTGGATGGCGGTATCGATGTAAGCCGCACCGGTCTCAAGGCAGGCCGACAGCACCGACATGTTGACGAAAGCCGAACCCACGTTGATGACGATCTGGGCGTTCGCTTTACGGATGAGATCAACAGTCGCCTGGACATCCATTGCGTCAAGCTGGTGCCATTCCAGCTTCGCGTTCGAGCGCATGTGCTTCTTCTCGTGGATCGACTCCACGATTGCACGGCACTTCTCGGCGCTGCGTGATGCGATATGGATGTCGCCAAGGATGTCGCTGTTCAAGGCGCACTTGTGAGCTACGACGCGGCCGACGCCGCCGGCTCCAACTACGAGAACATTTTTTCTCATTTTGTGTTGCACACTCCTGTCTTAGACCCTCAGGACAAGGATCTTTCATAATCATTATAGTCGAAGGCGCGGACGACCCAGTCGGAACCATCGAGTTCGCGCACGACGATCGCCGGCATGTCGACGCCGTTGAACCAGTTCTTCTTGACCATCGTGTAGCCGCCCGCGTCCTGGATCGAAACGCGATCGCCGACCGACAGCTCCTTCTCGAACTTGAACTCGCCGAAGATGTCCCCGGCCAGGCAGGACTTGCCACAGATCACATAGGTTTCCCCCTGCTCGGGCTCGGCAACCTTTGCAGTCTCGCGGTAGATCAACAGGTCGAGCATGTGCGCCTCGATCGAGCTATCAACGATTGCCAGCCGTTTTCCGTTCTCCAGGACGTCGAGCACGGAGGTTTCCAGGGACGTGCTGCGGGTCACGCATGCTTCGCCCGGCTCGAGATAAACCTGGACGCCATGGTTGTCAGAAAACGCCTTGAGACGGTCGGACAGGCGCTCGAGCGGATATCCCTCTCCCGTAAAGTGGATGCCTCCGCCAAGGCTTACCCAGTTCACCTTCGCAAACAGCGAACCGTACTTCTCTTCGATCGACGTCAGAAGAGCATCGAACCTGTCGAAGTCGCTGTTTTCGCAGTTGTTGTGGATCATGAAGCCATCGAGCAGATGCAGGTGGCTTTCGATCTTCTCCAACTCGTTTTCGCCGAGCCGGCTGAACGGTCGCGCAGGATCTGCGAGATCGAACGAGGACGAGCTAACCCCGGGATTGAGACGCAGGCCGCGCGGCTTGGCGGTGCGCTCGGCGAAACGGTTGAGCTGCGACGCCGAGTTGAAGATGACCTTGTCGGCGCGTCCGGCGACTTCATCGAACTCACCCTCTGAATACGCGACGCTATAGGCATGCGTCTCGCCGCCAAAGCGCGTCTGCCCCAACCGCACTTCATTCAAGGATGAAGAGGTCGTTCCATCGAGATACTCCCGCATCAGGTCGAAGACAGACCATGTTGCGAAACACTTGAGCGCCAGCAGCGCCTTTGCACCCGACTTCTCGCGCAGTGCGGCAACGATCTCGAGATTGCGGCGGAGCTTTGTTTTGTCGATCAGGTAATATGGCGTCTGCACGGGAAACCCCTGTCTGCGGAATACGACTTGAAAGTCAGTTGTTCTTGGATTGGCAAGCTCTGGCGCATGGCCAGAAAGGCGCTCGATGGCGGACCGGCAACAGGAATCCTGCGGCCGGTTACGAATGCGGTTTCAGACGCGTAAGCCCTGATCGGTTCGTTGTTTTACCCATGGCCGGGGGAGATAGCCGATGGGTCCGACATCGGTCAAGGATTAGCAGCAACAAAAGCGCCGCGGCTATGGGGTAGAATCAGGCAGAGCGTTTCGATCGCCGTCAATGTACACTGACTGTCTTGAGCCACTGACTGAATGCATATGCCGGGCAAATGACGCGTTGATGTCCTTTGCCCGTCGAATGGCTTGGAAAGGCAGTGCTGCTGGGTGTAGGTGCGAGGCTTTGGAAGAAAGGTTCAACTGATGAAGCATCAGATCATCGAAGTTCCCGTCGTTTCGGAAGCGATCCGCCGGCTTGGCGCTCCCACATCTGCCCTCACCCGTATCGGCGATACGCTTTACACCTGCGGCATGCCGCCGATCGATCTGACGACCGGAGAGATCGTGAAGGGTGACATCACGGCTCAAACGCGTGCCTGCCTTGAGGCACTGTCCTTCACGCTGAACCATGCTGGCTCGTCGCTTGACGACGTCTTCAAGTCGCTGGTGTTTCTGACCGACAACGCATTGGCGGCGGATATGAACAAGGTCTACCGCGAGTTCTTCACGACCGGTTTTCCGGCTCGCAGTTGCGTCGCAGTGAAGCCCTGGGCGCTCTTCGACATCGAAATCGAATGCATCGCAACGGTCGCAGAGGGATAAAGTTGAGGGTCTATAGGCCGTCCCTATAGCAGCTATTCGCAGCAGCTATTTGATGCGGAGCTACCGGCAGTGATTTATGGCTGCCAATAATTCGTGCAACAAAAGAGGGTGACACCAAAATGAGCGTACCAGCATTTTCCCGCCGTATCGCCGCCGGCCTCCTGGCCGGCATGATCGGCCTTTCTTCTGCAACAAGCGTTCTTGCGGATACGACCATCCGCCTCGGTCACGTGCTTGCAGATTCCCATAGCTGGCACAAGGCAGCAACGTCCTTCGCCAAGGAAGTGGCCGAGAAGACAGGCGGACGCGTCAAGATCGAAATTTACCCGTCCGGTCAGCTGGGCACGGAAAAGGAAGTCATCGAGGGCATGCAGATCGGCACGATGGATGCCGGCGTGATCGGCAGCGGTTCCTTCCAGTTCGTCGAGCCGAAGCTCGGGATCATCGAAATGCCATACGCCTGGACGAGCCGCGAGCAGGCCTTTGCCGCGCTTGACGGCAAGCTCGGTGAACAGCTCGCCGGCCTCTTGAAGCCAAAGGGCATCGAGGTTCTGGCCTGGTGGGAAAACGGCTTCCGCAACATCACCAACAACGTGCGTCCGGTCGAAAAGCCGGAAGATCTGAAGGGTCTGAAGATCCGGGTCACGCCAGACAAGGTACGGCTCGCGACCTTCGAGGCGCTCGGCGCCCAGCCAGCACCACTCGCCTTCGGTGAACTCTATTCTGCCCTTCAGCAGGGTGTGTTCGACGCTCAGGAAAACCCGCTGTCGATCATCGAATCCTCGTCCTTCTATGAAGTTCAGAAGTACCTCTCGATGACGGGCCACATCTGGGGCGCAGCCTGCCTGACTGTATCGACCATCGCATGGACCCAGGTTTCGCCGGAAGACCAGGCAATCGTGAAGGAAGCTGCCGTCCGTTGGGGCAACGAGCAGCGCAACATGGTGGCTGAAAGCGAACTCGAACTCCTCGAGAAGCTGAAGGCCAAGGGTATGCAGGTCAACGAAGTTAACAAGGCCGCCTTCGTCAAGGCGCTCGAGCCGATTTGGGAAAGCCAGAAGGAAACCTTCGGCGCGGATCTGCTCGCCACCATGGATACCTATCGTAAGTAAAGAAAAGCGGCCCGCCCGGCGAACCCGGGTGGGCAACTATACGCGCCGCCAACCCCGATTGCAGCCATTCCCGGTTCCGGAGCCTCCAATGCAAGATGCCTCGACGCGTTCTTCACGCATCGCCCGAACAATTGATGTCGCTGTAACATCGGTCGGCGCCCTCGGCGTTGCCTGTTTCACCGCGTTGATCGTCTACGTCGTCGTGTGCCGTTATGCGTTTTCCTTCACACCGCGCTGGTCGGAGGAAGTTCCTCGTCTGCTTCTGGTTTGGGTTACCTTCATCGGTGGAATTTCCGCTTTCATCCGCCGCACGCATCTGTCGGCCGGGCTGACGGACCTGCTTGTGAAACCCGGCAGGTTCCGCACCGCGCTCGCGATGCTCGCCGCCGTGTGCTCCGCCCTCTTTCTTATCGTTCTCCTCTGGACGGGCTGGAAACTCACAGTCCTCACGTGGAGCCATGAGACGACCGCGTTGAGTTGGCCGGTCGGGCTTACCTACCTGGCACTGCCGGTCAGCGCCGCCTTGTCCCTTATTGCAATCCTCCTTGTGGAATGGCGCAAATGAGCATCGCCCTCATCGTACTCCTGAGCGTCTTTGTCCTGCTGATCCTGATCGACGCACCGATCATGATCGCGCTTGCGCTCTCCTCGATCGCCTATCTGCTTGTCGCCGATACCATCCCGGTCATCGTTGTGGCCCAAAGGATGGTTGCCGGCATTGACAGCTTCACGCTGTTGGCAATCCCACTCTTCCTGCTCGCGGGCGTATTGATGGTGCATGGCGGGCTCGCACCACGCATTGTCAATCTCTGTGCCGCTGTCGTCGGGCGGCGTACCGGCGGACTTGCGATCGTCATGATCGCGGCCTGCATGATGTTCGGTTCGCTCTCCGGGTCTGGTGTGGCTGACGTCATCGCCATCGGCACGATGATGCTGCCGGCCATGCGCGAGCGCGGATATCATCCCGGCTTCTCCGCGGCTGCACTCGGTTGCGCCGGTTCGCTTGGCACAGTAATCCCGCCCTCTATTGTCCTCATCGTCTACGGAACAGCCACCGGCACCTCGATCGGCAAGCTCTTCGTCAACTCGATCGGCCCGGGCATTCTTTTGGGTCTTGGCCTGATGGTCGTGGCCTGGTGGATCTCCCGCAAGAACGGCTGGAAGGGCGGCGAAGCCTTCTCCTGGGCACGGCTGGGTACGGCGCTGCGGGAATCAATTCTCGCGCTTCTTGCGCCCGTCATCATCGTCGGCGGCATTCGCTTCGGCATCTTCACCCCAACAGAAGCAGCCGGCGTCGGTGTCGCCTATGCGCTCCTCATCGGCGCCTTCGTGTATCGCCAGTTGAGCCTTTCCAAGGTCTTCAGCCTGCTCCGTGACACCACCGAAATGACCGGGGGTATTTTGATGGTCATCGCTGCGGCATCCGTCTTCGGCTGGATCCTGACGGTCGAGCAGGTCCCGCAGATGGTGGTCAACGCGATCACCGGAACGACGGAAAGCGCCACCCTGGCACTGATCATGATGATGGTCGCAGTGCTCATCCTCGGCACGTTCATGGAGTCGATCGCGATCATCCTGATCCTTGCCCCGGTCTTCCTGCCAGTGCTGCGCGCCTTTGAGATAGACCCCGTCTATTTCGGGGTCCTGCTGACCATCAACCTCGCGATCGGTGCAAATACGCCACCGCTTGGCATCGACCTCATGGCCGCGTGCCGCACCGGTGGCATCCCGATGTCAGCCTCGTTCCGCTACCTCCTGCCCTTCCTTGGCGTGATGACGCTTGTATTGCTCGCTCTGGTGCTCTTCCCGGGCCTGATGACGCTGATGTCTTTCGGCTCCTGATGCGGGCTCACCTTCCAATGAGAGAATGACCATGACTTTTTCTGCCGACCAACGCGCCAACATCGATCGCTATTGGTCAACCATCGAAAGCTCGGCCGAGATCGGCAAGGGCCGCACGGGAGGCTTGTCGCGGCTGACCCTGACTGATGACGACCGGCGGATGCGGGACCTCTTTGTCAACTGGTGCCGGGAAGCTGGACTTACCGTCGAGATCGACGAGCTTGGTAACATCTTCGGGCGCCGCGAGGGCACCGATCCGACGCTTGCACCGGTCATGATCGGCAGCCATCTCGACACGCAGATCAACGGCGGCCGCTTTGACGGCATTGCCGGCGTCCTGGCCAGCCTGGAAGTGGTCCGCAGCCTCAATGATTGTGGCCACGTCACCAAGCGGCCGATCGTCATCGTCGACTGGACCAACGAGGAAGGCGCACGCTTCTCGCCCCCAATGGTCGCCTCTGGCTGTTTCGTCGGCGCCTACGAGGTGGATTGGGTCAAGCAGTTGGTGTCCGATGACGGTGCCCGCTTCGGCGAAGAACTGCATCGGATCGGCTACGACGGTCACAAGCCGTGCAAGGCAGGCGACATCGACGCCTATTTCGAGCTTCACATCGAACAGGGCCCAATCCTTGACCTTGAAAAACGCGACGTTGGTGTCGTGACCGGCGGCTATCCCAGCTATGGCATGCGCGTGCGGTTCAATGGCAGGACTGCGCATACTGGTCCAACTCCGATGGATCTTCGCCATAATGCTCTGATTGCCGGGGCACGGTGGCTGACGGCCGTCGATGACATCGGCTGGGATTTCGCGGTTGGCGACGGGAAAGCGACCGGCGCACGGCTAGCGGCATGGCCGAACAAGCCAGGCATTCTCTCCGACACAGCGCAGGCGATCTGCGACGTGCGTCATCCCGACCCTGCAACCGCCCGCGTCATGGCGGAAAAGATGCGCCGCGCCGTTTTCGAAAGCGCTGCCCGTGCCGGATGCGAGGCGGAGATCGAGGACGAGTGGTTCTGGGGTGGCGATATCTTCGACGGCGAGATGGTCGGCCAAATCCGCGCGGAAGCCAAGCGGATGAACTACAACTGGCGGGACATCCAGTCACAGGCCGGGCACGACGCTTATTTCCTCGCTCGTCATTGCCCGACCGCGATGATCTTCACGCCCTGCAAGGGCGGCATCACCCACAACAACGAAGAGTCGTGTGACCCTAGTGATTTAGCCCCTGGTCTGAACGTGCTGCTGCACTCGGTTGTCGCTCGGGCGGACCGATAAACGCGTTGATGTAATTTTCTCGAAGGAGGCCACCAGCGGCCTCCTTCGAGAAGCCCAGCGGCAGCAGAAACCTGACGCGTCGTGTCAGGCCATGTCGGGGTAGAGCGACTTCAACTCGTCGAGGAGTTCCAGGAACCGCCGCTCCGCACTGGTGAACGCACAACCTGGATACGAGACCAAGAAGACATCAGCCCCAAGTGGGAAGTCCAAGATCTCCAGCGGCCATAGCTGACCGTTGTCGACATAGGTTCGCACGGCCGTCGGCGGGAGTATCCCGATGCCGAGGCCGGCGATGATCATGCGCCGCACCTCTTCCAGGTTAGCGCTTCGGCCGCTGATCCGTTCTCCAAGGCCGATGCTTTCGCTGAGAACGGCCATGGGTTCCAGCCCCAAGCCCTCGCCCGCACAGGTGAAGGAGATGAACGATTCCTGGCGCAGCTCGCGTTTCTCAACCTGTGCCCGTCCGTAAAATGGGTGCTCGGCACCGCAGAAGACGCTGAACTCCTCCCGGAAGAGCAGCTTGCAGTCCAGATTGAAGACCGGACGGGGCAAGAGGCAAATGCCGATACCGCTCTTTTCTGCCAGTATGCGCCGCACCGTTTCCTGGCTGTTCTGGACTTCGATCATCCACCGGACAGACGGATGACGCTGGTGATAAACCCTCAGCGCCTCGTTGATCAGCGGAGACTCCAGATTGCTGATGATCTGGAGCTTGATCTCGCCAGATTCCTCCGTGGGTGCATCCTTCGTCAGCACCCCGATCCGCTCGACCGACCGGAAGATCTCGGCGCATTCCTCGTAGATCTTCTGGCCAGGAACCGTGAGTTCAAACCTCCGGCTGTCGCGAAAGACGAGTTGGCAACCGAGCTGCTCCTCCAGCCTCTGCAGCGCCTGACTTACGGAGGGCTGCGTCATGTTAAGCCGTGATGCCGCGCGCGTGAGACTTCGCTCTTCGGCGATGATGTAGAACGAGCGCAGGAGGTTCAGATTGAGATCGCTCAGCATGACGGCGGCACTGCGTTTGGAACGGGTCTCCCCATAACTTGCTTGTCGACATCAAGGCAATATTGTTTCGAGGCCACCTGCCTTGCGCGTTCGTCGCGGATGACGTCTCTGCCATGCGATGTAAGCATCAACATCTTGATCCCGCGTTTCCGCTTTCCTAGATCAAGGCCGCTTCCGCATCCGGCAAGCTTCATGGCAACTTGGTCCTGCTGAACAGGTGAAGGCGAAAATGTCTTTGTCTCCTTGGCGCGACTTCTTTGTGCGTCTTCCTCTTCACCACCCTGTCAACCGGTGGGCGTTCAACAGCGACCTGTGCTCGAAACAGAGCCGGTGCGGAGGATAGCTGCAGGTCTACCTTTTTCGGTGAAGGAGGTTGTTCATCATGAAGATCGCCCAGATCGCTCCACTCGCTGAACGCGTTCCGCCCAAACTCTACGGGGGAACGGAGCGGATCGTGTCTTACCTGACGGAGGAACTCGTTCGGCAGGGCCATGAAGTAACGCTTTTCGCCAGTGGTGACTCGATCACCGACGCAAAGCTTGTTTCCGCCTGTCCCACGGCACTCAGGCTCGATCCGGCGGTGAAGGATCCGCTTCCCCATCACATGATCCTTCTGGAGGAGATCCGCAGACGGGCGTCCGATTTCGATGTCTTGCACTTCCACATCGACCTCCTGCATTACCCGATGCTGGCTCAACTTAATGTGCCTGCGCTGACGACGCTGCACGGGCGGCTTGATCTCCCCGATCTGCAACCGTTCTACAGGTTCTTTCCAAACCAACCGCTAGTCTCGATTTCTGACGACCAGCGCAGGCCGATGCCACCGGTGAACTGGGCGGGCACCGTCTACCACGGGCTGCCACGCAACGTCCTGCCGTTCACGGCGAAGCCCGAGGAAGACTACGTTGCCTTCCTTGGCAGGATCTCGCCGGAGAAACGACCTGATCGGGCGATCGAGATTGCCGGGCGCGCCGGCGTGAAGCTGAAAATTGCAGCCAAGATCGATAACGCCGACCGGGAATATTGGGAGACCGTCATCGAACCGATGGTGCGCGAAAGCCCCAATGTCGAGTTCGTCGGCGAGATCAGCGAGCAGCAGAAGGCGAGCTTCCTGGGAAATGCGCGCGCCCTGCTCTTCCCGATCGATTGGCCCGAACCATTCGGCTTGGTCATGATCGAGGCCATGGCCTGCGGCACACCTGTCATCGCCTTCCGAAATGGCTCAGTCCCGGAAATCATCGACCACGGCGTCTCCGGCATGATCGTTGGAGACATCTCATCCGCCGTGTCAGCTCTCAAACGCCTCGATGAGCTTCCGAGGCAGAATGTTCGGGAGACCTTCGAGCGACGCTTCACGGTCGAGCGCATGGCCGATGATTATCTCTCGATCTACCAGCACCTGATTTCTGGCTCCGGCTCGACACACCAAACCGCGAACAATGACAACCTCGACCTGCAGGGGGTCGCCTGAGCAAGGAGATGGTTTCATGGACGCTGCAGACATTCAGCCTCAAGCTCCCAATCTCCCCGGGCTCCAGCTGAGCTCGGTCGGGCAGCTTTTTATTCCTGCCTCGGCATCCTTGCAGGAACGACGACCTCGCACCCTCAAACACGGCGATACATTCGCCGTGTTTGACCACAATGGCGACGTGATATCGGGTCCGGGGAGCCCGGAGGGAATCTTCCACCGCGACACCCGCTATCTCTCGCATTTTTACATGACCATCGGTGGCGTGCGACCGATGCTTCTCAGTTCCACTCTGAGGGACGACAACGCAACGCTGACCTGCGACCTGACAAACCCCGACTTGTATGATGCCAGCGGCAAGTTGGTGCTCGAACACGATCTCCTTCATCTCCGGCGGACGCGTTTCCTCTGGCAAGGGCGATGCCTCGAGCGTCTGCTGGTGAAGAACTTCGACGATCAGCCGCACGAGATTTCGATCGATTTTGCCATCAGCGCCGATTTCGCGGATCTGTTCGAGGTGCGAGGAACAGAGCGCCGGAAGCGCGGAACTCAAGGCGCCGCGGTTTCCAAGCAAGACGGCTTGGAGCTTTCCTACACCGGCCTTGACGGCTGCCGGCGAAGCACGACGCTTCGGTTCGAGCCCGCACCAAAGCGGATTACCGCCGAGCAGATAACCTACCGCATCCAGTTGCAACCCGGGCAGTCCCGCTCGATCTTCATCGAGATCGCCTGCAACTCGGGGGCGGAAGCTTCGCCGACAGTGGCTTTTTTCAAGGGCTTCCGGGATGCGCGACGCGCTCTTCGCCAAGCCTCCTCAAGGGCGGCAGCCGTTCAGACATCGAACGACATCTTTAACGAAGCGCTGCGCAGAAGCGTATCTGACATCTACATGCTGATGACGGATACGCCGGAAGGGCCGTATCCATACGCCGGCATCCCCTGGTTCAGCACGGTCTTCGGCCGAGATGCCATCATCACGGCGCTCCAGACGTTGTGGCTCGATCCGGCGATTGCAAAAGGCGTGCTCCGCCACCTCGCAGCCAACCAGGCAAAAGACGTTGACCCTGCGGCGGATGCCGAACCGGGCAAGATCCTCCACGAGGTGCGTTATGGCGAGATGGCAGAGCTGGGTGAGGTTCCCTTCCGTCGCTACTACGGCAGCGTCGACTCGACGCCTCTCTTCGTGATGCTTGCAGGCGCCTACCTTGAACGCACAGGCGACCTGGAGACGCTTCGAGGACTTTGGCCGAACATCGAAGCCGCCCTCGCCTGGCTGGAGGACTATGGCGACCGCGACGGAGACGGCTTCGTGGAATACGGGCGGATGACAGAAGATGGTCTGGTCAACCAAGGCTGGAAGGACAGCTACGACTCCGTCTTCCACGCCGACGGTACCCTCGCCAAGGGTCCGATCGCGCTTGCTGAGGTACAGGCCTACACCTATGGTGCCTTCAGTGCCGCAGCGTTGATCTGCCGTCGACTGGGCCGTCGGGAGCAAGCATCGCAATACTCGGCCAGGGCGGCAGCCCTTCAAAGCGCGTTCGATGCAGCCTTCTTCGATGATTCTCTGGGCACGTTCGTCCTCGCCCTCGATGGCGACAAGCGGGCGTGCCGTGTCAGGGCATCGAACGCCGGCCACGCGCTCCTCACAGGAGTAGCTTATCCGGAACGGGCGGAAGCGGTCGTGAAGACGCTGATGGAACCATCGTCCTTCTGCGGCTGGGGTATTCGAACCGTTCCATCCACCGAAGCACGGTACAACCCGATGAGCTACCACAACGGGTCAGTCTGGCCGCACGACAACTCGCTCATTGCGTCGGGTCTTGGCCGTTATGGCTTCCGGAAAGAAGCCTCAAAAGTGTTCGAAGGACTGTTTGCAGCCTCGACTTACATTGATCTGCGACGCCTGCCGGAACTGTTCTGCGGCTTTAGGCGCCAACGGGCACAGGGCCCAACCTTCTATCCCGTCGCTTGCGCACCTCAGGCGTGGGCGGCAGCTGCACCCCTCTCCCTGCTCCAATCGAGTCTCGGGTTGAGCTTCGATCCGCAGAACACGCAGGTCATTTTCGAACGACCAGTCTTGCCCGCCTTCTTGGACGAGGTCGTTATCCGCAACCTCACTGTCGGTAGCGGCGCAGCCGATGTGGCCCTGCATCGCGCAGGTCACCAGGTGACGGTTGAGGTGCTGGACCGGCGAGGTGCGGTGAAGGTCGTGTCGGTGACCTAAGTGAAGTCACTTGCCGCGTGGCCGCTCACATGGAGCGGGCGGCCACGATCAACATAGACCTTTCAGTCAACAACGACTTCAGGCTTCAGGCCATCGCCGTCGTCTGGTCGTCCGTGGTTGCGCCCGGTGCGTTCTTCTTGATCGATTCGATCGCGGCAACAGCGGAAGCCTTGGCCGAATATCCTTCGGATGCGAACAATGTCTGACCGTTGGATGCCCTGAACCGGAAACGGAATTCGCCAGCCTTGTCCTTGTAGATCTCGAACCTGTACATGTCTGTGCCCCTCCTTTTAACGAGACGATGATAGATCGAATGTTCCCAAACACAAGTGGCTCAGTTTCTCAGCCTGTGGCTCTCGCATGCATCTCCAAAGGAAGCCTCATGCAGAAACAGGCTCCCTCTGCGGCACTGGGCACGAGTTCAAGCGTGCCTCGCATGCGGGCGAGAATTTCCCGACTGATCGGCAACCCGAGTCCCGCTCCGGCATAGGCGGTCGCCCGACCCCGTTGTCCGCGATAGAACTTGTCGAAGATGCGCGGCTGCTCCGCTTCCGGAATACCAGCGCCATTGTCCGAGATCTCCACACAGTAGTGTGGGCCGTCGATAAAGGACCTGATCCATACCGTCGGCGACGGAGCGTTGTTGTATTTGATGGCGTTCGAGATCAAGTTAATCAACACTTGGCTGAGACGGTCCGCATCGCCGGACACATGAGCCGAGTCCACGCGTTGGGTGACTTGGAGCGTGGTGCCATTGTGCAAGGCAAGCGCGTTGCAAACTCGCAGCGCCTGATCCAATGATCGCTCGGGATCAAAGAGATTTGCCTCCCAAACCCGATCGCCTTTTTCGAGCGCGGACACATCAAGGATCTCGTCCAGGAGGGACGTCAATCGCAAGCTTTCCTTGTGGATCGTGTCCACGAAGCTGCGGACCGAGGACTCATCAAGATCGCGTTCCGACAACAGGATCTCCGAGAAGGCGCGGATTGCCGTCATCGGGGTGCGGACCTCGTGGCTTACCTGGCTGAGGAACTCGTCCTTCTGCCGGTCCACTTCCCGTAACTGAAGGTTTGCGGCCTCCAATTTTTCAGCTGTAGCGCGCAACTGAGCCGAGGTGCGTTCCAAAGCTTGCGAGTGTTCGATGACTTGCTGGGTCTCGTCCGCCATGCGCATGACTTCCTCAAGCGAGACCTCGCCACCTGAGACGACTTTCGACAGCATGATATGCGCAGAGGCCGCACCGATTGAGCCGGCAAGTTCTCGCTCCAAGCGGTTGATGAAGGCCGGTGTCGGTTCAAGGCTTGTCCAGGCCGTGCCGGTCTGCCTCGCTTCCTCCGAGAACAGATCAAAGGCTCGCTGCTGGCCGAGCACGCGGCGTGCGACCAGAAGCAGGTCGTCGGTCGTGGCGGAGCCGTGGAGCGAACCAGGTTCGGATGGGCTGCGTCCCGACATATCGATGAACAACGCGGCCTGCACGTGCTCCAGTGCGGACTGGCGCGTGACAAGCGAGCCCAGGATCAAGACCGTGGTGTTGGCAAAGAGGCTCCAGAAAACACCGTGGGCAAGCGGGTCCAGCATATCCAGCCCGAACAAGGCCTGCGGCCGAAGCCAGGAAATGCCATAGGGGCCTTCCGTCATGATTGCAGCCACGCTTGGTGACGAGGTGGCGAAGGATGGCAGGAAGCTCGCCCACAGCCAGACAAGGAAGCCGGTTGATATGGCCGCAATTGCGGCCTTGGCAGATGCGTCGCGCCAAAAGAGCGCGGCGAGGATCGCTGGCAGGAACTGCGCCACACCTGTGAACGAGATGAGACCAATCGGCGCCAGCGCATCTGACGAGCGCGTGAGGTAAAAGTAACCGAAGCCGAGGAACAGGATCAGCACGATGGAAACGCGCCGCGCCCGCAGGAGCAGGCGTCGTACGCCATGGTCGCTGCCGACATGTCCCTCCCCACCAAAGCGCAACATCAGCGGCACTACGATATGGTTCGACACCATGATCGACAGCGCGATCGACTCCAGGATGATCATCGATGTGGCGGAAGAGAACCCGCCAATGAAGGCGAAGAGTGCGAGCCCGCCCTGCCCTGCGGCTAGCGGCAGGGTCAGGGTGAACATGTCAGGGTTGGAGCCGGCGGGCATGATCGTCAGCCCGTAAAGTGCGATCGGCAGGATGAAGAGGCTCATCGCCAGCATGTAGGCTGGGAATGCCCAGCTTGCTGTGCGGAGGTGGCTTTCGTCCGAGTTTTCCACCACCGTCACCTGGAACTGGCGCGGCAGGCAGATGATGGCCGCCGCGGCGAGCAGCATAGAGGCGATCCAGCGGTCGCCGAAGGTATCAGTGTCGTAGATGTCGATGCCCGCCGCCGCCGCGCCGGTAAAAACGCCTTCTAGCCCGCCGCCCGCATAGATGACGAAGACGCCGACGGCGATCAGAGCGGTCAGTTTCACCACCGCTTCGAGCGCAATGGCGGCGACCACGCCATGATGCTGTTCGTTCGCGTCAACGTTACGGGTGCCGAAAAGAATGGTGAAAGCTGCCATGCCCGCCGCGACGCCAAAAGCGAGGCCACCCTCGTCCCAACCCTCCAGGCTGCCACGCCCGAACTCGGAAGCGCCGGCAATTGCCTCAATGGATGAGGTCACTGCCTTCAGTTGCAGCGCGATGTAGGGAGCAATCGCGATAACGGCGAGCAGCGTGACGAGCACGCCAAGGACGCCAGACTTGCCGAAGCGAGAGGAAAGGAGGTCTGCGATGGAGGTGATGCGTTGGCTATGGCTGATATGCACCAGACGTCGGAGGATGAACCACCAACCAATGAAAACAAGCGTAGGGCCGAGGTAGATGGTGACGAATTCAAGCCCGGTGCGCGCCGCCGAGCCTACGGCACCATAAAAGGTCCAGCTCGTGCAATAAACCGAGATGGAGAGAGTGTAGACGAACGGCGAGCGCAGGAAGCCGCCGGCGCGCCGGCGCGTGTGCCGGTCGGCGAGAAACGCGACGAGAAAAAGCAAGCCGACATAGGCAACCGAGGTGGCTATGACCAGGTCGGCGGTCAGCGTCATGACGACCGATCCTGCTGCGCATCTGCAGGGGTCGCGTTATCGTCAGGCAGCACGCGGCTGAACCACCGTGCACCCAGGATCAGCAGGATCCAGACAACAAAGATATAAGCGGCCTCGAGCGGGACACCCAGAACGCGCGTATTGGTGCGAAACAGCAGCGCGAAGGGTGGCATGAACGCAATCGCACCAAACAGCGTGAAGAACAGTGCCGCCGCAACAAGCTTGCGACGAATCATGGCACAGCATGACTGTTCATGGGCTGCTCTCCGCGGTGTTTGCTTCAAGCAATTCGCGCACCGTATCGATCACGTCCACGTTGGAATACGGCTTGGTGATAAACCTGTCCGCCCCCAGTTCCTCCGCCACACGTTTATCCTGCTGCTGCCCCTTCGCCGTCAACACAAGCACCGGCAACGCGCGCAGCGAGGCGTCAGCACGGATCTGCTTGAGCACTTCAAAGCCGGATTTCTTCGGCATCATCACATCGAGCACGAGAACACGCGGACGCATTCGACGCACAGCCTGCATGACCGCCTCTCCGTCGGTCACCGATTGCACTGTCCACCCCGCCCGCTGCAACACGAAACTCAACGCTTCAAGGATGCTCGGTTCGTCCTCGGCGATGAGAATGTCGGTTGGCAACTTTGATCCTCCCTCTTCCTCCGGTGCCACCTTACCATTGAACCGCGCAGCCACAAACGGATGATGCAGTGACTCGTCAGACCTCTACTAAAGTAGGAGGAATGCTCTCTCCGCCGGGCGACCACGGCTCTTCCTGGCGACTGGCGCAATCGGTTCGCGTACACAGACGGCAGGTCGGACCAACTGGGACGTCGAGCCGTGAGTCCGACAGGTTCAGCCCGTCGCCGTAGACTGTTTCGTCGGCATGTAGGATGTCCGTGATCAACAATACGGAATGCGGTAGCGCAACGTCGGTGAAGCCTGAACTCGCGCGCGATACGGCCTTCGCCACAAACAGAAATCGTGAACCGTCGGAAAATCGTGCGACCTGACGCACGATCTGTCCCGAAGTGCGGAACGCTGAGTAGATCGCCCAGAGCGGACAGGCATGCCCGCTCGTCGGAAGCAGAAGACCTGGCAGAGGGAAGTGCTTCGACAAGCGGCCCGCCGGATCGGCGCGCAGGAAACCAAACGGCAGTCCGGCCTCGCCGCTGCGGCGGAGCGTGACGAGACGGTGGGCGATCTGCTCGAAGCTCGCGTTGTAACGTTCACTTAGCGCATCGACGTCATAGCGCAGTGCCACTGCGTCAGCGAGAAAGCTCTCATAGGGAAAAAGGATCGCCCCGGCGATGTAGGTCGCGAGATAACGCCGAGCGCCTTGCCGCGCCATCGGGGATGCAAGCCGGCGCATGCCTGGCACGTCGTCCAGCACGTCCGCACAATTCAACTCCGCGATCAGGCGTGCCATCTGGAACTGACGCGTCGACTGAGGAACCGTGTTGCGGAACCAGAGCGTTCGACTCGAAGGCTCGTAACCGAAAGCTTTGCCGCCACGCGGCTCCGCGGAGCGCTGTATCGTAACCGCATGGTGGCGAGAAAGCAGGTGGACCATTGTTGCTTCGTCAAATGGTCCATCAGCGTCGATTCGCCGGCGCTGCGTGGCAGCGGCACCCTCGAGTTCCGGGAAATGGTTCTGGGCAGCGAAGATCATGTCGTCCACCTCCTGGCGGGCAGAGGCGAAACGGCTGCGGCTGGAGGTCTGGTCGAACTGACCGATCAGGTTGCGGGCAACCGCAGTCAATCCGAGCGCCTCGCGGCTGATCGACGCTAAAAAGCGTGTCTGCTCTTCGCTACTGAGGTCCGGCACCGAATCAAGAATTTCTGCACCCGAGCGAATTGCGGTGATACCGGAAAGCACTTGGTGGAGGAGTTGCGAAAGCAGCGGATCAGCGCGAAGTCGATCGGCATAGGCGTCACTGCTCGACATGGCGGTGGTATAGGCGCGGTAGAGCTGGGCAATGACTGCAGCGATACCGGGGCTGGTGGCGACGAGATGGCGAGCGTCTTCTGGCCGCATGCCTCTGTCCGCGAGCACGGGATCAGCGAAGGCCTCAATCAGTTCGTGCATGAGGCGGTGCTCCGCCTCGCCGGTCAGTTCGTCCCGCTCGATGCCGAGTTCGGCGGCGATGCGTTGGAGCAAGGTGCCGCCCACCTGCCTTTTGTTGCCCTCGATCAGGTTAAGGTAGCTCGGTGATACGCCCACGGCCCGCGCGAGGGCCGCCTGCGAGATGGACAGAGCCTTGCGCCTCGTACTGATCCTCAAGCCTATCGGTGCGCGCAATGCCAACCTCCCCTGTCAACACGTTGACAGTTTTTATTCTCCCCATGTGCAAAGATTTACAGAATTTTCGTTGTCTTACAATGACCTATTGCGTGTCTATTACTTGAGACGGATAGTAAAACGCTAAGCTCGTTGAGGGACGGGCTTCCGTGAACAAGGGAGGAATTCAATGAGCACAATCAAGGGCGGCTTCACACGCCGCAATGTCATCAAGACGGGCCTCACTGGTATTCTCGCCACTGGTGTCGCACCGCTCGTATTTTCGCGCGGCGCCTGGGCGCAGGACTTCTGCAACAATCCGACCGGAAGTACCGTGACCTTCGGCCTCAACCTGCCGCTCACCGGCGCTTACGCCGAAGAAGGCGCAGACGAGCAGAAAGCCTATGAGCTTGCGATCAAGCACCTGAACGGCGAAGGCGACGGCGGGCTGCTGAACGTATTGAAGCCTTCGGCACTCAAGGGCAACGGCATTCTCGGCAAGAAGGTCCAGTATGTCAGCTCGGACAGCCAGACCAAGTCCGACGTGGCCCGCGCAGGCGCGACCCGCATGATCGAGCGCGACGGCGCGATCATGATCACCGGCGGCTCCTCCTCCGGCGAGGCAATTGCGGTGCAGAGCCTTTGCCAGGAACTGGGCGTGATCTTCATGGCCGGCCTGACGCACTCCAACGACACGACCGGCAAGGACAAGCGTCGCTACGGCTTCCGCCACTTCTTCAACGCCTACCAGTCCGGCATCGCGATTGCGCCGGTTCTCGGCGAGGAATACGGCAAGGAGCGTCGGGCATACCACCTGACGGCCGACTATACCTGGGGCTGGACGCAGGAAGAATCGATCAAGGCGGCAACTGAAGCGCTCGGTTGGCAGACGGTCCAGACCGTGCGCACGCCGCTCGGTGCCGCGGACTTCTCGCAGTACCTCACGCCGGTCCTCAACTCCGGCGCCGACGTGCTGATCCTCAACCACTACGGTAACGACATGGTCAACTCGCTGACCCAGGCCGTGCAGTTCGGCATGCGCGACCGTCAGGCGAACGGGAAGCAGTTCGAGGTCGTGGTGCCGCTGTTCTCCGAACTGATGGCGAAAGGCGCCGGCGAAAACATCAAGGGCATCTTCGGCACGTCCAACTGGCACTGGAACCTTCCCGACGAAGGCTCGAAGGCGTTCACCAAGTCGTTTGGCGCGGCTTACGGCTCGCCGCCGTCGCAGGCCGCTCACACGGCCTACGTCCAGGCACTTCTTTATGCGGATGCCTGCGAACGCGCCGGAACCTTCTACCCGCCGGAAGTCATCAAGGCGCTGGAAGGATTCGAGTTCGACGGCATGGGCAATGGCAAGACGCTTTATCGCGCCGAAGACCACCAGTGCATGAAGTCCGTGCTGGTCGTTCGCGGCAACGAGAAGCCGACAAGCCAGTTCGACGTATTGAACATCGTCAAGGAAATCGACCGCGAGACGGCAAACTACGACCCGGCGATCTTCGGCGGCGAGCTTGGCGCGGCCGAGCCGGTTCCTCAGTGCCGCTAAGCTGAACGTGCCCCCGCCCCGCCAAACAGACGGCGGGGCGGGTTCCGCATGAATGACTGCAGGTCGGGGAGGCCGCATTGTTTGAAGTCTTGTTTCTTCAGTTCCTGAACGGGCTTGATAAAGGCAGCGCCTACGCGCTTATCGCCCTTGGACTGACGCTCGTTTTCGGCACGCTTGGCGTGGTGAACTTTGCACACGGGGCGCTGTTCATGATCGGCGCCTTCTGCGCCGTCACCTTTCGCCAGTTGCTGACGCTTGAAACCGTCACGGTTGATCCGAACAACCTGTCTCCGTGGGGAACACCCGTTGAGATCCGTGCGCCGCTGGTGCAGGCCTGGTTCGGAGACTTCGGCGCCATCCTCGTCAACTATTCCGTCCCCCTCTCACTGCTACTGGCGATCCCGGTGATGCTGTTGATCGGCATCGGCATGGAACGCGGGCTCATCAAGTATTTCTACAAGCGCCCGCACGCAGAACAGATCCTCGTCACCTTCGGTCTTGCGATCGTGCTCGGTGAAATCATCAAGGCGATCTTTGGGCCGAACCCGATCCCGCAGCCGATGCCGACGGACCTGCGCGGCGCCGCCGACATCGGGGCTTGGCTCGGCATGGCGCCCGGCGTCATCACCTATCCACTGTGGCGACTGGTCTACTTCCTGTTCTCCGCTGGCATCATCGCCGCGGTGTTTGCCTTCCTGCAGTTCACCACCTTTGGCATGGTCGTGCGTGCCGGCATGGCAGACCGCGAGACAGTCGGGATTCTCGGCATCAATATCGATCGGCGTTTCACGATCATGTTCGGCATCGCCGCGGTCGTGGCGGGCATGGCCGGCGTGATGTACACGCCGCTACTTCCGCCCAACTACACGATCGGCATGGACTTCCTGGTCATCTCCTTCGTGGTTGTCGTGGTTGGCGGCATGGGTTCGCTTCCCGGAGCGATCGCGTCCGGCTTCCTTCTCGGTATCCTCCAATCCTTCGCGTCGATGACCCAGGTGAAGGCGATCTTCCCTGGCATCGACCAGATCATCATCTACCTCGTAGCCGTCATCATCCTGCTCGTCCGTCCTCGCGGACTGCTGGGCCGTCGCGGCGTGATGGAGACCTAGAATGTCGAACTTCATGTCACGCAAGGACCTCACGCTGTTCCTCGGTTTTGCCGCAGTGGTTTTGCTGCTACCGATCCTCGCCACGCCATTCGGCGCGGCCTATCCGGACCTGCTGCAGCGGTTCATGATCTTCGGGATCTTCGCCGTTGGCTTCAACATCCTGTTCGGACTGACAGGTTACCTGTCGTTTGGCCACGCCGCTTTCTTCGGCGTCGGCTCCTACGCGGCAATGTGGTCATTCAAGCTTCTCAGCCTCAATGCCATTCCCGCCATTCTCTTTGCAGTCGTGATGTCAGGGCTTTTTGCTGTCGCGGTCGGCTACGTATCGCTGCGCCGGTCGGGCATCTACTTCTCGATCCTGACGCTTGCCTTTGCGCAGATGAGCTACAACCTCGCCTATTCGGTGCTGACACCGATCACCAACGGCGAGACTGGTCTGCGCATGACGCTCAGCGACCCGCGGGTCATCGATGGGCTCTTCACGAGTGCATCCGGTGCGCCGGTGCCGAGCCTCTTCGGCATGTCGCTTTCGGGCTGGAACGGCTTTTATTTCACCGCCCTCTTCCTGCTGACTACCTTCTTCCTCTCGATGCGCATCAGCAATTCGCCGTTCGGCATGATGCTGAAGGGCATCAAGTCGAATCAGAACCGGATGAACTATACCGGCTTCAACACGCGGCCCTACACACTGACGGCCTTCGTCATCTCCGGCATGCTCGCCGGCCTTGCAGGTTCGCTACTCGTCGTCACCGACCCGCTGGCCGGCGCTGAGCGCATGCAGTGGACGGCATCGGGCGAAGTGGTGTTGATGACCATCCTCGGTGGTGTCGGCACGCTGGTTGGCCCCGTGATTGGCGCTTGGCTGATCAAGTACTTCGAGAACATCTTCTCGTCGTTCAATGATAACGTGCTCAACAACTTCTACAGCTTCCTGCCCGATGGGCTGCGCGAGGTCGTGGTCGCCGTGAGCGGCAAGTTTGTCGGCGAAGGCTGGCACCTGTCGCTCGGCCTGCTTTTCGTGCTCATCGTCGTCTTCCTGCCCGGCGGCATCATGGAAGGTGTGCGGCGCATCGGCGCCCGCTTCGGGCACATGCGCAAGGGATCCAAGAGCAGTGCTCGCGTCGGCGCGACAGCAGCGGTGGGATAAGGGAACAAACCTATGCAGACCAACAAGAACGTCGTTCTTCACGTCGCCGACGTTAACAAGCATTTCGGCGGGCTCCATGCCCTGTCCGACATCGACCTCCAGGTGAAGGAGGGCGAGACGCATGCCATCATCGGCCCCAATGGTGCCGGCAAGTCGACCCTGCTCAACGTCATCATCGGACGCCTGGCACCCTCCAGCGGTGCCGTCGTCTTCGACGGAAATGTGCTGACGGGCAGGAAACCCCACGAGATCAACCAGCTTGGTGTCGCCCGCGTGTTCCAGACGCCGGAGATTTTTGCCGACCTCTCGGTTATCCAGAATGTCATGACGCCTGCCTTCGCCAAAAGAGACGGAGCGTTCAAGATCAACATGTTCCGCGCGGTCGAAAACGAGCGGGCGATACGGGAAGAGGCCGAGCACATGCTCGAAGACGTCGGCCTTATCGATCGTCGGGAAACGCATGCCGGCGCCCTCTCCCGTGGCGACAAACGCCGGCTGGAACTCGCTATGTGCCTGATTCAGAAGCCACGGCTTCTGCTGCTCGATGAACCGACGGCGGGCATGAGCCGCCACGACACCAACACCACCATCGAGCTTCTGAAGAAGATCAAGAGCCGAGGCATGACGAAGGTCATCATCGAGCATGACATGCATGTCGTGTTCTCACTCGCTGACAAGATCACGGTGCTGGCGGGGGGCCGCATCATTGCGGAAGGCGCACCGGACGAAGTACGCGGCGACCAGCGCGTCCAGGAAGCTTATCTCGGAGGAGCACACTGATGAACGCCGTTGCACTCGACACAAAGCCGGTCGCTCGCGTCTCGGACCAGCCATTCTTTTCGGTGAGGGATATCCACGCCTATTACGGCGAAAGCTATATCGTCCAGGGCGTAACCTTCGACATCAGGCACGGCGAAATCCTCGCCCTGCTCGGCCGCAACGGCGCCGGCAAGACATCAACGCTTCGCGCCATTGCAAGGCTCGATGATCCGGAACTGCATCGTGGCGAAATCTGGCTCGACGGCCAGCCGATCCACAGCATGAAGTCCTTCCAGGCGGCCCGTGCGGGGATCCAGCTCGTGCCGGAAGACCGGCGCATCATCCAGGGCCTGATGGTCGAGGAGAACCTGACGCTTGCCCAGGTGGCACCTGGCCGAGGCTGGGAGATCGATCGCATCTACCAGCATTTCCCGCGGCTTGCGGAGCGACGGCGGCAGGAAGGAACGACGCTTTCGGGTGGCGAGCAGCAGATGCTGGCAATTGCCCGCGCGCTTGCCCGTGACCTGAAGCTTTTGCTGCTCGATGAGCCGTTCGAAGGCCTGGCGCCAGTCATCGTACACGAGATCGAGAGGATCCTGCAAGAGATCAAGGCGCTCGGGATCACCTCGATCATCGTCGAGCAGAACGCAGTTGCCGCCCTGAAGCTCGCGGATCGCGCCGTGATCCTTGATACGGGCGAAGTCGCCTTTACCGGGACGGCGCAGGAGGTGCTCGATAACGCCCAACTGCGCAACGAGTATCTGGCGATCTAGAGGCGGCGGCCCTGGGGGAGGGGCGGAGGGGACGGCAACGCCGTCTCCTCCGTACGCCGCAGAAAGCAAGGGCGGTCCCTATCTCTTGCCGGCAGCGAGTTCCGTCCTGACGGCCGGATCTTCGTCCAGAAATTCCGGCTCCACGGTAGCACCCACGGCGTCGAAATACCGGCTCATGAAATTTCGATACGAAGCGGCCAGCGCAACGTCTGCAATGTTGACATCACTTAGCCCCACATCACGAAGCCGCTGTATGTGATCGCGCGTGATCTGCGACGCGTCACGACTGATCTGCTTTGCGTAAGCAAGCATCTCGACCTGTTGCTCGCTTAATCCCGCTGTCTTGTAGTCCTTCATCACCGCCAGAGCCTGTTCCCTGCCGAGCAGTTGAGCAAGGCTGCGGAAATAAACATGCGAGCAGTAGGCCGACGGGACAGAACGTGCGGCAACGAAAGTGATCAGGCGGAAGTTGACCAAGCCGAGCGAGAAGCCGTCTCTCAGCTGGTTCAGCAACTTCTCCACTGGAACGATAACATCAGGACGCGCTGACCAGCACTGCGTCGCCTGCATCACACGGCCGAGTGACTTCTTCTCCGCCTCATAAAGCGCTGCGATTTCACCCGTGGCCTCCTCGGGGCTGATCGTCTTGATGAACATGACCTCCTCCATGGCAGGAGGCCATATTAGCACTTCTTCAAGCATGACGGTTACCGTTAAAGCGTCCAGGCTTGGACAATCAAACAGTGACGACAATCTTCCCAAGTTGTTCGTTCGCTTCCAAGTATCGATGTGCTTGGACGATCTCCTCAAACCTGAAGGTCTTTGCGATGATGGGCTTGAGAGCGCCTGTCTCGAGTCCATGGAGGATGAAGCTTTTTGCCGCCGCAAGCCGCGTGGCATCACCAAGAACGTCGTGGACCAGATAACCCCGCAGCGTGAGGCTTTTGCTCAGCACGTGGCCGATCGGGAATGGCGTGGGTTGCTTGCTTAAGCCGCCGTACTCGACCAGCACGCCGCCTTTGGACATGGAGGCCGTCAGTGGCTCGAAGATCCGTCCGCCAACGGGATCGAAGACCACGCGAATCCAGTTCTTGGAAAAGCGCCTCGGCGTCCGGCTCATTAACCGGACGACCCGGCGCCAAAGCCTCACCGACTTCGGGAAGACTTATCACGAGCGATGCAAGGTGATCCTGGCCGAAGCGGAGGCCTCGGACGCACTGGCTCTCGATCATCTCTCGGAGCCACGAGGTACGTTGCGCGTCACGATGCCGGTCCATTTCGGGCGACACTGCGCGGCTCCGGTGCTGTTCAAGCTGGCGGAGCAATATTCGTCGCTGGAGCTTGATCTCTCCTTCAACGATCGGATCGTCGACCTGATGGAGGACGGATATGATCTGGCGGTCAGGACCGGACAACTGGAGGATCGCGCTGGTCTCATGGCACGTACCGTTGCCCGCCAATGCATGGTCATTTGTGCGGCACCGTCCTATCTCGATCGCAACGGTCGGCCGCAACAGGCGGGAGACCTGATCCATCACCACGCAGTTGTTTATCGCCGGTCGGGGCCGGTTCCGCTGTGGGTCCTGCCTCGGCCAGGGCAGCCGCCGCAAACCATCGTGCCGCCAAGCCGGATACGCCTTGATGATCTCGACGCTATTGCCGATGCCGCAACCGCCGGCATGGGTTTGGCGTGGCTACCTTTCTGGGTGGTTCGAGAGCGCCTCGATACTGGTCTCCTGGTCCAGGTACTGCCTGATGTTCCAGGGTTCCTCTACGACGTCCATGCCGTCTGGCACCATGGGCCTCGTATGCCACTGAAGGTGCGGCTGGCGGTGGATGCCCTGGTGGCAGCGCTTCCGAAGCTGATGACGCCATAGCCCAACGACGGCCTGATCCCTTGCCTTCCGCCGCAGCGGCGAAGAAGGGTTGAGTTCGGGCTTACCGGCTCCATTTCCCCTACCTATGGGTTCTGACCTGGAGGAGGAGATAGAAATGTTGCGCAACATCATGGCACTGGCGGTAACGGCCGCACTGGGTGTTATTGGCCCTGGCATGGCGCAGGCGGAGCAGGTGGCTGCCACTTCAGCAGCCAGCATAACTGCCAACCTCAACTACCTGATGTACACACCGGACAATTATGATTCTTCGAACGAAACCTTGCCCCTTGTCGTGTGGCTGCACGGTGGTGATCAGGGTGGAAGCGATGTCGAGAAAGTCCGCTCGAGCGGCATTCCAAAACTGCTCGAGGACGGCAAGAAGTTTCCGTTCCTGGTGTTCTCGCCGCAGAACCCAAGCGAGGAACTGCTTTACCCGATCGAGAAGGTGGCGGCCGCACTTGACGAGGTCATGTCGAAATACCGTGTCGACCGGTCTCGCGTCTACCTGGTGGGGTTCAGCCGCGGTGGCTTTGGTGCTTGGGCCATGGCCGAGCAGTTTCCTGATGTCTTCGCCGCTGTCGTTCCGATCGCCGGCGGCGGCAACCGTCACTACCTGAACCGGACAAACGAGAAGGCTGCCTTCTGGGTGTTCCATGGCACCAAGGACGACGTCATTCCACTGTCCGACTCGATCGTGCTCTACGAACGCCTCGTGAGCTTGAAGCGCAATGCCCGTTTGAGTGTTCTGGAAGATGTGGATCACTCAGGCGTGGAGTGGGCCGCACTAAATGATCCGGCACTTTGGGATTGGCTTCTCCAACAGCGTCTTCAGTCCGCACAGTAGTCAGCCTCAGAGCTATGGGATCCTGTTCCATCAAAAGGATCTTAGGCATGCACGAGTGCGATCTTTCCAAAGTGCGACCCGCTTTCGAGGTAGCGCATGGCTTCGGCAGCCTCGGTCCAGGGGAAGGTGCGATCAATGACCGGCTTCAGGTCGTTGACCTCGATCGCCCGGTTCATGGCTTCGAATGACTCGCGTGAACCGACCGGAATGCCACGGACCTGGACCTGCCTCTTGAAGATATCAAGCGGATTGATCGCCCCTTCCTTGCCGCCGAGATAGCCAATGATATTGATCTGGCCCCGGCGGGCAGCGGCTTTCAGCGATTGCTCGAAACTCTGCGGACCCCCAACCTCGATAATATGGTCGACGCCTTGGCCGTCCGTGAGATCAAGCACGGCATCTGACCATTCCGGAACTTGCCGGTAGTTGATGCCTGCATGTGCGCCGAGCACCTTGGCACGTTCCAGCTTCCTATCGCTGCTGGAGGTGACGATAACCCTTGCGCCGCTGGTGCGGGCGAACTGCAGGGCAAAGAGCGATACCCCGCCCGTTCCCTGCACCAGCACCGTTTCGCCGGCCTTGATCGCCCCTTCGGTGACGAGCGCGTGCCAGGCGGTGACGGCGGCACAAGGTAAGGTGGCGGCTTCAACATCAGTAAGGTTTCTGGGAGCCAGTACCGCCGCCTGTTCATCGAGCAGGGCATGTTCCGCAAGCATGCCGTCGATCGGCCCGCCGCGCTGGTATGCGGCCTGCGCCATGTGGAAGGAACCACCAACCCAGCGCTGCCAGAAGGTGCTGCAGACACGGTCGCCAATCTTGAAACGCGTCACCTCCTCACCGATGGCGACCACCTCTCCGACGCCGTCGGACAGCGGCACGAGCGGCAGATCGAATGCGGTGTGGTAGGTCCCGTTGACGATCTCGACGTCGCGATAGTTCAAGGCCGTCGCCTTGACCTGAACCAGGATCTCCTGGCGGCGCGGCTTGGGCATTGGCCGTTCAACGATCCGCAGATTGTCGAGGCCGGGAGTGTCCTGCAGAATTATCGCTTTCATCACAAGCATCTCCTTTTCGATGGGATCGGCAAGATGCCCTTGCCCGATACGATAATCAATTCATAGTTAGGAAGATGATTATGCAGGTGAAGCATGATAGAGGAACTGCGCACTTTTGTCCTTTTCGCCGAGGAAGGCTCAGTCCAGAAAGTGGCGCAGCGGCTGCCGCTAACGCAACCGGCGGTCAGCCGCCAGATCCAGAGGCTTGAGCAGGCGCTTGGGGTGCAACTTCTCGACCGACGGCAGAAGCCACCCAAGCTGACGCCGATGGGACATGAGGTACTTACCCGCAGCCGTGACATTCTGGACGCGGTAAACGACCTGAAAGCCATTGCCACGGTTGCCGAACCGGAAGGCGTGTTTCGGCTCGGGCTCGTTAACGGCCTTGCACATGACCGCTTGGCAGGGAATATTGCGGCGGTCATCGCTCGGTTTCCCCGCCTGTCGCTTCGCCTCACCTCAGGTTGGAGCAGCGAACTGGCAGAACAGCATAGGCTGGGGAGGCTAGAGGCCGCGATCATCCTGTCCGACGGCTCCCGTTTCTATGGTGCCGAGCGTATCGGTCGGGAAGAACTGGTGGTGGTCGGCTCACGCGATTCTGCGGCGTCATCGGCAAGGCAGGCACTGACCGGCTGGGTGCTGAGCCCTGAACCCTGCGATGCCCGCCGATCCCTCGCGGCCAGACTGGCACAGCAAAACCGGCCGTTGGTTGTCGCTGCCGAGATTGAACATGCCGGCCTGCAGATGGCGCTTGTACGCGAAGGTCTTGGCTTGGGATTGATGCCAAAGCGGTTCATTGAACGACACCGCCATGACGGTATTGTTGAGATCGATGCCATTGGTGGCAGCCTGAACCTCGACGTCCTGATGCTGCGATCACCGCATCTCGGCCCGATGACGAAGGTCGCTGACACCATCGCAGCCGAGATCCAGAACTTTGTCGCTGGCCAGGACGCTACCGAACAGCGAGGCCATTGAAGAACTTGCGGATATCTTCGAGCAGAAGATCGGGCGCGTCTTGGGCCGCGAAGTGCCCGCCGCGCGGCATTTCCGTCCAATGGACGATGTTGTTGGAGCGCTCGGCAAAACTGCGGACGGACCGAAAGTCGTCAGGGAAAACGGCAACACCGGTGGGTGTGGGATTAGGGATCTCGCGGTATCCCGCCCCGGTCTGCGCATCCTCGAAATAGACATTGGCGGCCGATCCGCTGGTGGCGGTGAACCAGAAGATCGAGTTGATAGTGAGGTAAAGCTCCCGATCCACATGCTCTACGCCGTTCCCTTCGAACCCGAACCACAGCTCTGCGTTCCAAGCCAGCTGGCCTGCAGGCGAGTCGTTCAGAGAAAACGCCAGAGTTCCAGGCCGTTTCGACTGGATAACTTGGTATCCGCCGTATTTCTCGAACTTGGCCAGGTTTCCCATTCCCTCCATTTCGAATGAAGACAGCTTGTCCATCTCACCTGGTTGCCCTGTTGGAAACGCAAAGATCTGCAGGAGATGCGTCCCGACGAGTCCTTCCGGCGCCAGAATGCCAAGCTCGCGCCCCACAAGAGCACCTACGTCTCCACCATGGGCGCCATAACGCTCATAGCCGAGAGCCTTCATCAGCGTGTCCCAAGCTTTGGCCGTCCTCGCGCTGTCCCATCCAGGCACCGACATTGGACTTGAGAAACCGAAACCCGGCAGCGACGGGATGACCAGGTCGAAAGCGATTGACTCGTCCAGTCCATGTGCCTTCGGGTCGGTGAGCGGTCCGATGAGGCCGAGGAACTCGACGAAACTGGCCGGCCAGCCGTGGCTGAGGATCAGTGGCAGCGCGTTGGGAACCGATGACTTGACGTGGACAAAATGGATCGGTTGCCCATCAATTTCCGTCATGAAGTGCGGCAGGCGATTTAGTGCCCGTTCGTGTTCGCGCCAGTCGTATTCGTCCCGCCACTGGTCGACCAGTTCCCTGATGAGCTTGATGGGCTGGCCTCTTGACCAGTCGTCGCTGACTGCCCGGGGAAAGCGTGTCCTGGCCAGGCGGTCTTTCAGATCGGTGATCGCTTCGTCACTGATCTCGATCCGATAAGGCGCGATCTTGAGCATTCATTTGTCCTCCAAAGTGTGGATGTAAGCGATTTTGCGTTTCTGCCGGCTCGCTGTTGTTCGATGGCGGATTACCTCCCGTTCAGATGGAAAGGCTGCCCCGCATTACGACGACACCGGCACCGGAAATTTCGGGCTCCGGGGTCAGGTTGACGTGGAGAATGCTCCGCCGCCCCATCTTTGTGCCCTGCTCCACCTCGATGGAGCCCGCGATCAGCCGTTCATACGCAAGGTAGGCGGCAAGCGGACCGGCCGCCGTGCCAGTTGCCGCATCTTCCCACAAACCGACCGTCGGATTGAAGAACCGCGCATAGGCTCGATGCGGCGCATTCCCCTCCAGGGCATAGATGTAGCAGCCCTCTGCCGACACTGTGGCAAGGAGCTTGAGGAGACCCTTGCTGGCCGGTTCGGCTCGGTCGACCGCCGCGACATCCGCCAGCCGAACAAGCAAATGCGCCACGCCCGTATCGGCGACCCGCGGGGCCGGCTCAGTGAGAATGTCTTCAAGTGCCAGCCCCAGCGCTGCCGCCAAAGGCGCCACCTCGGCAATCTTTGTCCCGAGCGTTAGCGCCGACTGCTTCATGTGGCCAAAGATTCGTCCGTCGACGGGACGGAGTTCGATCGGCAGGATCTCCCTGCCAATTTCCTGGCGGAAGACGCGCGAAGCGTCGATAGCTCCCAGTTTTCCCTCTTGGGCCAGCCAAAGCCATGCGCCGAGCGCATTATGGCCGGCGCCGCCAACTTCCGCGCCCGCCGCCGTAAACGAGCGGAGCTTCCGATCAGCCTGGCGGCTGCGCATGATGAAGGTTGTTTCCGCTTGGTTAAACTCACCGGCGATCCGACGCATTTGCGCCTCGGACAGTTCGTCGGCGTCTTCGACGACAGCAAGGGGATTGCCGCTGAGGGAGCTATCGGCGAAAACATCGATTAACCCGGCTCTCAGGGTTGCGGTGCTCGATTGCAGCGACATAGCAGACCTCCAATTCTCGTGACGAGAGGGACTTTGCACCATGGGGCCGCGGCGGCAAAACGCGCATTTCTTGGCGATGTAACAAGGAAAACTAATCATTCGACCATCTGTTGAGTCGCTTCGGATTTTGGAGATGTGCGTGGCCGTCGGCAGCTTTGCCGGCGCTGCCGATCGCCTTGCGCTCACACCCGCCGCCGTCAGCCTGCGCATTCGCAGCCTTGAAGCAGAACTCGGTCAGCCGCTGTTTACCCGCGTCGGCCGCAGGGTTGTTCCGACACCAGCCGCGGTGGCGCTGGCCGGGTCAGTCCGCAAGGCATTGAACGACATCAACAACGCCCTCGACAGGTTCCAGGCTCGGACAACGCCGCTGCGGGTCACCGTGCCGCCAACCTTCGCGTCCCGCTGGCTTGCTCCCGCCTCCCCGGCTATCGCGACGCGGGTGGCGCTGCAATCGAACTCGACATCTCTCCGACGAGCGTGACCCGACAGCCTTCGACATAGCCATCCGAACGGGTCGCGGCGGATGGGATAGGCTTGACGAATGCCCTCTGATGCCTGTCGACGTGACGCCAATGATCGCGCCCAGCCTGCTCGGGTCTCGAATCATTGTTACGCCAGAGGATCTGGCCGACTTCGACCTCCTGCCCCATCCTGACTGGGCGAAATGGTTTACGCGCGCCGAGCGCCCGATGCCGAGTGTCCTACGCTTCACGCCTGTTGACTATTCGATGTTCGAGTTGACCGCCAATGCGGCGGTGCGAGGCCTCGGCGTCGCCTTGCTGTCGCCCACACTCTTTCAGCCACTCCTCGATGAGGGTCTGCTCATCGCGCCGCTCGCCACGGTGTTGAAAGGGCCGGACTGGTACTTCGCGCTGATCCACGAAGGCGACCAGCGTCGGGTGGTACATGGCTTTTGTGAATGGCTGCGCGAAGAGGTTCAGCGCTCGCCATGCTGATGGCATCGACTTTCAACAACGGAGTGATAACCGACGGTGCGACGCTAATCTTAGCGAAAAGATTTTATCTTGCGATCAAGAACGGCACCTATGCCAAGATCCTCCCCCGCTGGCAGCTTTCGGAAGAGGCTCTTCCGGAATCACGAACCAATCCACCGGGCCTGCCGAGAAGTTGACCGCGCGTTGCTGTGCCAGCCGCACCGGTTCGCCACCCGACCGCGACAGAAATTCCTCAGGCTGCCGAAACTTCGGTTCGGCATGCCTTTGGTTCAGCGCCGCGGTAGATCATATTGCCCTTCATTGTTGAGCTCCGGGAGATCGTTGATGGCATTCAAACTGGTTGGACTTGCTGGGAGCTTTAACCGGCCGTCCAAGACATATGCGCTCGTGGATGAGGTTCTGTCAAAGACGTCATGCGCCTATGGAGTCGCGTCCACCATCTTCGACCTGCATGATGTCGGACCATCGCTTGGGCGCGCGCAGTGGCGAAAGGACCTGGACGAACAGGCCCACAAGGTGCTCGCGCAGATCGTGTCTGCCGATGCACTCGTTGTCGGCTCGCCGACCTTCAAAGGCTCTTATCCCGGGATTTTCAAACACCTGATCGACCTGATCGAGCCGCACGAACTGCGCGGCAAGCCGGTGATCATCGTTGGCACGGGCGGTGGGGATCGGCATGCCCTTATGGTCGAGCATCAGCTACGCCCGCTGTTCGGGTTCTTCATGTCGCACGTCATGCCGACCGCCATCTATGCGTCGGACCGTGACTTCACAGACTACAAGGTTTCCTCTGAAGCACTGTCGCAGCGCATAGATTTCGCCGTGCAGGAGTTGAGGCCATTCATCCCTGTGAACGAGAGACCGCTGGCAGCGGCGGAGTAGTGTTCTGGCTCTCCCCGAATTGTGTTATTCATCGCGAGGAGGCACCTGGTCTTGCCCAGGTTGCGTGACGACGGCCGCGGGTATTTCGGCGACACTCTTGCAAGCCAGCAAGCAGCGGGGACAGGTCACCGAAAAGAGCTCGAAGGCGGCACGAAACAGCTTGTTCTCGCCGCGCAAATGATAACGCTGCGACGCTCCGTCATTACTCCATCCGTCAAGGCCACAGGCTGTCAGAACGTCGCACGCGTCGCGTGATACCTCTCGCACGAAATGCGTTTCCTCAGGATCGCTCCTGACATCTTGAACCGCGAGGGCAAACCCTTTTTTGTTCCGGATTTTGATGCGCGACATTCAGGCCTCCGCAAGGTACCTTGTTACCTTGCACTTCGGCCGGCCGTTTTCTTCCCCCGTTTGGGTGACGTCCCACTTTTGTTCTTCTCCGACAGAAGGTTTGGCTAAAGCTGACGGTCTATTTCGCTTCCGAGATCGGCTGGTTGAGAACAGCTCGAACACACGCATCCTGCGGATCACTCCAGTCGCTCAGGCTTGGCAGCACCTGATGGTCGGGCTCAACTTGGTGCTCTCCAGGCAGAAATTCGTAATGCTGCGTTGATACGCTGACTTGCAACCCGGAATGTCGGAGATAGGTTCGGCGCACTTCCTGCCAATTGTTTGGCGCCGCGCCGGCGGGCTCGCACATCAAAATCGCGTTGGTTGTCGTCTTGAAGTCGACAGCGTTGGTCATGGCCGCCGAGAAGGTCTTGCGGCCGATAAGCACGTAAAGCGCGCCTTCACGGTTGAGCCAGGATCGATCTCTGATCTGCTCCAGGAATTTCCGCCCCAACTGGAAGTCGCCACCGCTGTTGTCCCTCAGGTCAATCATCAGCTTGCGTGGCCGCTTTTCGTCCAGTTCCTGCATCAACTGGGTGACGCTTGCCGACAATCCGTCATAGGAGCGCCAGTTCACATAGATTGCATCATTCCCGATCCATTCACTCCAGAACCCCTGCTGCTTCTGCCTCAACCAAAGCGGCAAGTTGCCCGAGAACGGGAGCAGATCAGCGTCCCTGGCTTCCGGAGTGAGGTGAGCTTCAACCTGAGCGCCATCCACTGTTTCGAAGGTGAAAGGGACAGGCTTGCTAAAATCGATTCCTTCCGAGCTCAGAGCATCAGGATCGCGCAGCAGACCCGGTAGCTTCTCGCGATAAAACCAGGGCGTCCCGCTTTGGGGAACAAGAGGGCGCAGTCGCTCAACCAAGTCGCTCGCCTGGAGCCCGGATATGGTGAGCAGCCTCGCGCCCAACAGGTTTTGCTGTGAGATCGCCGCGCCAACAACGCGGATCCCGTCATCGAACCAGAAGAGCTCGATGGGCAAGGCAGGACGGTCATGCAGCGCCTCCACGAACGTGTGGCCATCGCCAATCAAGGCGGCGAGCTTGCGGAACTCGATCGCGATGCTTGCCCCGTCGAGGCGCGAAATCGCGAGACGTAATTCCGCGACCTGGCGGTCAAATACCTCTTCTGGAACGCGATGAAACGGCGAGGCATGTTGCCGCGTCAGGAACTCGGCCAATGCATCAAGATCTTCCAGCCATTGCTGTTTGGATAAGTCGAGGTTCTGCTGTCGTGGGCGGAACAAGTCGTCTGCACTCTGGGACGTGGGTTGGAGGTCCATTGCCCCGGGCTGGTTTTGGAAAGAGAATGTGCCGCTTAAGCCGCCATCAGTCTTGCGCAGCGTCAGCGTGCCGTCACCGCTTTCACCTCGGAACGTGGCATCGATGCTGTCGCCCGCCGCAGGTGCATCGAATGTAAAGCTGTTGCCGGGGATCGTGATTGTTCCCGTTATCGTTCCGTCCGTCTCCCGCAGTTCAAGATGTATCGGAAATCGGGGTTGCGTGCCGAGTGCCGCATTGCCGGCGTATCGTCCCTCGAGGCTCGAAGAAGCGTCTTGGGCGGCTGCGGAACCCGCTCCAGCGGTCAAACCGAAGAGAAGCCACGTGGTCAGCCCGCGAAGCAATAATGTCCTAAATCCCGTCACCATTCCGAAACTCCTTGGTTCATTCCCTCGGCTACAGCCGCCCTCCATCGAGCGGCTGCGTTGTCAGGCTAGAAGGTGCGCCCGTGTTCGAGAGGATCGGTTTTTGCTCACATTCTAAAAGACTGACTTGAGCAATCCGCCGATCTTTGATCTGGTGGAGAGATGTCTTCGCTGCACCGCGGCCCCATCGAGTTTACGCTGGATGCCATCCTTTCTGGAGGTGCCTGATGTCAGAGAGCCATCGAGCGGGTTTGCACCAGCTCTACCAAGTTGAGCAGCGGCATCGGCTGATGCTTCCGCATGTCGAAGTCGTTTACGCCTGGATGCCACCTTTCGAAGGCGCGTCGCGGACGCGCAAGCACCGGCTTGAGGTCGTCTTCTCAGAACATGATCACGTTGCGCTTGAGCAGGGCGGACGAACATATGACGTCTCTGTCGCACCCGGCGGTTTCTACGTCATTGGGGAAGAGCCGACGACACTTCTGCGCGTGCCGGAATTCAGCGACACCCTCGAAATCTATTTCGACGAGGGGCTGCTGGCCGAGGAAGCAGAGTGCAGCGGCGATCTGCGCAGCAAATTTATTCCCACCCTCGACAAGAACCCGCGTCCCCGGTTCACTGTAGAAGGAAATATTATTGGAATCGCCCACGTTCTCCGCAGGGCGACGCTTGGCCTGCATCATCTCTCGACGATGGAGATCAGCACGATCGAGCACATCCTGGCACGGCAGGTGGTGGGCGCTGGGCAACCGGCGGGAAGCGCGAAGCTTTTAAGTCCAAGGCGCCTGAAGCGGGTGATGGAGCGAATAGAAGATCAGTTGACGGCGCCCCTCACTCTCCGTGATCTTGCCGGAGAAGCCTGTCTCAGCCCTTACCACTTTGCACGATCGTTCAAGCGGACGGTCGGTCTGCCGCCGCATCGTTATGTGTTGGCGCGTCGCCTGGACCGCGCCAAGCGGGAGCTTGTCACGACCAATCGTACTGTTGGGGAAATAGCCTATTCGCTTGGCTTCGAGAACCTGCACCATTTCCGTTCGCAATTCCGTGGCCAGTTCGGGGTGCGGCCACACGAGATGCGGCAGGCGATACGAGGTGGTCGCTAAATGCGACCAGTTCAACTTTAGCCGAGAAGAGCAACTTTCGATCCACCACCGGCCACGGCCACGCGATATCCTCACCACCGTCAACTTCACCGGTCCCGGGAAGACAGCTTACGAGGTGAGGCAATGATCGACCCAAGCAACGTGACCCACAGTATCCTCGAACGGTTCAACGCTGCATTCGAGCAGCACCGTCCGGACGATCTTGATGATCTGATTGACGAAAGCTGCGTCCTCGAGAACACAAGCCCGGCGCCGGATGGCGCACGTTTCGAGGGTCGCAACGCCTGCCTCTCGTTCTGGAAAGGCATCGCCTCGAATGGCGGCCTTGCTTTTTCTCTCGAAGAGATATGGGCAGGTGACGACAGGGGCACCATTCGCTGGAGCTTGCAGTGGGGAAAAGGAGAAGCCGACCGCGTCAGAGGCGTCACCATCATGCGGGTCCGCGACGGGAAGATCGTCGAAGGCCTGGGGTATGTGAAGGCCTAGTCCACTAGGGCGAAATATTGGCAGAGCACGGGTACCGTAGCCGCCAAGCACATGAAGAAACGCCTGCCGGATGTGAAATCCGGCAGGCGTATGTTTCTACTATCAGGACCGCTTAGCGATAGGGGTAGCCGGCCTTCTGCTGGTCGGCAGCGTATTTCTTGAAGATTGCGACAACCTTCGCCGCGCGTTCGGATTCGGACGCCATTTCATCCCAGAAGCTTTCCGCATCCTTGGTGACCTGTGCCCATTCTTCGGCCGGCAGCGAAGTCTGCTCGAGCTTTTCGCCGTGGACGCGCAGCTGTGCTTCGCCGCCCCAGTACCAGACGTTGCGGTAATAGTGCGACTGGTCGATCGTCGTGCGGTAGAGCTGCTGCAGGTGCGGCGGCACCTTTTTCCAGCTTTCGGTGTTGGCGAAGTAGGAGCCGAACCATGCGCCGGTGACCGAGTTGGACAGGGCGTATTTGCAGACGTCCGCCCAGCCAACTTCGTAGGTTTCGGTGAAGCCGCACCATGCCACGCCGTCGAGATCGCCGGTACGCATTGCCACTTCAACGTCGTCCCAAGGCACGGTAACCGGGATCATGCCATAGCGAGACAGGAAGCGGCCCGCAGTCGGCACGCCGAAGACGCGCAGGCCGTTGAAGTCGGCAAGGCTGCGGATCGGCTTGTTGACGGTGAAGATGTGGAGGGGATCCCAGGCGCCGGTGGACAGGTACGTGACGTTCTCGACGTCGGCGTAAGCTTCCTCCCAGATCTTATCGAGGCCGTAGTACATGAACATCGCCGCGACATCGAGGCTGAAGCGGGTTGCGAACGGGAAGTAGCCGCCGAAAACGGCGATATCGACCGGCGAGGCCATGGTGGCTTCGTCCGACTGGATCGCGTCGAGCGTGCCGTTCTGCAGCGCGCGGAACAGTTCGGCCGTCGGAACCAGCTGGTCGGCATAATAGAGTTCGATTTCCATTTCGCCGTTGGCGGCCGCGTTGAACGCGTCGATCTGCGGCTTGATGACGTGCGCACCGAGCGGTGCGCCTGAATAGGTCTGGAGACGCCACTTGATCGGTGCCTGCGCGCGCACAATTGCGGGCGTTGCAAGTGCAGCCGGGGCGGCGAGACCAGCGGCCGCAAGGAACTTGCGACGGCTCGCGAGGATACGCTCGGACGGCGTCTGCGGCTTGATGATTTCAGTCATTCCACTCTCCTTCGGTTCTTATTGATTGTTAGCCATTGCGTACGTAGTTCGGCAGCCATGTCGCGATCTGCGGGAAGATCATGAGAAGTGCGATCGTGAGCATGATCATGATAACGAAGGGCCAAATCGACTTGTAGATGTCGACCAGGGTGATCTCCTTCGGGGCCAGACCGCGCATCAGGAACAAATTGTAGCCGAAAGGCGGGCTGATATAGGCGATCTGGCAGGTCATCGTGTAGAGAATGCCGAACCAGATCATCTGGTGGTCGATACCAAGATCAAGGCGCGCGACGAGCGGAATGTAGAGCGGCGCGACGATGACGAGCATCGCGGTGTCGTCGAGGAACATGCCCATCAGGATGAAGCTGAGCTGCATCAGGATGATGACCGCCCAGGGCGAAAGTTCCCAGTTGTGAATGAAGACATTCTCGATGGCCCGCACGGCGCCAATCCCGTCAAAGACCGACGAGAAGGCGAGCGCGCCGAGGATCACCCACATAAACAGCGCGGTGATCGACATGGTCTCGCGCGCGGTCTCATTGAGCAGGGCAAGCGACAGCCGACCCTTTATGGCGGCTGCGACGGTTGCGGAGGCTGCGCCGACAGCGGCGGATTCCAAGAGGCTGGTGTAGCCGGTGATGAAGAGGCCAATCATCAGCATAAAGATGACAATCGGAATAATACCGGCACGCAGCAGCAGAAGCTTCTGTCGCAGCGGCATAGCCAACTCATCCTCGCTGAGTTTTGGAGCCAGCGACGGGTTCAGCTTGACGCGGACATAGACATAGATCGCGAAGATCACTGCCATGATCAGGCCCGGGAAAACGCCGGCCAGCCATAGGTCGGACACCGGCTGACGCGCGATTACCGCGAACAGAACCATCACCACCGACGGCGGCAGCAGGATGCCAAGCGTCGAGCCGCCCTGCACGACACCGGTGATGAGCACCTTGTCGTAACCGCGACGCAGCATTTCCGGCAGCGCGATTGCCGAGCCGATTGCGAGGCCCGCGACAGACAAGCCGTTGATCGCGCTGATGATGACCATCAGCAGGATCGTGCCCAACGCCAGGCCGCCGGACAGCTTTCCGAACCAGACATGCATCATCTGGTAGAGCTCTTCGGCGATACCGCTCTTGGAGAGCATGTGCCCCATGTAGACAAAAAGCGGCAGGGTCAGTAGCGCGTGCCATGAAAACAGCTTGAAGGCTGCGTTGAAGGGCAGTTCGGCAGACGCGTTGCCATAAAGCGAGAGCGCGCTTGCCGCGGCTACCGCGCCGATCATTGCGAAAACCCTCTGTCCGGTCAGCATGAGGAATACCATGCCAGCGAACATCATGAGGGCGATCATTTCATAGCTCATGCAAGCACCTTGCCCTGCGCCTTGGCGACGTCTTTGAAGAAAATCGAAATGCACTGGAGGATCATAAGCACGATGCAGATCACCATCAGCACCTTGATCGGCACCAGCGAGGGGGCCCAAAGCGAGGGGAGCTTCTGTTTAGTCATCCAGGAATACTTGAGCGAGGACGTCGCACCCCACAGCATCACCGCGAGGTAAAACATCACGATCCAGACCGTGATCATGTCGATGATGGCTCTGCCACGTTCGGACAGGTGCGCGTAGATCAGGTCGAGACGCACATGCGTATCATCCTTCAGCGTCTTGGGTCCGGCAAGGAAGTAGAAGGCAGCGAGCGTGAACTGCGCCGTTTCGACGGTCCAGTTCTGGACCTGGTTGAATGCCTTGTCCGAGATGACGTCGAACAAGAGCACGAGGATCATCAGATAGATGAGATACTTGGCGAACTCGCCTATGAAATTCGCAAGGTGATCCATGAACCGCACGTAGGATCTAACGACCGACGACATTTACTACCTTTCGCGAAGAAATCTTTCTCTCGTGCAGTGTCACGGCAGCGACGTTCCCAGAATTGCCGGCCACCCGCCATCCCGCAAGATGGCACAACTGGCCGTTCGCGGTGAAGCGCCACAGTCAGCGATAGAACTTCAGGAGCGTACTGTTGCCAAGCAGCGTGCGTTAAAACCTGGTGTTGACGTGAGGATTTCCAGATTCGGCGGCGAGGCCCGATCTCGGCATCCTCCCCATCGCGCACCACAAGGCCAACTGGCCACTCTAATCGTGTCCGGCGTCACTTCAGCAGTCCCCTTCCAATTCTTATGATTGGCTGATGGCAATTGTGGACAGGTCAATGACCGTGTCAACAAAATAGTTTGCCGCCAACGAGGCATCCGGGCATTTCCTGTAGCGACGATTGACTATCTGGGCATTTCTCAGCAGATTGAGTCAGTCCGGTCAAAAAGCTCCATGTCTCACGATGTTTCTGCGCTCCCTGGTCGTTTCGACGTTGCCGTCATCGGCGCGGGTGTGGTCGGCTGCGCACTAGCACGGCGGTTTGCGCTGGCGGGTGCACGTGTCGCAGTGATCGAAAAGGCGGTGGACATCCTTGACGGGGCCTCCAAGGGAAATTCTGCGATCCTGCACACCGGTTTCGACGCACCCGTTGGCTCGCTCGAACAGACCTGTGTCGCGACCGGTTATGCCGAATATCTTGAGATACATGGGAAGCTCGGCCTGCCGCTTATTAAGTCCGGCGCACTCGTCGTCGCCTGGAGCGAGGAAGAAGAAGCGCTCCTGCCGACCCTGATGGAACAGGCGCACCAAAACGGCGTCGCGGATGTCGAGGCGCTGGATGAGACGGCAATGCGACGGGCGGAACCCGGCCTCGGCAAAGGCGCGCGTGCGGCTTTCCGGGTGCCTCGCGAGCATCTCATCGACCCATGGTCAGCTCCCTATGCCTACCTCCTGCAGGCAATCGAGAACGGAGCCGAGGTCCTGCGCGGTGCAGAGGTGACCGCCGGCCGGCGCAGCGATAATGGTTGGGTGCTAGAGACATCGCGTGGAACAGTCGATGTCGGTTTAGTCATCAATGCCGCCGGCCTCTGGGGCGATTTGCTGGATGAAAAGCTGATCGGCCGCCGCGACTTCCACATCAAGCCGCGCAAGGGCCAGTTTGTCGTTTACGACAAACCCGCCGCGAAGCTCGCATCGCATATCCTCCTGCCGGTGCCGAACAAGATCACCAAGGGCGTCGTTGTGTGCCGCACTGCGTTCGGCAACCTCCTTGTTGGCCCGACGGCGGAAGATCAGGACGACCGCGAGCATGCGGTGTTGGTCACGGAAACACTCGAAGCGCTCAAGAGGCGTGGCGAGGAGATTCTGCCCGCGCTAAAGGACCAGCAGGCAACGGCCATATATGCCGGGCTGCGACCTGCCACGGAGTTCAAGGACTACCGCATCACTGCCCATGACAGGACATACATCACTGTCGGCGGCATCCGCTCGACCGGCTTGTCGGCAGCGCTCGGTATTGCGCAACACGTGCTCAAACTCGCAGAGCTAAATCTTGCGGCACCCGCTGATCCTGTGTGGCCTACAGTTCCCAACATCAGCGAATTTTTCCCGCGTGACTGGCAAACCGAAGGTCATGGCGGCATCATCTGTCACTGCGAGCTCGCGACGAAGCGCGAAATTCAGAAAGCTCTGGATGGTCCCGTGCCGACGAATTCGCTTGCGGGACTGAAGCGACGCACACGCGTCACCATGGGCCGCTGCCAGGGCTTCTTCTGCTCGGCCGAATTGGCCCGCCTCACCGAAGGCCACTTCGACCGGCCGATGGCGGAGAAGGCGCAATGACGACGCTGCCGCAGGAAACCGACGTCCTCGTCATCGGTGCAGGACCCGCAGGGCTTGGCGCCGCGACAATCCTTGCGAAGTCCGCACGCGTTCTTGTCGTGGACCGCGAATCAACGGCGGGCGGCATTCCCCGCCATTGCGGACATTACCCCTTTGGACTGCGCGAGTTTCGCCGGCTGATGAAGGGTCCCGACTACGCGCGTGCACTTGTCGCGCGGGCAGTTGAGGCTGGCGTTCAGATCGCAACGCGCGTCAACGTCGTCGGGCTCGAACCTGGCCCACGCGTTACGGTGACATCGGACGCTGGCGTAACAACAATTGACGCAAAGATCGTGCTGATCGCCACGGGGGTGCGTGAAAGTTCTCGCGCGCAACGCCTTATCGGTGGCGAGAAGCCGGGCGGCATCATTCCGACCGGCGCACTGCAGAGCATGGTTTACCTTGAAGGCCGTCGTCCGTTTCGCCGCCCGGTCATCCTTGGGACGGAACTCGTATCCTTCTCCGCAATCATGACTTGCCGCCATGCCGGGATCAAACCGGTGGCCATGATCGAACAGAATGCGCAGCCGACAGCACGCTGGCCGGCCGCGCTATACCCGCAAATCAAGGGAGTCCCCCTGTATCTGTCGACGACGATCCGCGCCATTGAAGGCCGCGAACGGGTGGAGCGCGTTGTTGTTGACGGTCCCGCAGGAACGCGCGTGATCGAGACCGACGGTGTGATTGTCACCGGCATGTTCCGGCCCGAGGCAACGCTGTTCGACGGCAGCCATCTCGAGAAGGACAGGGCGACCGGTGGTCCCGTGATCGACGCATTCGGTCGCTGCTCCGACCCTGCCTATTTCGCCGCCGGCAACCTGCTTCGTCCGGTCGAGACCGCCGGATGGAGTTGGGCCGAAGGATTCGCAGTTGCGCGCTCGATCACGGCTGCACTGGCGGGCTCACTGCCGCAAGATTCGCAACACTCGGTCACGCTGAAAGGCGACGCGCTTTCCTGGGTCGTCCCGCAACGTTTTGGCAGGGTAGGTGAAACCGCACACCGCCGGTTCCAGCTGCGCGTCAATCGCCCGGTTAAGGGGCGCCTATCGGTGAGAGCCGCAGGGGTCGAATACTCATCGATCAGGATCGACAGCCGCCCCGAGCGCCGCATTACCGTGCCGCTACCGCCGCATGCCGCTCCGGTCGAGATCGTGCTGGAGGAAACGTGAGAGTTCTTGCGATTGATCAGGGAACGACGTCGACCCGGGCGCTCATCCTGGACGAAGCCGGGATCCGGCTTGTGCATTCCTTCGAACACCAGCAGATTTATCCCGCGCCGGGCCTCGTCGAGCACGACCCCGAAGAACTGATCACCAATCTCGTCGCGTGCCTCGGCGCCGCCCCAGAGGTGGATTGCGTCGGTCTCGCCAACCAAGGAGAAAGCTGTCTCGCCTGGGATGCGGACACCAAGACGGCGATCTCGCCGGTGATTGTCTGGCAAGATGCTCGGACCGCCAATGTTTGCGACAGGCTCAAGTCGGAGGGGGCGGAAACGCTAACGCTCGAGCGGGCGGGCCTGCCGCTCGATCCGTATTTCTCCGCGACGAAACTGGGCTGGATCGTCGAAAACATTCCGCAGGCACGGACCCTCCTCGCACAAAACCGGCTGCGTCTGGGCACCACCGATGCGTTCTTCCGCGATCGGCTGACGGGTGAGTTCGCGACGGATCCGACAACGGCCTCCCGAACGAGCCTCCTCAACCTTGCTATCCTTGAATGGGACCCGGAGCTCTGCGCAATGTTCGGCGTGCCCATCGAGGCCCTGCCGCCCATTCGCTCCACAACCGGCGCGCTTGGCAGCTTCTCTAACGGACTTCCGTTGACAGCTTCGATCGTTGATCAGCAGGCAGCACTTTATGGCCATGGCGCCCGCAACGCCGGGGATGCCAAGATTACCTTCGGTACCGGCGCTTTCGCCCTGACATTGACCGATCGGCTTTTACGTACACCCGGGGTGCTCCCGACCATCGCTTGGGTCGAGGCGGGCAAGCCGCCGGTCTATGCGCTTGATGGCGGAGTCTACGCTGCGTCATCCGCCGTCAACTTCGCGCGCCAGATCGGTCTCTTCTCCGGCTTCGACGAGATCAACCGCTTCGATGCCGAGCCTGCGATTGCACGGGGCTTGGCTTTCGTTCCTGCCCTCGCCGGTCTCGCTTGCCCTCATTGGGACCGCAACGCCCGGGGGGCGTGGATGGGGCTGTCACTGGACACATCGAAAACCGACATGGTGCAGGCCGTGCTGGAAGGCGTTGCCTTCCGTGTTGCCGAGGTCAAAGCCTCCATGGCGAACATTGCCGGCAAGGCCGGGCCGATCAGCATCGACGGTGGCATGAGCCAAAATCCGTGGTTCTGCCAATTCCTGGCCGATGTGCTTGGTTCGCCGGTTCTGATTTCGCACGAGCCAGAGCTCACCGCGCTTGGCTGCGCGCAGCTCGCAGCACGGGGCGCCGGCGACGAAATCGAATGCAAGCCAACGGGCCGGCTTCTTCAGCCGCGCGATATTCCCGCTCACTGGGCCGAGACCTTCCGTAGCGCCCGTGAAAGCGTCCAGCAGTTTGGTGCAGCAGTCGCCTCGTCTTGACCCGGAACTTAGGCTGGCGAACGATCTCGCTCACCGCCGAAAACTACACGCAAAGACATGTATGAGCCGGCTCGTCAGGTGTGAGCTTATGCCGATCGGAAGCTGAGGATCTAGATGGAACGCAAGGAAGCGAGGGAGCGCAATGCTGTGAAGGCACGTCAGTCTGCGATCCTCAAGCGTGTCTACCGCGATGGGCGAGCCATGGTTGTCGATCTGGCCGAGTGGCTGGATGCGTCGCGGGAGACGGTGCGGCGTGACCTGACCTCGCTTGCGGAACAAGGCCTGCTGCGCAAGATTCACGGCGGGGCGGTGAGGCTGCAATCGGCCCAGGAAGACACGTTCGGATCTCGGCTGGAGCTTAATCGGGACGCAAAATACCGGATTGGAAAGAGGGCTGCCGAACTCTTTGGAGAGGGTGACAGCCTCCTGATCGACTCCGGCTCAACGACCATTCTTTTTGCAGAGGCGCTCGCTGAAAAAAGGGGCATCACCATCTTCACCAACTCGCAGCACGTTGCGCATGCTGCATCCAAACCTCCAGGCGGCAACAGCGTGTTTCTTTTAGGGGGGCAATATTACCACGAGTGTGGCGAAACACTGGGCTCAATCACGAACGATCAGATCCAAATGCTAAGCACAGATCACGCTGTCCTGACGGTGGGGGCTGTCGACAGCGGCGGGCGTTTCATGGATTTCGTCGCCGATGCAGCCTATACCGCGCGCGCGATGATGAGCCGGGCAAGGCAAGTCACGGTGCTTGTCGACTCCTCCAAGCTGGATAAGACCGCCCTCGTCCTCGTCTGTCAGTCTCACCAAGTTTCGCGTTTGGTCACGGACGCCTTGCCTCCATCCGCGGTTCTGACCAGCCTGCAGGCCGCAGGGGTTGAGGTCATCGTTGCCGATGCCCCTCCCCCTGGTAAAGCGGCCCCTCAAGACTGATCAACATCTGGTCGATCCATGAAAATCCGACGATTTCCTTTTGGTACGGTCTGGCTGGGGCGGTAGTAGGCGCCCATATGTCCCCCCGCGCTTGGGCCAACACAGGTCAGAGAATACGCCCGCCGACCGGCAGGACCATCGACGTTCCGTGCTCACCGCCGTTCCCGAGCAGTTTCGCAGACCTCATCTAGGTTATGTGATGTATCTCCGGGCTTGCCCATTGATCGGGTCGATCGCCCTCCCATCTTCCGTCTCTACGGCCGACAATCCCGTGCCGACGGTCGGACAATGTAGAGGTAGATCTAATGCACGCGACTTTGCCCTCGGCAAAAGCACTCGTTCCCTTCGTGAGCGTCGAGAACATGATGCGGCTCGTGCATCACGTCGGGATCGAGCCGTTCCTGAAGGAGTTGAGCGATTATATCGAGCAGGACTTCCGCCGATGGGAATCCTTCGACAAGACCCCTCGCCTGGCCTCCCACTCCCGCGACGGCGTGATCGAGTTGATGCCGACCTCCGACGGCACGAACTACAGCTTCAAATACGTCAATGGCCATCCGAAGAACACGAGGAACGGGTTCCAGACGGTTGCAGCGTTCGGGCTCTTGGCGGACGTCCTGAACGGATACCCGATCCTCCTCACCGAAATGACTTTGCTGACGGCATTGCGGACGGCGGCAACATCAGCCATGGCCGCGCGGCATCTTGCACCAAGGAACGCCACCACCATGGCCTTGATCGGAAATGGCGCACAGGCCGAGTTCCAAGCGCTCGCCATGAAGGCGGTTGTCGGGATCAACCACGTGCGCCTGTATGACGTTGATCCGGCGGCAACGGCGAAGGCCGCGCGGAACCTGGAAGGGAAAGGACTGCAAGTCACAAGCTGCCGCACGGCCGAAGCGGCCATCGAAGGTTCGCAGATCATCACGACCTGCACCGCCGACAAGCAGAACGCACAGATCCTCACCGATAACCTGGTCGGCTCCGGCGTCCATATCAACGCAATCGGCGGTGACTGCCCCGGAAAAACCGAGCTGCATCCGGATATCCTGCTTCGCGCCGACACCTATGTGGAATATCCACCACAGACACGGATTGAGGGCGAGATCCAGCAGATGAGCGAAGACTTCCCGGTGACCGAACTCTGGAAGGTCATCGCCGGGCTCGATAACGGCAGGCGCGATGATCGTCAGATTACCCTGTTCGACAGCGTCGGCTTCGCGATCGAGGACTTCTCGGCGCTACGCTATGTGCGCGATAAACTTTCAGGAACGCCATTCTCGCAGGACCTGGATATCGTTGCCGATCCAGACGACCCACGCGATCTTTTCGGAATGCTGGAACGGGCGCGCTAAGGATTGGCCGCATCCAAGCAGAAGCTTGATTTCGTGATGCCCGTCACGCATCATGCAGTCATGAAGTCCGCAGACTGTACCATCTGAAGCTGCTTCCGCGCAGCGGCGCGAGAAGCTTTCGCCTGACACCGATCCCATCGGCGCCAGACCCGTTCGTGCGCGTCATCGCTTGTGAACGACCGCCGCAATACGACATCATTCAGTGGTACAGATCATGAAGAACTTCTTTGAGAGCCCGTTCAGGGGCATCACGCTTCACCGTCAGGTCACCAATCCCAACATCATCGTTGGCCGTTACAGCTATTATTCCGGCTATTACCACGGCCACAGTTTCGACGACTGCGCCCGTTTTCTCATTCCCGACGAAGGTGCGGACAAGCTCGTTATCGGCAGCTTCTGCTCGATCGGCTCCGGTGCAGCTTTCATCATGGCCGGCAACCAGGGGCATCGCAACGACTGGATCAGCACCTTCCCCTTCTTCTGGATGCCGGAAGTGGAAGCCTTCGCCGGTGCGGAGAATGGATACCGGGCTGCCGGTGACACCGTCGTTGGCAACGACGTATGGATCGGTTCGGAAGCGATCGTCATGCCCGGCGTTCGGATCGGCGACGGGGCCGTGATCGGCACCCGCGCACTGGTGACGCGCAATGTCGAGCCATACACCATCGTCGGCGGCAACCCAGCCAAGCCTATCCGAACCCGTTTCGGAGAAACAGAGGTGGCAATGCTGCTGGAAATGAAATGGTGGGATTGGACGGACGACCAGTTGCACGGCGCGATGCCGATCCTGACCAGTGGCGACGTACCGGCCCTTCATCAATACTGGAGCGACACCATCAACGGGCGGAGCTAACAAGCGGTATGGCCGGTCTGCTCCTCTATCCATACCAGGCGCGGGCAGACCAGCAGATAGATGAAATACATATCGTCCGCCGCTCTTGCCTGTTGTTTCTCCTGAGAGCATCTTGATGCCCTTCGCGCGCGGCTACCTGTGTGCGCGCGAATGATCTCATCGCGTGGCAGCTCTGGCATGCCACGGATCTATCATGAGGACCGCGATGACCTTCCTCGGACTAAGCGCGGAAATGCTGGCTCGCATCCAGTTTGCATTCACCGTTTCGTTTCACTTCCTCTTCCCCGCCTTCTCGATCGGCACCGCCAGCTACCTCGCCGTCCTGAACGGGCTCTGGCTCTGGAAGCGCGACGAGGCATACCTGAAGCTCTTCGAGTACTGGAAGACGATCTTCGCGGTGACCTTCGCCATGGGCGTCGTCTCCGGGATCGTGATGAGCTACCAGTTCGGCACCAACTGGTCAGCCTTCTCGGACAAGGCAGGTCCAGTCATCGGTCCGCTCATGGGCTATGAGGTACTGACCGCGTTTTTCCTGGAAGCGGGGTTCCTCGGCATTGCACTGTTTGGTCGCAAGCGGGTCGGGGATGCCGCGCACATGGTGGCGGTGGCGATGGTGGCGATTGGCACATTGATTTCGGCTACATGGATCACCTCTGCCAATAGCTGGATGCATACGCCAGCAGGCTTCAGCACCGATGCGAATGGCGTGTTCATCCCGGAAGACTGGTGGCAGATCATCTTCAACCCCTCCTTCCCCTACCGCATGGTCCACACGGTGCTGGCTGCCTTTCTGACAACGGCTTTCGCCGTCGGCGCGGTCGGTGCATGGCACCTGCTCAGGGACCGGGCGAACCGGCAGGCGCGGATCATGTTCTCCATGGCGATGTGGATGGCTGCCATTGTCACCCCAATCCAGATCTTTGTCGGCGACCTTCACGGACTGAACATGCTGGAGCATCAGCCCGCGAAGATCGCTGCCATGGAAGGGCACTACGAAACACACACCAATGGTGCTCCACTGATCCTGTTTGGGATACCCGACGACGAAGCCGAGACCACGCGTTATGCGGTGGAGGTTCCCAAGCTCGGCTCGCTGATCCTGAAGCACCAACTGGATGGTGAGATAATGGGGCTGAAGGAGTGGCCGCGCGACCAGCGTCCACCGGCCCTGATGCCATTCATCACCTTCCGCGTGATGGTCGGCATCGGCTTCCTCATGCTGGGACTTGGGTTATGGTCGCTCTGGGCGCGCTGGAAAGGCACGCTCTACGACAGCCCATGGCTTCAACGCTCTGCAGTCGTCATGGGAGGCTCCGGCTTTGTGGCCGTGCTTGCAGGCTGGTACACGACGGAAGTAGGACGCCAGCCCTGGACGGTCTACGGGCACCTGCGGACGGCCGAAAGTCTTTCGCCCGTTTCCGCGCCAGCGGTCGGAACGTCGCTCCTCATCTTTATCGCAGTCTACTTCATCGTGTTCGGCATTGGCGTCTATTACCTCCTCAAGCTGATGCGCCGACCGCCGACGCCACTTGATACGCATCGGGAACTCGAAGCCGGACCGATCAGGACCGCCGGGATCACTCCTGGTGCGGCACAGGAGCATCCGCTTGGAGGCCATCATGGACGTTGATCTTTCCTTCATCTGGGCCGGCATCATTGCCTTCGCTGTCCTCGCCTATGTCGTGCTCGATGGCTTCGATCTCGGGATCGGCATTGTCTTTCCGTTCTTCCGCAAGCGCCGCGACCGCGACGTGATGACGAATTCCATCGCGCCAGTATGGGACGGCAACGAAACCTGGCTGGTGCTGGGCGGCGGCGGGTTGATGGCGGTCTTTCCGCTCGCCTACGCCATCATACTGCCTGCGCTCTACATGCCGATCATACTGATGCTGGTCAGCCTGATCTTCCGGGGTGTCGCCTTCGAATTCCGCTGGCGCACGCACCACGAGTCCCACCTGTGGGATTTTGGCTTCTGGATCGGATCCTCTGTCGCAGCCCTGATGCAGGGCATCGCGCTTGGCGCACTCGTTCAGGGCATTGCGGTGGAAGGACGGCAGTACGCGGGCGGCTGGTGGGATTGGCTCACGCCGTTCTCGATCCTGACCGGTGTCGCGGTCCTCGTGGGCTACGCTCTTCTCGGCGTCACCTGGCTCAATCTGAAGACCACCGGAGACATCCAGGCGCGCTCGGCAAAGCTTGCGCGGCCGCTAAGCCTGGCGATTCTGGCGTTGATCGGGATCGTGTCGCTCTGGACGCCGTTCATCAACGAGATGTACTTTGAGCGCTGGTTTGGCTGGCCCGCCGCCTTCTTCTCATCCTTCGTGCCGCTGCTGCTCGCCCTCTGCGCGTTGGCGCTCTGGCACGGGGCTCACACATGACAAGCACCTGCAGCCATTCCTCGCAGCACTCGGCCTCTTCGTTCTCAGCTTCGCGGGGCTGGGGATCAGCTTCTACCCCTACATGATCCCCGGCGTGCTCACGATCAAGGATGCCGCGGCTCCGGAAAGCTCCCTGGAATTCCTCCTCGTCGGCGCGGTCGTTCTGGTGCCGATAATCCTCGTCTACACCGCCTATGCTTACTGGGTATTCCGCGGGAAGATCGACCCAGAGGAGGGTTATCATTGACGAATGACAGCCTCAGGAAGACGTTTTGGTTCATCGGCCTCTGGTTGGCGGGCGTCGGTGCGGTAACCGCCGCCAGCCTCTTGATCCGCATGTTCTTGAGCTAAAGCCCGCCCGAGCAGGCTCTCTACCGAAGATCACGGACAGCACGCCCGGCCTCTCTTCCGAGGCGGGTGGCTTCCTTCTTGAGCCAGCGATCGGCGGACGGGCGGCCATCTCGCCTGACCCGCTGCTCGTATTCGATCCGCAGCCGCTGCTTGCGCTGGAGGAGCCTCCCGCGAAGGCTCTTTTCCTGACTGCTATATCTTCTGGCTCGCGGCTGTTCCTTGGAATTGTTCGGAGTGCTCTGCTGCCGCATCAATTGATGTTGATGCTGCTGCATGGCAAAGCCCCCGGCGTCGAACCCGGAAGCAGGGCTGGACAGCAAGGCGGAGGCCGCAACCGCAGCGACGATGCGAAGATACACGTTCTTCTCCTTCCTCGTCGGCTCTCGTATGCACGAGCGCGGTCCAGCCTACCATCTCAGTCAGACGCTTGACAGTCTCCCGATATTTGAACGTCTGGCTAGCAAGCCGCGGAGGCCTGTCACGCGGCCTGCCGCTCAATGGTCCATTCGGAGCTGCCGAGCTGGAACTGCGCGAGAAGTTGGTTGAGCGTCGTGCCTTCATGCGCAAGGGTAGCGCTTGCGGCATTCATTTCCTCGACCATTGCGGCATTCTGCTGTGTCGCCTGGTCCATGTGGTTGACCGCCGAGTTGATCTGCAGCAGGCCGGCCGACTGTTCCTGAGCGGCCGTTGCGATCGCCTCCATATGCCGCGTGACCAGCTGGACAAGTTCGGTGATCTCGCCGAGGCCCGTGCCCGTGTCGCTGACCAGACGCACACCCTCGCCGACCGCCGCTTCCGAATTACCCACGAGCTCCTTGATTTCCCTGGCCGCCTTTGCCGAACGCTGGGCCAGCTCGCGGACTTCCTGCGCCACCACGGCAAAGCCCTTGCCGGCGTCACCAGCGCGGGCGGCTTCCACTCCTGCGTTGAGCGCAAGAAGGTTAGTCTGGAATGCGATCTCGTCGATCACGCTGATGATCTGGCCGATCTGGCGGGCGGCGTGCTCGATCCGCTCCATGGCGAGGACTGCATTTTCGACGACGGCGCCAGCCTGCCCGGCCTTCGCCTCGGCATCGCGCACGACCTGGCGGGCTTCGGCGGCACGCTTGGAGGTCGCCGAAACATTGGCAGTAATCTCTTCCAGCGCGGCTGCGGTTTCCTCCAGTGATGCTGCCTGCTGCTCGGTACGGCGGGAAAGATCGTCAGATGCCGACGAGACTTCGCGAGAGCCACCAGCAACGGTCGAGATGGAGATGCCTACACTTTGCAGTGTTTCGCGCAACTGCCGCACTGAAGCGTTGAAATCTTGGCGCAGGCCCTCGAAATGGCTGTCGAGCGGCTGCTGCAGTTCGCACATCATGTCACCGGCAGCCAGCCGCTTCATGCTTGCCGCGAAGATCTCGGTCGCGCGGACAAGGCGTGCCTCCGCTTCGGCATCTGCCTTTTGTTGCATCGCGATGCGTTCGCGCTCGGCCGCAGCGCGGCGCTCCGCCTCAGCTTCTTCCAGCTCTTTGTTGCGCACGGCCGCCTCCTGGAAGATCTGCACCGCCTGTTCCATCTCGCCGATTTCGTCCTTGCGGCCAGTCGTTACCGGGCCGAAGTCGAGATCGCCCGAGGCAAGCCGCCGCATGGCGCCGACCATGCGCCCGATCGGACGCACGACGGTCATCGCCATCAGCCCCGAGAGAGCGAGCGTCATCAGGCCACCCGCGAGGCAGATCACCACAAGGGTCAGGAAATCTCGGTAGGCCGCAGCCGCGGCCTCAAGCGCTTGCTCGCTAATGTCCTTGAGGTTCTGGGACTCGATCTCCTTCAGCGTGTCGATGCGCTTGGTGGTGGCGGTAAACCATGTCTTGCTTTCAAGGCCCTCAAGCGGCGCACCGAGGCCTTTGCCAACGATTTTGGCGCGGAAATCCTCAACCACCGGCGAGACGTCGGCGAGCATGCGCTCGTACTGCGCCCGCTGGCTTTCGTCCTGGGTGGAGAAGGCTGATGCGATCAGTGCCTCCTGCTCACCGGCGAACGATGCGAAAGCACCAAATCGCGCCGGATCAGCCTGACCGGCGATGATGAACGCGTTGCCGAAGGCGCGCTCCTGGCCTGCGGCCTCCTTGGCCTGCATCAGGTCGACGTAACCGGACATCCGCAACGCAATCTCGGCATTGGATGTCAGGTTGGACAGCCGGTCCGCCAGGACGATGATCTCCGAGATGGCGGAGGTATAGGTCGTAAAGACGTCCTGGCCGTTCGCGCTAAGCTGGTCGACGGACGCACGCAGAGCGGTGATCCTGGCGAGCTTGTCTTCCAGGCTGCGCCGCGCCGATGAAAGATCCGTATCGACCGCCGCCATGATCGTGTTCATCGCATCGGCAAAGCCGGCCATCGCACTATCCGACGCTGTTCGCGCCTGGCGAAGCTCCGGTCCGTTCGTTGTTCCCCTTGAAGTCAGGAATCCGGTGGTCAACCCGCGCTCGATCTGCAGGCTGTGAACCACGCCACCGATCTTCACCATCTCCTGGCTGACCGTAACGATGCTGCTCATGCCGCGGTAGGTCTCAAGGCGCTCGGAACTCTGGGCATAAGCAATATAGCCAGCTGCCAGCATCGGCACGGCGACGGCTGCCCAAAGGCGCTTGCTAACGGAAATATCGACGAGACGCATGAAAGAAACTCCTGGGTTCAGGCATCATGCCTTCTGTCGAAGCGGGAACATTCGCATCGCCTCATAAGGGCCCTGCGGCTCTAAATTTTTATAAACGAATATTCCAAAATACGATCTGCAAGATCTAACATCACTATGCGGTTTGTCATGCCGATTGTGCCGCAGATTGAGCTCCAGACGTGTCGGATCCGCTAGCATCACAGCCGAGGATTTGGACCCGGCGAACGCTCTCCCTTGGTTGACAAGAGCTCCCTTGGTTCTCCATGTTGAGTGGACTCAAGGGAGGGAACAACATGAGTATCACCAGACGGATCTTTGCAGTTGCGGCAGTCGTCGGCGCAGTCGCGATCGGCGCCGGCATTGCAGGCGCACAGGCGCCCAGCTTCTTCAGGATCGGCACGGGCGGAACAGCGGGCACCTATTACCCGATCGGCGGGCTCATCGCGAATGCGATCTCCGGTGCGGGCGACAAGGGTGTTCCCGGCCTGGTTTCGACCGCAGTTGCGTCGAACGGATCGGTCGCCAACATCAACGCGATCCAGAGCGGGTCCATGGAGTCGGGCTTCACCCAGTCCGACGTTGCGTATTGGGCGCACAGCGGAACGGGCCTTTACGAAGGCAAGGGCAAAGTCGAGGATCTTCGCCTGATCGCAACGCTCTATCCGGAAACCATCCACCTCGTCGCCCGCAAGGACGCCGGGATCAACTCGGTTGCCGATTTGAAGGGCAAGCGCGTTTCGATCGACGAACCGGGCTCCGGGACCATCGTCGACGCTCGCATCGTTCTTGGCGCTTATGGCCTCACGGAAAGCGACATCAAGGCGGAACACCTGAAGCCGGGTCCGGCTGGTGACCGTCTGCGCGATGGCGGACTTGACGCCTATTTCTTCGTTGGAGGCTACCCGACCGGTGCCATCTCCGAACTGGCGACCTCGAGCGGTATCTCGCTGGTGCCCATCAACGGCCCGGAAGTCGAGAAGTTGCTGGAGGAATATACCTTCTTCTCCAAGGACACGGTCCCGGCCGACACCTACAAGGACGTAGGCGAAACCAATACGATCTCGGTGGCCGCCCAGTGGGTCACCAGCGCCAAGCAGTCGGACGAGGTGATCTACAATATCACCAAGACGCTCTGGAACGATGCGACCCGTGCCGCGCTGGATGCCGGCCATGCGAAGGGCAAGTTGATCACCCTGCAGAATGCTACGACCAGCCTCGGCATTCCGCTGCATCCGGGGGCTGAGAAGTTCTACCGGGAAGCCGGCGTCCTCAAATAACGCTGCTGACACACCGATCAGGGATGGGGCGAGCAGATCAAGCTCGCCCCATTGCTCTTAGTATAAGCCGTCTCAGGGGCACCGCAATGACCGAAGATTTGACCAGGACGACGTCCCCTTTGGAGCTGGACGAAGCCAAAGCGCGCGCCCTTGAAGAGAAGTTCGATTCAGAAATTCGTTTCAGGCCGCTCGTACCGTTTGCTGCAAGGCTTGTCGGCGCGTTGCTGATCGTGCTGTCGCTCTTCCACTACTATACCGCCGGCTTTGGCCTGTTGTCGGAAGTGCTGCATCGCGGGATCCACCTTTCGTTCGTGCTCGGATTGATCTTCCTTGTCTTTCCGTTCACGCGGCGGGGCTATGGCGCGGCTTCGGCATCGAGCCTGCTTCGCCCACTGGGCATCTCCTTGTTCGATTGGGCGCTGGCGATCGGTGCGGTCGTAGCCGTCATGCACGTGCCCTTCATACCGCTGGACGAGCTTGCCTTCCGCGTTGGCAATCCGACCACGACGGATGTCGTGCTGGGAGGCGTGCTCGTGCTCGTGCTTCTGGAAGCGACCCGCCGCTCGGTCGGCTGGCCCTTGCCGATCATCGCCCTCCTGTTCATGATCTACTCGCTTTATGGACCGGCGATGCCTGGCATCCTCGTTCATCCGGGCGCGACCTTCTCGCAGTTGATCAATCACCTCTATCTGACGAGCCAGGGCATCTACGGCATCGCTCTGGGCGTTGTCGCCACCTACGTGTTCCACTTTGTCCTGTTCGGCGTGTTCGCTACCCGCATCGGGCTAGGCCAGCTGTTTCTTGATTGTGCCGCCTGGATCGCCGGCCGATACGCGGGCGGGCCGGCAAAGATATCGATTTTCGGATCAGCGTTGTTCGGGATGATCTCGGGCTCCTCTGTCGCCAATACCGTCACCGTCGGCTCGCTTACCATCCCTGCGATGATCCGGTTGGGCTACAAGCGCACCTTCGCAGCGGCGGTGGAATCGGCATCCTCCACTGGCGGACAGATCACGCCTCCGATCATGGGCGCCGCCGCCTTCCTGATGATCGAGTTCCTCAACCTTCCGTACACGACGATCATCCTAGCGGCGATCGTGCCGGCCTTCATGCACTTCTTCGGTGTCCTGGTTCAGGTGCATTTCGAGGCGAAACGTGACGGCCTTCGCGGCATGACCGACGAGGAGATGCCCGACCTGAAGGAAGCCTTCCGGCGCGACTGGCCAACCGTAATCCCGCTCGTCGTGCTGATCGCCATTCTGCTGTCCGGTTATACGCCCTATTTCGCAGCATTTTGGGGAATTACGCTGTGTATCGCCGTCGGGCTCCTCAATCCGCGCCGGCGGATGTCGATTACCGAGGTTCTTGAGGGCCTTCGGGATGGCGCGAAATACGCGCTTGCGGTCGGCGCGGCCGCGGCCACCGTCGGCATCATCGTTGGCGTGGTGACTCTCACGGGTGTCGGCTTCAAGATCTCCTATATCGTTACCACGACCGCCGCCGAAATGGCGACTTGGGTCGGCACGGTTGTTCCGGCCGCCTGGTTTGGACCGCAGACCCTGACTCTGCTGTTCACACTGATCATGACGGGCGTGGTCTGCATCCTGATGGGTTGCGGCATTCCCACGACTGCCAACTACATCATCATGGCGACGATTGCGGCACCGACGCTCGGCATGCTGGGCGTTGAGCCTATCGTGGCGCACTTCTTCGTCTTCTATTACGGCGTCCTTGCTGATATCACCCCACCGGTAGCGCTTGCCGCCTATGCTGCAGCAGGCATGGCCGGCGCTGACCCGTTCAAGACCGGTAATACTGCATTCCGGCTCGGCCTCGGAAAGGTGCTTGTACCGTTTGTCTTCGTCTTCTCCCCGTCGCTGCTGCTCGTTACGGCTGATTTCTCCTGGAGCAATTTTACCCTAGCCTTCCTCGGCTGCGTTGCAGGAATAACGTGCCTGGGTGCGGCGCTTTCCGGGTTCCTCCTGGTCAGGACGCTGAAGTGGGAACGCTTGTTGCTGACGTTGGCAGCAATCCTTCTCGTCGTGCCCGAACTCATCTCGTCGCTGGTCGGAGCCACATTCATACTTCCGGTGCTTTTGCGCCAGTACAGGTCCTTCAAGGGGACGCCGGTTGCCGCTTGAGGCCCGTGTTGCCGCCCGGGGTCAACTTCATAGACCAGGCGAAATGGGTCAGAGGTTCACGCCTCTGACCCACTCAATGGAAAACTACAGCGACAGTCTCGATACCTCATGAGTTGGACCCAGCTACCGCTGCATCGAGCGACGGTCCAGCTAGATCCGGTGGACGTCGGAGAGCATGTTCTCAAGCGTCGTCTGATCGCGGATGCCGGAGTTGTAGAGTTTCATCAGCACCGCGGCCAGGCCTTCTGCGCGAGACGTGCCCTTCTTGATGCCGGAGGCCTCGCAGGCGTCATCGAACACCCGCTGCAGCATCGCCAATTGCTCTGGCGCCAACGCACCCACTGGGTGATTGAGATGGGCATCAAACATTACCAGCTCCCCTCAAGTCAGGGAGCCAGTCTACGCTAGCGCCGCATCTCGTCAACGGAGACATGATCACGGCACACTTCGCGACGCTGAAGCGGTTCTAGCCTGCTTGCTAGACAGCTTCGACGCATCGCCTGCACAAGGGTCTTCGCAGAATGCACTGAGGATACGGCATCCCATTGCCAACGGACCCGCCGACTACGTTCAACCGTCGGATGATTCCCACCGACCAACGAGCTTTAGCGAATGGTCCGGCTGAACGATGTAGCGTTCGTTGTAGCGGTTCCCATCTGCGTAGAAGCTATGGGAAAGGGAGCTTCCAACCGGTGACTTCATCAGCCTTGCCTTGGACGGATTGGTATAGGTGATGCTTCCCGGGATCGGTTCAATTGCGAAGGCGGAAGTGCCGCCCAGGGCTGCAGCCAAAAGAGCAATTGCAAATGTCTTCTTCATGATAATGTTCCTTACTGCTTCCAGGCCACGGAATGTTATTGGCCTGTCGCTTAAGGATCGGGATGCCGTCGCTCACATGCAATTGCAGCGATGATGTCCGCAGTTTTCACGATCTGCGAACAATGGCGGTGCCGGACAAGTCCGCCAACACTCCCAATGGTTTTAGAGGGTTATGCCTGGACTCCCGTTTCTGGGAGGAACTGAAGCCTCGCCTTGCAAGGCGTCTCACACCTTGTTGACCGGCCCCCTCCGGGGCGCATCGTTCTCACGGCCATGCGTAAGGCGCCCCGGCCGGCGCCGACCCTGCCTTGGCCAGCCGCCGCTGTTCCTCGCGATAGCGACCGGGCGAGCGTCCCTGCAGAGCCTTGAAGACGCGGTTGAACTGCGAGGCGCCGGCAAAGCCCAGCACGTCGGCGATCTGGCCGAGTGCCAGTGGCGAGTTTTCAAGATAGATGCGCGCCTCGAGCATCAGCCTCTCCCGGATCAGCCTGGCTGGCGGGCGCCCATGGGCGCGGATGCAGATGTCGTTCAAACGATCCCGGGAAATACCGAGTTCGGCGGCATAGCGCGCCACGGTCCAGCGATCCCGGAAGTGACCTTCCACCAGGACCCTGAACCGATCCGCCAGCGCAGTGATGCTTCCGGCTTCGGAGCCGGCGCCGTTGCTTGTCGGCTGACCGCGATGGAGATGCACCAGCAGGACATGCAACAGCGACTCCACCACCGCCGAGGACATGGGACCCGGCGTGAGTGTTTCTCTCAATATGCCATTGAAACACGCCGCCACCGCATCGCCGGCGGCATTATCGCCTCCGAGACGAATGAAGGCGGGCCGTTCCACCATGAAACGCAACTGCGTTGCTTCCGCATGCCGTTGCAGCACCCGATTCAGCGTGGCGATACCCAACAGCAGATGCGTGCCCTGCGCGCCGGCAGCGAGCTCAAGCCGCATGCCTTCCCGCCATGGAAACCACCCCATGACCGGGCCGCTCATAGGCAGCACGGCATCGTTTGACGAAAGCAGCACCGCCTCGCCTTTTTCCAGGATCATCGCGCGCACATTTCCGGCTTCACCGAGGCCAGCCCGCCCCAGCACGCGGGTCTGCAGCGCAGCGCGAAACCGCTCCGCCCGAACCGGCACCTCCGGTCGCGTCGTGGCAGTCGCAATAGCCTGGCGTGGTTCCAGCACTCCAATCCCCTCAGATCGAAAATACATTCCCACAAATCGTCATTTACTCTGTCACCATGTCAACGAGAATATCGCTCGTGGCCAGTGATGAACTTCACGATATCGCGGGCCTTGGGGGAATACGAGCAACCGTTTGGGAGGACGAATGTTCGTGGCAAGGGGTATTGTCGGGGGCGCCGCAGTCTCCGCACTGGAGGAGCGTGTTTATGAACGCCGCGACTTGGTCACAGGCGCTGTTCTAACGCTCGCCGCTGCCTTCGGCGTATCCGAGGCCGAAACCGCCGCCGACGCGGCCGCTGGAGCCTTTCCCCGTTGGTCGGCCCTTAAACCATGCGAACGCGCCGCTTTGCTGCTTCGTGGCGCAGACTTGCTTCAGGAACGCGTCGAAACTCTCTGCGCTATCAACGCTCGGGAGGTCGGCGCCGCTCCCGACTGGATCCGCTTCAATGTGGAGATCGCCCAGGCTACGCTCAGGCAGGCGGCAAGCCTTGCCGATGCCATAGGCGAGGAGAACGCGCATGGCGCGCCACCCGGCGTCCGCTATCGCCTGATCCGCCGCCCCGCTGGCGTCGTGCTTGGCCTCGCACCGTGGAATGCGGCCGTGGCTCTTGCGGTGCGGGCAGTCGCCGCTCCTCTGGCGCTGGGAAATACCGTGGTGCTCAAGGGATCCGAACTCTGCCCCAAGATGCACGAAACGGTGGTGCAGACACTCATCGATGCTGGCCTGCCGGATGGCGTCCTGAATTTTGTCAGCAATGCCCCGGAGGACGCTCATGACGTGGTGGATGCGCTGATTGCCCATCCGGCGGTGCGGCGGGTCAATTTTACCGGCTCAACGCGTGTCGGCCGCCAGATCGCGGCATCGGCGGCACGCCATCTGAAGCGCTGCCTGCTGGAGCTGTCCGGCAAGGCGTCCTCAGTGGTGCTGGCGGACGCAGATCTCGATGCAACAGCGAAGTCCGTAGCGCACGGCGCTTTCTTCAACCAGGGACAGGTCTGCATGTCGACAGACCGTATCGTGGTCGAGGAAGCAGTCGCTGATACCTTTGCCGCGAAACTGAGAGCCGAAGCGGAGCGGCTGCGTGGGGACATCCTCTCGAGGCATGCACCCTTCGGTCATATCATCGGCCCTGACGCCGTCGCCCGGCTGCGCGGCCTGGTCGACGACGCCTTGGCCAAGGGTGCGGTTCTCGTGACCGGGGGAGAGAACGCTGGCACGCTGATGCAGCCGACGATCATCGACCACGTCGCCTATGGGATGCGGATCTACGAGGAGGAAATCTTCGGCCCGGTCGTAGGTATCGTCCGTGTCGCGGATGCCGACGAGGCGGTCACCGTGGCCAACGACACGGAATATGGGCTGGCGGCAGCCGTATTCGGGCGCGATCTCGTTCGCGCCCGCGCCGTTGCCAGACGCATCGAGGCAGGTGCCGTGCACATCAACGGCACCACGGTCTGCGACGACCCGGCCATGCCCTATGGCGGCATGAAGGCCAGTGGATACGGCCGCTTCGGTGGCCGCGCCGTGGTCGAGGAATTCACGGAAATACAATGGATGACGGAACGGGAGGAGCCGTTCGTCGACTGCCAGCACGTCTAAAATGTTCAATAATGGGAGGGAGTAAGGACATGAAACGCAGGACATTCTCGCGACTAGCGGCACTGGCGCTCGCGGCGAGCGTTGCCGGGGCTCCGGCTCTGGCGCAGGAGGTGCTCAAGATCGGCGCCGTCGCGCCGAAAACCGGTCCTCTGGCCGGCGGCGCTGCCGTAAGCTACTGGCCGAACGTCAAGCTTTGGATCAACGACGTCAACGCCCGCGGCGGGCTGAAGGTCGGCGCGACCACCTACAAGCTCGAAGCAATCGAGTACGACGACCAGACCAATCCCGGCGAGACGATCAAGGCCGTCCAGCGCCTTGTCGACCAGGACAAGGTGAAGGTCGTTCTGCCCCCCTATTCCACCGGCTTGAATCTCGCGGCGGCACCAATCTACGCACGCTATGGTCTGCCTATGATCACCTCGACCGCCACCACCGACAAGGCGGATGAGCTTTCCAAGCAGTTCCCCAACGTCTTCATCACGCTCGGCGGCGCCAAGCCGACGGTGGCAAGTGTGGTGGAAACCATGGTGAAGCTGAAGGAACGTGGCGACATCGGCAACAAGCTCGCCATGGTCAACGTCGCCGACGCGTTCGGCATTGAGCTTATGGGCGAAGCCAAGCCAGCCTTCAAGGAAGCTGGCTTCGAACTTGTCTACGAGACCTCATATCCGCTTGGCACGCAGGACCTTTCCCCGGTCATGAAGGCTGCCAAAGCGGCGGCACCGGATGCGTTCATCGCCTGGTCCTATCCGCCGGACACATTTGCGCTCACCGAACAGGCGATCGTCGAAGATCTTAAGGTCGGCGCGTTCTTCACCGCAGTGGCCACGGCGTTTCCGGCCTATGCCGGCCGCTTTGGTGCCGGCGCCGAGGGTGTGCTTGGCATCGGCGGCGTTCATGCCGATGGCGATGCGTTCAAGGAATACGCCGCGCGTCATGAGCAGGTGACGGGAGCCAAGCCAGACTACTGGGCAAGCGCCATGGTCTATTCCTCATTCCAGATCCTTGAGAAGTCGATCGAAGCCGTCGGATCTTTCGACAATGCCGCGATCATCAAGCACGTCAAGGACAACAGCTTCGATACCGTTATAGGGCCGATCAAGTTCGATGAGAACAACAACAACGCTGCGTTCTGGACCGTCGGCCAGTGGCAGGATGGCGTGTTCAAGGGTGTTGCCTCCACCGGGCGCGATGGCGCGGTGGAAGTGAAGAAGAAGGGCGCCTGGCAGTAAGCCAGGCCATGAAAATCCCTCTGGGTTCCACGTAGGATGCGTGAAACGTAGCCTCCTCATCCGCCTGCCGGCACTTTCTTCCCAGTGGGGAGAAATGACCATGCTGCAACTTCCAACCACCCTCTCCCTCCGGGAGAGAGGGCGAAGCGGAAGCCGGATGAGGGGGCTGCACCACCGCCTGCCACACCAAAACCCGAGGACCTGAGACTGCCGGGGAAAAGTATGGATGTCTTGATAACAGGGCTGCTGCTGGGTGGAACCTACGCGTTGATCACGATGGGGCTCAACCTGCAATATGGCATGGCCCGCATCATGAACCTCGCCAATGGCGAAATGCTCGTCACCGGTGGGTTCGTCGCCTTCTGGTTCTGGACCGGCAGCCAGATCAGCCCATTGCTGACGGTGTTTCTCGTGGCACCGGCGGCGTTCGCGCTCAACTGGCTGATCTACGTGATCTTCCTGGGTCCCCTCGTGAAACGAGCCAGATCCCGCGGCCAGTTGGAAGTCGACGCGATCCTGACCACGTTCGGCCTCTCGTTTGTCGCGGTCGGACTGATGCTTGCCTTTTTCGGTGGCGACTATTTCAGTTATTCTTATCTCTCGACGCCCATCCAAATTTTCGGTGATACCTACGGCGCCAACCGCGTTGCAGCCTTCGTCTCGGCGGTCTTGATCTGCGGCGCACTGTGGCTGTGGCTCGCCCGAAGCCGCGCCGGAATGACGATCCGCGCCATTTCTGTCGCGCCGGACAGCGCGCGCCTCGTCGGTATCGACGTGCGGCGCACGGCAGCCCTCGCCTTTGCACTCGGTGGGGCGGTCACCGCGACCGGCGGCGCACTGATCTCCACCTTTCTCACACTGGATGCCTCAACCGGCGTGATCTTCACCTTGAAGGCGCTTGTGATCGTCATCATGGGCGGCGTCGGCGATGTCCGCGGCACAATCGTCGCGGCACTATTGCTCGGCCTGCTCGAAACCTTCGTCGCCCGGATGATCGATCCCGGCCTGACATTGGCCGCCGCCTACCTGTTGTTCGTCGTCATCCTGCTGTTTCGACCGCAGGGCCTATTCGGGAGGCCGACGACATGACGGCCCTGTCATCCCGCGACTGGGGCAGTCTTGCCCTCTGCGCCATCGCCCTCATCATCGCCGCCTGCCTGCCGTTGAGCTCGGGCGCTTACAATCTGACAATCGGCGTGACGATCGCCATGTACACGGTGCTTGCCACCAGCTGGGCGCTGTTTTCCGGTCCGACGCATTACATCTCGCTGGCGACAGCCGCCTTCTTCGGTGTAGGCGCCTACGTCACCGGCATCGGAATCCAGCACCTGCCCTACTGGACCCTGTTGCCGATCGCCGGTGTCATCGGCGCGGTCATGGCAGCGCTCGTCGGTCTCGCGACGCTCCGGCTTTCCGGCGTCTACTTCGTCATTTTCACACTGGGACTCGCGGAATTTGTTCGGCAAGCCATCACCTGGATCCAGAACATTTCCGGCACCAAGGGCATTTATGTTCTGACGCAGATCACCGAGGCGCACATTTACTGGCAGTTGCTCGGCCTTGCGGCGCTCGTATGGCTGCTGGGTTGGTCGATCGGCCGCTCGCGCCTGGGCTTTGCGTTGCGCATCATCGGCGAAGATGAACAGGTGGCGCGCCATTCTGGCATCAACACCGCACGGGCAAAGATCCTGCTGTTCATGGTGCCGGGCGCGGTGGCGGCAATCACCGGCGCCATCCTTGCGCCGCGTTACGTCTATCTGGAGCCGGCTCTTGCATTCACGCCGATGTTGTCCTTCCAGGTGGTGATCATGGCGCTGCTCGGTGGCACCGGTCGGCTCTGGGGGCCGCTGGTGGGCGTCATCCCCTTCACCTTCCTGTGGGAAGGAATTTCAGCCTCCTTCCCCAACCAGACGACGCTGCTGCTCGGAGTCTGCTTCCTCGTCATTGTCTACCTGCTGCCAAAGGGTTTTGTCGGCCTGATCGACGCCGCCAGGCGACGGATGCGGAACTCGGAGGGCTTCGCATGACGGCGTTGCTTTCGCTGCGTGGTGTGACGAAGCGTTTCGGCGGCCTCGTCGCCGTCAACCGCATGGATTTCGACGTCACCGAACATCAGGTCCTTGGCCTGATCGGCCCGAACGGCTCCGGTAAATCAACAACGCTGAACCTGATTTCCGGCGCCTTTCCGCTATCGGCCGGTTCGATCAGCCTGCGTGGACAGCCGATCACCCATCTTCAGGCGCAGGATATCGCCCGTCGGGGCATTGCCCGCACCTTCCAGCTGGTGAGGTTGTTGCCATCCATGACGGTCATGGAAAACGTCAAGGCCGGCGCTGTCTTCGGTCACCGCCGCCACTGGGGTCACGAGGCCGACGCCGTGGCAGAGGCCATGCTGGAAAAGGTCGGCATGGGTGGTCGTGGCCACATGACGGTGGGCCAGCTTACCTACATCGATACCAAGCGCGTTGAGCTTGCCCGCGTGCTGGCGGGAGAACCGCGCGTCGTGCTGCTCGACGAATGGCTGGCGGGCCTTAACCCGACCGAACTGGAAGAAGGCATTACCCTGATCCGCAGCCTGCGCGACGAAGGCCGCACCGTCATTCTGGTTGAGCACGTGATGGATGCGATCCGCTCGCTGTGTGACCGCTGCGTGGTGATGGCAGCCGGCACCAAGATTGCAGAGGGTACGCCGACCGAGGTGCTGTCAGATCCAGCCGTTATCCGCGCTTATCTGGGGGACGACGATGCTTGAGGTACAAGGTCTTTCGGTGTCCTACGGCCAACATCGCGCGCTTGAAAACGCGTCACTGAAGATCGGCCGCGGCGAAATCGTCGTCATCCTGGGGGCCAACGGCGCTGGTAAATCCACCCTGCTCAAGGCCATATCCGGCATCTGTGAGGGGCGCGCCAGCGGCACCATCACAATTCAGGGTAAGGACATTCTTGGACTGGCGCCCAATCGCATTGTCGATGAAGGTATCGCGCTGGTGCCGGAAGGACGCGGTGTCTTCGGCGATCTCACGGTGGCGGAAAACCTACGGCTGGGTGCACATGCACCCCGCGCCCGCGACGAGGAAAGCGGCAACCTGGAACGTGTTCTCAGGCTGTTTCCGAAGCTCCACGAGCGGCGCCGGCAGGTGGTGCGGACCATGTCAGGCGGCGAACAGCAGATGGTCGCGATCGGCCGGGCGATGATGTCCAATCCGGTGCTGCTAACCCTCGATGAACCTTCGCTCGGCCTTTCTCCCCTGCTCTGCAAGGAGTTGTTCCAGGCGCTGAAGACAGTGCGGGATACCGGCATCGGCATATTGTTGGTGGAGCAGAACGCCAGGCAGAGCCTCGCTATTGCCGATCGCGCCTACCTCTTGGAAAACAGCCGTATCATCCATGAGGGCAAGGCCGAAGATCTACGCAGGGACCCGGCGGTGCAGGCGGCCTATCTCGGTGGCGGCGGTCGCGCCGGCGCATCGAGCCGCCGTCCGGCAGCGCAACCCGCGGCGACACCCGCGATATCCGCTCCGGTACCGGCGTTGAGCTATACGCCGTCGCGCACAACGGGCCCTTCGCCTGACGATATCGCTGCTGCAGCGCTGGCCGGCTTGTCGGCTTCCGCTCCCGTTCGCCAGGAGGCAGCTCCTCCCTCGGCCTCCGCTTCGCTGAGCCCGCCAATCCCCGCAAGCCGGGAGACGGGATACCCCGAAGTCGCAAGAAACTTCAGGCAGGTGGATGAGGCGCCGATCAGGCCAGCCCCGTCCTCGCCGCCCGCGCCTGCCATGCGCGGCAAAGCCGACGCCTTGTTGAACGGCCTTTCGATCGGCGAGCTCGTGAGCGAGGCGAGCCAATCCAGCCGCGAGCGCTACGGCAACGCCCTGCCCGCCGCTCCACCTCGTTCACCAATTCTCACGGCACCTACCATGCCGAACATGCCTTCCACTGGTCCCGGCAACAGCCAGGATCGCCTGCAATCCATCCTGAAAGAGATCGAGGAGGCTGCGGTCCGCGCCCGGACAGCACCTCGCGATCCGCGCCGAAGCTGAGGAGATTAGCCCATGCTTGACGTCGTCAAACCCACGCCCACGGTCAAGGGGCTCTACATCGGCGGGCAGTGGGTTCCTGCCGCTCGCACCTTCGAGGATCTCAACCCCTCGGACAACACGGTCTATGCCCGCATTCCGGATGGATCGGCCGCCGACATGCGCCGCGCCATTGATGCGGCACAGGCGGCATTCGGCGAATGGTCGGCCCGCGCCTTCCACGAGCGCGCCCATATGCTGCTGAAGATCGCCGACGTATGGGAAAGGCGCAAGGACGACTTCTGTGCGGCTGCCATGGCAGAAGGCGGCGGCTGGAAGGGCAAAGGCCTGTTTGAGGCAGGTTACGTGGCAGAGGTGTTCCGCTCCGCTTCAGCTCTCTGCTACCAGTCGATCGGCGAGGTGCTGCCCTCCGAGCACCACAAGTTCATGATGGCGACGCGCTTTCCGCTCGGCGTCGTCGGTGTCATCAGTCCGTGGAACATGCCAGGCATCCTCACGTCGCGCGGGTTTGCGGCAGCACTCGCCGTCGGCAATACGGTAGTGCTGAAACCATCGGAGGACACGCCCTATTCCGGCGGCCTCTACTTCGCCGAAATCCTCGAGGAAGCAGGCATCCCGCCCGGCGTGTTCAACGTCGTCACCTGTTCGCGCGAGAGTGTCGGCGCCGTGGGCGATGAAATGATCGCCAACCCGCGGATCAAAGCCATCAGCTTTACTGGCTCAACCGCCGTCGGCCGCCAGATCGCGGCCAAATGCGGCGCCTATCTCAAGAAGGTTTGCGTCGAACTCGGCGGCAAGGACTCGATGATCCTGCTGGAAGATGCCGATCTCGACGCCGCTGCCCGCGCCGCCAATTTCGGCTCGTTCATGCACCAGGGGCAGGTGTGCATGTCCACCGAAAAGCTGCTGGTGCACGAGAAGGTCTTTGACCCCTTCATGGACAAGTTCCTCACTCGTGCCCGCAAGCTGAAGACCGGCCACACCAACGACCCCTCCAACATCATTGGCCCGTTGGTCAACAACCGTCAGGCACTGCGCGTCAAGGCGCTGATCGACGACGCCGTGGCCAAGGGCGCGCGGGTGGAACTCGGCGGCCGCGCCTGGGACAATTTCGTTGAGCCGACGGTGCTGACCAATGTCAACAGCTCCATGAACATCTGGCACGATGAGACCTTTGGCCCGGTCGTGGTTGTCTGCCCGTTCCGCGATGAAAACGAGGCAGTGGCGTTGAACAACGATACCGAATACGGGCTCACCGCCGCCGTCTGGTCACGAGACGAGGCTCGCGCGCTACGTGTTGCCGAACGGCTGGAAACCGGCATCTGCCACGTGAACTGCCAGAATATCAATGATGAACCGCATGTTCCGTTCGGCGGCACCAAGGCGAGCGGCGTCGGCCGTTATGGCGGCCGCTGGTCGCTGGATGCCTTTACCGAACTGCGCTGGATCACGCTCGATCGCGGCGGCCGCCACTTCCCGCCGCAGTTCTGATCGACAAGGGATAAGGAAAAGACCATGGGCATTCTGGGCTGGATCATTCTCCTCCTCGTCATCGCGGCAGCCATCATCGTACTGGCGGCATGGTTCTACGAACGCGCCACCAACGAGGTGAGCCTCATCCGCACCGGCATCGGCGGACGCAAGGTGGTGATCGACGGCGGCACGCTGGCAATTCCCTATTTCCACGAGGTCAGCCGCGTGAACATGCAGACGATCCGCATGGAGGTTGCCCGTACCGGCGACCACGCGCTGATCACCAAGGATCGCATGCGCATCGATGTGGGCGCGGAGTTCTATACGTCGGTCGTGCCAGAAGAGGCAGCGGTGGTGCGCGCTTCGCAGACACTCGGACGCCGCACCTTTCAGCCGGACCAGCTGAAATCGCTGATCGACGGCATGATGGTCGATGCGTTGCGCGCCGTCGCCGCGCAGATGACCATGGACGAACTGCATGAAAACCGCGGCGAGTTTGTTCGCCAGGTGCACGATTCGCTCGCCGGCACGCTGTCGAAATACGGCTTGCAGCTTGATAGCGTCTCGTTGACCTCGCTCGACCAGACACCGTTTTCGGCGCTCGACGAGAACAACGCCTTCAACGCCGTGGGCATGCGCAAGCTGGCCGAAGTCATCGCCAAGTCCAAGAAGGAACGCGCCGAGATCGAGGGTGAAAGCCAAGTCAGCGTCCGCCGTGCGGAGGTGGACTCCAACCGTCGCAAGCTGGAGATCGAGCTTGAACAGCGCCGCGCCGAGATCCAGCAGACACAGGAGATCGAACTCTTGCTCGCACAACAGCTGGCGGAGGTCGCGCGCCGCAAGGCTGAGGCCGAGGCCGCCGCAGCCGAAGCGCGCATCGAAATGGAGCGGACGATCCAGACCGCGGCGCTGGCACGTGAACAGGTGATACGCGAGGCGGAGATCCTGCAGGCGCGTGCGCTCGAAATCGCCGAGCAGGACCGGGCAATCGAGATCGCTGCCAAGAGCCGCGAGGAAAGCCAGGCAAAGGCTGAGGCCACCGAGGCCAGGGCGGCCATCATCAAGGCCGAGGAGGAACTGTCGACGCTGAGGCAACTCGCAGAAGCGGAACGCCGCAAGCAACTGGCGCTGCTGGCCGCCCAGCAGGAGGCGGAAGCCCAGGCAGCGCGCGTAAAGATTACGGCGGAGAGCGATCAGATTGCAGCCAAGACCCGTGGTCTCATCAAGCGCGAGGAAGCCGAAACCCTGCGGATTCTCAAACAAGCGGAAGCAGACGGTGAGGCCGCGCGCATAAAGGCGGAAAATAGCCGCTCACCGGAACTCGCAGCCATGGAGCTTGAAAAGGCGCGGCTCGCAGCCCTTCCCTCAATCATTGGCGAAATGGTCAAGCCGGCAGAGAAGATCAAGGGCATTTCGATCAACCACATCACTGGGCTTGGTCGCGCCGCGGACGGTGGGGAGCGTCCAGCCTCACCAGTCGATCACACCGTCAATGCCATTCTCGACATGGCCGTAACGCTGCCGACCATGAAGAAACTCGGCGATGCAGTCGGGCTCAACCTCGAAAAGTTGATCCCGGAGGATCCTCGATGATCGGGAGTAGTACGGAAACTGAGCAAGGCAGGCAGCAGGTCCGGCAGCCCCGCAAGCCGCCTCCGGTTTACGTCGTGCCTGTGGGCACTGTAGATCCCGGCCCTATACCTCATCGTCTGCTTGGGAACGCAGCGGGTTTCGCTTAACCGAGGTGCCTGTTAGAGGTTGAAACGCAACATCCTCCGCAGCACAAGAAAATCCTCATGACGACATCGATCGATATCAAAAGCGTGATGCGTGAAGCGTATCAGCTTGCTGAAAAGACACACAGTCCGGGCGGCGCAATCGGCATCGTCAAAGACGGTGAAATCGTCCTCCAACATACCTGGGGATACGCCGACCCCAAAAAGCATCTGCCGGTGACGGCGCAAACCCGCTTTCCGATTTGCTCGATCAGCAAACAGTTCACCTGTGGCGTCCTGCTGGATCTCGGCGAAGAACTGGAGCACTTCGACGCGGCGCTGCAAACATACCTGCCGAACCTCGAGACGACGCGGCCGAGCATCCGTCATCTCTGCAACAACCAGTCTGGCCTCCGAGACTACTGGGCGTTGACGGTGCTGCACGGCGCCGATGCCGAGGGCGTGTTCCGAAGGGAGGACGCCAAGCCGCTCTTTGCGCGCATGCGCACCACGCAATTTGCTCCGGGCGGCCGATATTCCTACTCAAACGGCAACTTCCGCATCCTCTCCGACGTGATCGAGGATCATACGGGACGTTCTCTCGGTAAGCTTTACCGCGAAAGGATCTTTGACGTCGCAGGAATGGAAACGGCCGAACTTCTTCCGGATACAACCACGCCCGCTGACGGCGTCGTCGGCCACGAAGGGAACGACACGACCGGCTTCTTCCCCGCGACGAACAGGATCTACTGGACCGGAGACGCCGGCATATCCGCGTCGCTGGACGACATGCTCGCATGGGAGCGCTTCATCGATCGGACGCGTGAGGATGAGACCGGACTCTACCGACGGCTTTCAAGCCCACAGGTCTTCTCGGACGGCAACGAGGCGCCCTACGGCAACGGTCTTGCCCATGACATGGTGGGGGAGACGCCGACGACTGGACATGGCGGGGCTCTGCGTGGCTTCCGCTGCCACCGGATCCATGCGGCGTCCGAGCGACTGTCCGTCGTCGTTCTGTTTAACCACGAGGGCGATGCCCAGGCAGCAGCGCGGCACCTCATGAAGGTTGCGCTTGGGCTTCCACGGGAGACGCCGGGTGAAGCGCCAGCCGATGCCGCCTGGAAAGGACGTTATCTCGACCCTGGCACCGGCCTGTTGATGACGCTCGCCCCCGGCTACAGCGGCCTCAAGGCAACATTTGCGGGATCGCCGGAGCGCCTGACGATTGGAGACGATAACACTGCCCGCTCACCCGCCATGATGTTAGCCCGACGCGGCGACGAGATGGAATTCGAGCGCTGGCGGGAGAACCTGCACGGCACCGCGAAAAAGGTTTCAGGTGAGCCCGTGCGGGACATTGCTGGGCGATACCACGCCCGCGAGCTTGATGCGTTTCTCGAGATCGTGGAAACGAACGGGGTGTTCTACGGCTTCTTCGAAGGCTTCCTTGGCAAGGGCGAAATGACACCTCTTTATCCCGCGGGGCAGGATATCTGGACACTGCCGTGCCGGCGTTCGATGGATGCGCCAGCACCGGGAGACTGGACGGTCCAGGTCCACAGGAGCGGCAGCGGAGCCGTCAGTGGATTGACGATCGGTTGCTGGCTCGCCCGAAACATCGAATATCGTCCCGTAGGACGCTGAAGAACATCAGAGACATCAAAGACCCGTCCGGCATCGCCGGACGGGCTTTTTTACGTTAGCCCGTCGGGAGGAAGGCTGATAATCAGTTCTTCACGGTGTCTTCCAAGAAGAAGCGGCCGAGCGGATTCTGGTGGAAGTTCTCGATGTTCTTTCGGGTGACGTTGATGAACGGGCTGTAGTAGAGGTCGATCCAGTGGACGTCATCCTTGGACATCTTCTGGATGTCGACGTACATCTGCTCGCGTTTTGCCGGATCCATTTCAAGACGGTCAGCAGCAACGAGTTCCTTGACCTTCTCGTTATTGTAACGGGTCATGTAGTTCATGTTGGTGTCATGGCCCACGACGAAGGTCGTTTTCTGGTCGGGGTCGAGAATATCATTCGTCCAGTACATGACCGACGGGTCATAATCACCGGCGACGAGCGTATCCCAGGTCTGGCTAGGATCCATCTTCTGCAGGTTGACCGTGATTCCAGCCGCCTGCAACTGCTGCTGGAGAAGGACCGCGATCTGCTCGTCAACCTCGTTGCCGGCGTTCACGATGTAGTTGAGCGTAAGGCCACTGACGCCTGCAGCGGCCAGAAGCTCCTTTGCCTTCTCAGGGTCGTGAGGCCGCTGAAGGTTGTCAGCATAGTGATAAAGAGCGCCTTTTGGTACGAAAGAATAGGCTACTTCTCCGAAACCAAAGGTGCCGGTGTCAACGATCGCCTTCTTGTTGATCGCATAGTCGATCGCCTCACGGACTTCCTTCTTCGCCAGATCGCCATGCTCGTGGTTGATGAGTAGGTGGTCTTCGCGTGTGGAGGTTTTGAGATGGACGGTCAGGTTTGCGTCCTTCTGAAGTTCGGCAACACGCGAGAAAGGCACGAAGATCGCAGCGTCCAGCTGACCCGCCTGCACGTTCAACATGCGCGTGTTGTCGTCGGGAACAGAGATCCATTCGACGCCATCGAGGGAGACGCGTTCTGCCTCCCAGAAATTCGGGTTCTTCTCGAGGATGACACGGTCACCGCGGCGCCATTCCTTCACAATGAAGGCACCGGAGGCCACAGGCATCTCAGCATAGGCGTCCTCACCCACCGATTCCATCCCCGCCTTCGAGATGATCGAGGCGCCGGGCATGGCGAGCGTGGAAAGGAACGGGGCCGAGGGACCAGTGAGCGTGATCACAAGGGTCTTGGGGTCGCTCGCTTCAGCCGTCTTGATCACGCTGTAGGAGTCGCTCCAGAGCGAACCTTCGTTGTCGCGGATACGCAGCAGGCTGAACGCAGCATCTTCAGCTGTGATCGCGCTGCCATCCGAGAACTTGGCATCGCGCATCTTGAAGGTATAGGTCAGACCGTCGTCCGAGATCGTCCAACTCTCCGCGAGGCCAGGCTCCAGCTTGTTGCCGGTCTTGTCGACGCGCACGAGGACATCATAGACGTTCGAGAACACCCAGAAATCGATGTTCTGCGCAGTCTTGATCGGATCGAATGTGGAGGAGTCTTCGCGACGGCCGATCGTAAGGACGCCAGCCGCCTCGGCGAGCCCCGCCCCGACGGAAAGCGACGTCATGACGGTCACGAGACCGATTTTCATCCATTTTTTCAACATGTGATATTCCCCTTCGTTGATCTTGTCTGTGGTCAGGCGGCAGTCGGCGCCGCAATCTTTGGCGCCAGGAGCTTTTTGTCCGGATCGATATCCGGCACGGCATGGATAAGGGCCGCCCTGTAAGGCTTTTGCGGGCGCGAGAAGATGAAGCGACCCCTCTCGTGGTCAAGCCATACGTCGAGAACGTGCCGGGTTGCCGCTGGGTGGTCTTCGAGAACTCTAGTCACATGCCGCATGTCGAGGAAAAGGACCTGTGCCTCAAGACAGTTTCCGATTTCCTCCGCGAGCTTGATCAAAGCTAGGGTTTCTTTTCGCCGGGACGCCGGATCAGATGGCCTGAGGAAGCGCACTCAAGAAACTCGTCAGGCGCTTCCTTCCCAGTTGTGCGACCTTAGCTTTAAGGAGGTGAACCCTCTGATCTGATGGAAGGGCGTTCCGACCAGTCCCGCTTCAAGACCGGCAGGTTATCAATGACATCCGGAATCGCGTCCAGCGGCGTCGCCTTGGCGAAGAACCATCCTTGCAAGTAGTCGCACCCGAACGCCGCTAGGCACTGCGCTTGTTCGAGCGTCTCTACGCCCTCGGCGACCACTTTTTTGCCAGTGGAATGGGCTATGTCGATGATGCCGCGGACAATCGCCGCATCAGCTTGGCTCGCCATCATGTTCGCGACAAAGCTCTGGTCAATCTTGATCTTATCAACGGGCATCGTGCGCAGGTGTGTCAGCGAGGCAAACCCCGTACCGAAATCGTCAAGCGCGATCTCAACGCCGCTCTCGTGGAGCGTTTGTAGGAGTTGGTCCACATGCTGATAGTCGCGACCAAGGAAAACGCCTTCGGTGACTTCGATGCAGAAGCGGTTAGGAGCGATGCCATAGATGGCCGAGAGCTCGAAAAAGCGCTCGACGAATGCACGTGAGCGAAAATCGGCATTGGTGACATTGATCGCGATCCGGCTGATCGGCAGGTTCTGCTCGATAAGCCAATTCATATCCTTGAAGGCATGTTCAACGACAAAGAGGCCAAGCGCCGCCAGAAGGCCGGGATCGCTCATGTCTGCAAGGAACGAAGCCGGAGAAATAAGGCCAAGCTCAGGGTGCTGCCAGCGGATGAGGCCCTCCAGCGAGATTGTCGGCGCCGAATTCAGTGAGACTATGGGCTGATAATCAAGACGAAACTGGCCCTCATCGAGGCCAGCTTCAACCGCTTGGCGCAGCTCGCTTTTGCGCTCGACAGCTTCCCGCAATGCGGGCTCAAAGCGTTTGATCTGATCCCGGCCGAGCGACTTTGCACGGTAAAGCGCAAGATCAGCCGCCTTGAACAGCGCGTCGGGGGTATGACCATCATCGGGATGGGAGGCAATACCGATGCTGGCCGAGCAGCTTCGCCAGGATGAGGAAAGCTGAAAGGGCACGCGAAGGTCTGCCAGCACCTTATCCGCGATGGCTATCGCTTCCGATTTGCACATACCTGAGAGGATGATACCAAATTCGTCGCCACCAAGCCGCGCAACGAAGACATCCGCGCATGAACGCGCCATCAGACGCTGGCCTGCATCCTTCAAGAGCACATCGCCAATATCGTGGCCGAACGTGTCGTTGATCTCCTTGAACGTGTCGATATCGAGGAGCGCAAGGTGCACTGGCCCACAATCACCCGCTGATGTGAGCAGTTCCTCCAGTCGCTCCTGGAAACAACGCCGGTTTGGTATGCCGGTCAGCGCGTCAGTCAGCACAATGCTGCGGAGCTTCGCTTTTGCTTCATGACGTGCGGTGATGTCGAATCGGATCGAGGTGTAGCTGTCGACTTTGCCGCGTTCATTGACATGCGGCACGATGGTCGTGTCGACCCAATACTTGCTCCCATCCTTACGACGGTTGCAAATCTCACCGTGCCAGACACGGCCATTGGCGATCTCGCGATACATGGCGCGAAAGAAATCGACGTCATGTGTGCCCGAATGCAGCATACGATGATTTTGGCCGAGCAGTTCATCGCGCGAGTAGCCACTGATCTCGCAGAATTTCTTGTTGACGAAGGTGATCGTCCCACGCACGTCTGTTATGGCAACAATCGCTGCGCTGTCGAGCGCGTAGCGAATGAAGTCCATCTCTGTCGCGTAAGACGCGGAAACGTTGTCGGGCTCGCCTGCGACGGCGAGGTTGCTGTTGTGGTGTCGGTACAATTCAACTGCTCCAGGAGCTGGGAAGCGCTGGGCCGCCCAAATTGCTGCAGGGCAGCAAACTCGGGCCGTAACTAGCTCCCGAACCTTAACCGTTCACTGCCGGGCATACGCGCTTTTGAGGCAATGTCATGAAAACTCAATGTCATGAAAACTCAATGGAGGCTTTGTTGGGAGCTCACAGCGACGCCGACAAGCACCCCCCTAGTCCTGCAGGGCAAGGCCACGGCGAACGTCACGCGGACGAACGATGCCGCCTAAGCCTCCGCATATGCCGAACGTAGGCTAGGTTTCAGCCGGGCCAAAGAGTGAAAGGACAGAGGTGACGCCAGCGGAGTGGTTGTCAGGACGCCAGGCAAGCGCAATCCTGAGTTCGAGATGCTCGGTTTTATCGGCAATGGTCTTGTAAACAACATCGGTATGAGAGGTGCTGCGAACCTGGGCAGGCAGCAAGGCGATCCCCATGCCGGCAGCGACCAGACTGACCATGCCCGCCATCTGCCAAGCTTCAAGGGTGATCTTGGGGCTAAAGCCCGCTTCGTCGCAGGCCATCAGGAACTTCGCATGAAGACCTGGAATCTTGTCAGCCGGGAACGTCATGAATGTTTCCCCGGCAAGCTCGCGCAGGCGGACCGATCGCGCGCGAGCCAGACGATGGTGCCGTGGCAGAACGGCAATAAACCGTTCTGTCTCGATGGTGCGGAACGACAGGTCTCCCGCGTTGCTCAATGGCAGGCGGACAATACCGATATCAATTCGACCTGCTGCCAGCTCGTCGATCTGCTGTTGCGATCTCAACTCGCGCAGATCCACCTCGATCGCCGGATGTCGGTTCCGCAAATCACGCAGAAGTCTTGGCAAGAGCGCGTAGCTGACGGATCCCACGAAGCCGATCCGCACTCGGCCAGCCTTCCCTTCGTTGATCCTGCGGGCAGTGTCGATCGCCTTCTGGCCGGTCGCCAGCAGGTTGCGTGCCTCCTCGAGAAACGCCTCGCCCGCGGGCGTGAGAGCAACAAAGTGGCGCGAGCGATTGAACAGGCGTACGCCGACCATCTCCTCAAGATGCTTGATGGCCTGGCTCAGGGGCGGCTGCGACATGTGCAGGCGCTCGGCGGCGCGAGCGAAATGCAGTTCCTCCGCGACGGCTATGAACTGCTTCGAGAGGCCACCTGCGATCATGGTGAGACGATCTCCATATCAACATCCTGGATAATGATATTGGACATGTCCTGAAGGCAATCCCACTCTGAGGCCTCGGCTTTCCGGTCGCACACCACCGTAGCGGATCGACACTGCTCAGTTCACGCCGCATCACCGAACCAGAGCCGGGACAAAACTGCGCTCGGCGCTCACGAAAAGTGCCGCGAAGCGCGTGCTTCAGCCAAAGGAGATACCATTGTGAAGAAGTTCCTCTCTCTCATCGCACTCGCTGCGGGTGCCGTTGTTGCCGCGGCGGCCGGACCTGCCGCTGCTCAGGAAAAATCGCCTGCGCCGGCCAAGGCCAGCAACGTCGTCCTCGTCCACGGTGCCTGGGCAGACGGATCAAGCTGGTCGGAAGTCATTCCCTATCTGCAAGCGGCCGGGCTGAAGGTGACGTCGGTCCAGAACCCGTTAACCTCGGTTGCCGACGACGTCGCGGTCACAAAACGCGCACTCGCTCGGCAGGATGGTCCGACCGTGCTGGTCGGTCATTCCTATGGCGGGACCGTCATCAGTGATGCTGGTACCGATCCTAAGGTCAGCGTGCTCGTTTATGTTGCCGCGCGCGCACCGGATGCAAAGGAAGATTTCGCCGCGCTTTCTGGCAGGTTCCCCACGACACCGGTGCACACCGGCATCGAGAAACATGACGGGTTTCTATACATCGCCGAGCAGGCGTTCGTAGACCACTTCGCAACCGGGCTACCGAAGGAGAAGGCGGAAACGCTGTTTGCGGTGCAGCAGCCGATCGCCGCTACGCTCCTGTCCGAAAAGACAAAGGAGTCTGCGTGGAGGTCGAAGCCTTCCTATTACGCCGTCTCGAAAAGCGACGAGACCACGTCCCCTGATCTTCAGCGTTTCCTTGCCAAGCGCATGAAGGCAACAACGCTCGAACTCGATTCCGGGCATCTTTCGCTCGTCTCCCATCCGAAGGAGATCGCTCACCTGATCTTGGTGGCGGCGGGGGTGGAAAGCTAAGGCACCCAATTAATCAACGCGCAACCCGACGGACCGGCTCATCCTGTTGGTCCTCGGAGCGTGGACACCGCGGACCCCCAAGGAGAAATGGCTATGTTGGCCAAAAAACTGTCCAATCACAGAAAGCAACACCGGTCTCAGCGGGATCTGCCCGCCCTGGCCCATCTTATTGATCATTTGGGGCTCGCACCGTTCTTTTCCGGCGAAGCTGTGTTGCACGGACACGATCCAATCATCCGTTCGCCTCATCGTCTCGGCGAGGCATCGGCGATCGCCCAGCTACTAATCGGCGTTGCGGGTGCTGCGATCTGGCGCCAGCGCACCGAGTGGCGGCCTCGGCTAGGTCGTTTCGAGATCATAGCGCCACATATCGTTCAGCTGCAGACAGACGCAGAGGAGGTTTCCAGCCTGGGCCGTGTTTGAATTGATCCCATGCATAGCGCCGCGGCACGAGCTGAACCGCTTGGCGAGCGCAATCTTTGTGAGCGCGGTCATATCTCCGTAGGGATACGCAAAACTGCCGATCTCAACACCCGGCAGATGCCGCTTAAAGAACTCGGCGTTGCGCTCGATCGAAGACAGAAATCGGCGCAGCGGGACTTGGCAAGCGTTGTAATGGTCGAAAGTGTGGCAGCCAATTTCGTGCCCAGCCTGGTGCACCTCACCGAGTGTCTTCAAGTTATATTGCTGGAGACCCAGGCGGACCTGATTGCAAAAGCCACCACTTACATAAAATGTCGCCTTCGTGCCGAAATCACCAAGAATTGATCGGCCGTTATCCCAAGCGTTTTGCGGAAAATCATCAATAGTCAAGCTCAGGCATGGCTTCTCAAGGCTGAGGGGAGATTGACCAACTCGGATAAAGCTTGCGGACCTTCTTTTAAGCTTGTCCACAATAGAGAGCGACATTCATTGTTCCTTCGGATGCACTCGATCAATGCTTAATGAAGAGCGACGACGTTGTGTGGAACAATTTGGCACGAAGGTAAACATCGGTACGGTTGTGTCAGGCGGCTATGCCACACCTGCGGGTATGAGGCTGGCGTTGACATACCAGTGAGGCATGATCGAACGCCTGAAGCAGCACATCATGGTCACCGCTTCACAAGTGAAGCATCGTCGTAGAAGAGCAACCTTAGCATACGGGCACTGACACGAGACGAACGAGCCGCCCCCTCAACCGTCATCCATGCCAGAGATCACCTTCGGGCGCGTGCCGCTTCAGCTCAAAGCCATGCCCATCGGGTCCCTGCCGCCTGCAGCGTGACCCGCGGAAGAACCTCGTAACTTCTTTGTCTACGAAGTTGAGCTGTCGCATGACGCGGTGATCATGCGCGACTATGCCGACCGCATCCTCTACTGGAATGACGGGGCCACAGAGCTCTATGGCTGGACGCGCGACGAAGCGGTCCGGAAGACTTCTGCGGCCTTGCAAACGGCCCATGGGCGTCGAAGGCTATCATTTTACCACCGCCGCCAGCGACTGCGTGATCGATGCAGCGGTCTCACGGATCATACGGGCATAGTCTGCGTGCCTGTTCTCGTCATAGCGATAGAGGGGGATGCTGATGCTCACCCCAGCAACCGGCTCGCCTGACCTATCGTATATGGCGCTGCCAAAACAGCGGATATCACGCTCATTCTCTTCGTGGTCATAGGAATAGCCGCGCTCACGTGTCTTCCTGATCTCCTCGAGAAACAGATCACGGTCGGTGAAGGTGAACTCCGTGAAGGGACGAAACTCGAGCCCTGCGATGATCTGCCGGGTTCGCTCCTCCGGGAGCGAGGCAAGATAGGCTTTGCCGACGGAGGTTGAATGAAACTCCACCCGCGCACCGATCCTGGTCATCATGCGCACCGCGTTGGGACTTTCGAGCTTGTCGATGTAAGCCATGCCGTTGCCGCTTGGCACAGCGAGGTGAACGGTTTCCTTGGTGGCATTACGAAGCGCCTCAATGAACGGACGCGCCGCGGTACGGATATCGGACGCTTCCCAGCTTTTTGAGGCCAGCTGAATGAGCCGGTAGCCGAGAGTATAGCTGCCATCAGGGTTCTGCATAATCAGCCCTTCGGCGACAAGGCCTGCAACAATCCGATAGGTTGTTGCACGCGGAAACGGTACCTTGGCCGTAAGCTGCGCGATATCGAGTTTACCCGGATGATCGCCGATCACCTGCAAGACCGTCATGAACTTGGAGAACGAGGCCGTCCCTTGTACGGCTGGGCCAAACGCCTCTGCTGGAGATACCGCCGTGTGCTCGTTCATCGTGTTGACCATCAGACGATTAGTTTCATACGCTACGCCATGATGCGCAGCTAACACAGCCTGCGCAAGCGCGCAGCGTCATGTGTCGCGCCGCGTCCATACGCTCTGTGAAAGAAAACGTCCATCTACCACAAGCTTGCAGTTGACAAAAACCGTGAGGCAAGCAACCATCGGATGGACAACATGTCCATAGTGTGGACGGACTGAGATCAACCTTGGAGGAGGCGTCTCGGATTATTTGACACGGGGAGGAGCATGATGGTGATCAACGGTGTCCGCTTGCACGCGACGCAGCCCATGAACTTCCCTCGCAGCTTTGCACACTGATCGTTGCCGCGCTCGATACGGGGCGCGTCATGAGCACCAGCATCTTCTTGGGAGCAGACATGAACATCATCCAATACCTGACGACCATCCAATTTGGTGCGGGTGCCGTTTCATCCCTTCGGGATACCTTGAATGAGCTTGGCATTTCCAAGCCTTTGGTCATCAGCGACCGAGGCGTGAAGGCAGCCGGCCTTCTGGACCGTGATGCGATGCAGGTGCTCTCTTCAGCCCCAACCTTCCTCGACGTGCCTACTAACCCCACAGAGTCTGCGGTAAAAGAGGCACTGGCGGCTTACCGAGAGCATGGTTGCAATGGCGTCGTTGCGATCGGCGGGGGCTCTCCCATTGACCTTGCCAAGGGCGTTGCACTCCTGGCAACGCATGAGGGGGAATTGGAGCGGTACGCCGCGATCTTGGGCGGCATACCAAAAATCACCAATGCGGTGGCGCCCCTGGTTGCCGTCCCTACCACTGCCGGCACAGGATCTGAAGTTGGACGGGCGGCGTTGATCACTCTGGATGATGGGCGGAAGCTCGGCTTCATCAGCCAGTTTCTCATACCGCGGCGGGCGATCTGCGATCCTGAACTGACGCTCGGCCTTCCCCCTTCCCTCACGGCAGCAACTGGTCTCGATGCTCTATCCCATTGCATCGAAACTTACCTGTCACCGCGCTACAACCCTCCGGCTGAAGCGATCGCCCTGGATGGCTTTGTGCGCATCTGGGACGCTCTGCCCAAAGCCTATGCTAATGGGACTGATCTGGCGGCCCGTACCGAGGTCATGATGGGGGCCCTGCAGGGCGGCTTGACCTTCCAGAAGGGCTTGGGCGCCGTGCACTCGCTTAGCCATGCGCTCGGCGGGTTGAAGGAGTTGAGGCTTCACCACGGAACGCTGAACGCGATCCTGATGCCGCCGGTTCTGCGGGCCAATGCATCCGATGCCACGGCTGCCGGGAAGATCAGGCGGATTGAGGCGGCGGCAGGCATCCAAGGCCATTCATTGGCCGATGCCCTTGATGATTTGAACCGTAAGCTTGGTATCCCAGGTAAGCTTTCGGAACTTGGTGTGACGCGCGAGGTCTTCGACTGGACCTGCGAACGCGCACTTGCTGATCACAGCCACCAAACCAACCCGCGGGATCTTTCGAAAGAGGAATATGCCAAGATCCTCGAAAGTGTGATGTGATGGCGGTAACGAATGACCGGAAAGATGACAGTCAGGCCCGGCCCGTTGCATTGGTAACGGGTGCCAGCCACGGCATTGGCGCTGCCACCGCAAGATTGTTGGCCGCGGAAGGCTTTGACGTTTGCGTAAACTATCTTAGCGACGCAGAGGCCGCCGCCCAAGTGGTTGCCGATTGCGAGGCTGCGGGCGCCCGCGCACTGGCAGTGCGTGGAGATGTCGGCGATCGGGAAGAGGTCCGGCGGTTGTTTGCGGCCTGCGACGAAGCCCTCGGCCGCCTGTCATGCCTGGTAAACAACGCCGGCATCATCGGACGAGCCTGCCGGCTGGAGGAGCTTCGTCCCGAAGATCTCAAGAAAACGTTCGCGATCAACACCTTCGGCACCGTGTATTGCACCCAGGAGGCAGCGCAGCGGATGTCGACGCGGCGTGGCGGAAATGGCGGGACGATCGTCAACATGTCTTCCCTCGCCGCAACACTGGGCAGCCCAAACGAATACATCCACTATGCCGCCTCGAAAGGCGCGGTGGAGACGATAACGGCGGGCTCGGGCAAGGAACTGGCGTCGGAGGGCATCCGTGTCAACGCCATCCGCGTCGGCACGACCAACACCCGGATCCATCAGGAAGGCGGAAACCCGGAGCGCCCGGCAAAGATCGCCGCCGTGACGCCGATGGGACGCATTGCTGAGCCAGAAGACATTGCTCGAGCCGCACTGTGGCTCGCATCGCCGGGATCCGGTTTCGTCACCGGTACCGTCATCACGGTGACGGGAGGACTGTGAACAGACGACGCTTGCTCGAACGACACCACTGCGAACATTGGGAGGAACAACATGAAATTCGCTAAAGGTATCATTGCAGCTCTCTTGCTTTCCGCAACAGCCATGCCCGCATGGGCAGAATATCCCGACCGCCCAATCACATTGCTGGTCGCGTGGGGTGCAGGCGGCGGCACCGACGCTGTGGCGCGCGTTGTCGCGGTGGGTCTTGAAAAGGAACTTGGACAGTCCGTCAATGTCGTGAACCGCACCGGCGGCTCCGGTGTCGTTGGCCATTCGGCCATGGCGGATGCAGCACCAGACGGCTATACGCTCGGCCTCGCGACGACCGAGGTCAACCTGATGCACTGGCTCGGCCTCACGAAGCTGGACTATAATGTCTACACGCCACTTGCCCTGATGAACCAGGATCCTGCCGGCGTGCAGGTTGCGGCAGATTCTGAGTACAAGGATCTCGCCGCGTTGCTTGAAGCCATCAAAACCTCGAAACCCGGGACCTTCCGTGCGACCGGCAGCGGCCAGGGATCGAGCTGGCACGTGGCGATTGCGGGCCTGCTCAATGCAGAAGGAATCGACGCTTCGACAGTGACTTGGGTGCCGAGTGACGGCGCCGCCAGCGGCCTTCAGGAACTGCTGTCCGGTGGCACGGAAATCGTTCCCTCCTCGCTTGTCGAAGCACGTGCTCTGATCGAAGCGGGCCGCGTCAAGTCGCTGGCCTATATGAGCAAGGAACGCTCCAAGCTTTTCCCGGACGTGCCTACCTTGAAGGAAGAGACCGGCTCCGATTGGGAGTTTGGTGCATGGCGCGGGATCGTTGCACCGAAAGGCTTGCCGGACGATATTCGCGACAAGCTGATTGCCGCGCTGGAGAAGGTCTACAACAGCGAGGAATACAACAAATTCCTGAGCGCGCAGGGCTTTGGAGCCAACTTCCTTCCAGGTGAAGAGTTCGGGAAGTTCATGGCAACCAACGACGTGAACTTCGGTGAAACCATGAAGGCAATCGGGCTCGCCAAGTAGACGTTTTGAGCGACGGCAGGCCTGGTAGAACTAGGCCTGCCCGACGATCATAAATCAGGTGCTCTTATGCGATTTAGCGACACCACGATCGGAGCGGTATTCCTGCTCGCAGGTCTTCTATTGGGCTGGTACTCCTTCACCCTACCGGCAATCCCTGGGCAGGAATATGGAGCGGCGACTTTTCCCATTCTCATCGCTTTGGGCCTCGTCGCCTGTTCTGCCCGCCTCCTGTACACCGGCATCCGACAAGGCAACGAGCCCCTTGTTTTCCTCTCTCATGAGGTGAGAAACCCGCGTAGACTTGCCGGTGTCGTGGCAACGCTGTTTCTCGTTCTTTTCTACATCTTCTTCGTGCACATCCTCGGTTTCATCCCGACCGCGATCATCATCACTCTGTCCCTGTTCCTGATCCTGAAGGTCCGCCCGCTCAAGGCTGTGATCCTGGCTATCATCGCGGCTTTTGTTTGCGATCTCATTTTCAGGACGACGCTGCTCGTTCCCCTGCCGTTCGGGATCGTCCCGCGGCTTCCCTGGTAGGAGATAAAGATGGACGTCATCCTTCAGGCGGTAGGGCTCGTCGCGACCGGCAATGTCATCATGACGATCATTGCCGCATCGATTTTCGGGCTCTTTGTAGGCGCCGTGCCGGGTCTCACCGCCACGATGGCAACGGCCCTGCTCGTTCCGCTTACCTTCTTCATGGAGCCTGTCGCGGCCGTTGGCGCTATCGTTGCCTGCTCGGCGATGGCAATTTTTGCTGGCGATATCCCAGGCGCGTTGCTGCGCATACCAGGCACACCCGCCTCCGCGGCTTATGTCGAAGACACCTACAAGCTCACTCAAAAGGGCCATGCGGAACTCGGGCTGGGCGCCTGTGTCCTCTTTTCCGCCCTCGGTGGGCTATTCGGCACCGTGGTCCTAATATTCGCGGCACCTTCGCTCGCTGAATTCGCGGTTAAGTTCTCCTCGCCCGAATATTTCTGGATCGCACTTCTCGGTTTGACTTGCGCCGTCTTCATGGGGGCATCCAGTCCTGCCAAGGGTCTCCTGAGTCTCTTCCTCGGCCTCACGATCGCATCCGTTGGTTTGAACAACCCGGCCGGCGTACCGCGGCTCACCTTCGGCTCAACCGAAATGATGGCTGGGATCGACTTCATTCCGGTCATGATCGGCATCTTTGCGATCTCGGAGGTATTGCGCACGGTCCTAAGTGGTGGCGAAGGGTGGCAACAGACGCCAACGGTGGTGGGAAACATCTTCCGCGATTGGGGTGGCATGCTGAAGACCTACTGGAGGCAGCTTCTGCGCGGCAATGTCACCGGGACCGCGGTTGGCATCCTTCCCGGTGCCGGGTCGGATGTTGCAGCTTATGTCAGTTACGCAATCAGCCGCAGGTTTTCCAAGACACCGGAGAAATATGGAACGGGTCACGTCGAGGGTGTCGTGGAGGCCGGGGCGGCGAACAATGCCTCCCTATCCAGTGCCTGGGTCCCTGCCCTCGTCTTCGGCATCCCTGGCGACACAATGACCGCAATCGTCATTGGCGTGCTCTATGTGAAGGGCATGAACCCTGGGCCGACGCTGTTCATCTTCAACCCGCAGACGATCTACGCGGTCTTCCTCATCTTCATTCTTGCTAACCTGATCATGATCCCGCTCGGCTGGGCGCTGATCAAGTTCTCGAAGAACATCCTTCGGGTCTCCAAGGCGGTTCTCATGCCGTTGATCCTGATCTTCTGCATCGTCGGCGCGTTTGCATCCAATAATGCGGTCTATGGTGTCACCATCATGCTGATCTTCGGTGTGGTTGGTTATCTGATGGAGGAAAACGGGATACCCATTGCGCCATGTGTGCTTGGCATCGTCATCGGGCCGATCCTCGAAAAGAACCTGATCACGACGCTGATCAAGTCACAGGGCAACCTGATGGACTTCATCAACCGCCCGATCTCCTTCGGCATCTTCGTGATCTTCTGCCTCGTGTGGGTATCGATCATCATCTCCTGGATCAGGGCGCCTCAGCCGAAAGACGAAATGATCAGCGCAGAAACTGACTAAACTTAGCGCCTGCCTCTTTCGAAGAAAGAAGCAATCTCATCGCGAAAAAAAGAAAGGCCAGTATATGTACAGCGACATGAAGGGCTCGACCCACGCGCTTGCTTCATTGGAGATTGCGATCAAGGCCATTCCGGATGACCCGCGGGTGTGGGTACCGCAAGCGCCGAATGTCTACTTCCGCCCAATGTTCCTGAACACGCTTGGCGGTCAATGGTGCAATCTGTTGAAGGTGACGCGCTCCGGGATCCTGTCCCGCCACGTTCATCCAGCTCCAGTGTTCGGCATGGTGTTGAAGGGTAAGTGGCACTACTTCGACCACGACTGGGTCGCAGAGGAAGGTTCCTTCGTCTTTGAGCCGCCGGGTGAGATTCACACCCTGAACGTGCCCGAGGATTGCGAGGAGATGATCACCTTCTTCAATATTTCCGGCTGCATGGTTTACCTGGACAAGGACAACAAGCAGATCGGTTATGAAGACGTCTTCACCAAGATCGACATGTGCCGCGCCCACTATGAGAAGGTCGGACTAGGAGCGGACTATGTCGACCAGTTCATCCGCTAACACCGCAGAATGGGCTCGCAGTTGGCTTGAAAACCGGCATGTTCTAGTCACCGGTGGAACTGGCGGTATCGGGGGCGCAATCGCCGGAGCTTTCCGCGATGCGGGCGCGACAGTCTACGCGACGGGGGCAACCGAAACCGAATGCGAAGCGGCTCGTGCCTCCGACAGTTCCGGAGCGATCACTTACAGCGTGCTGGATGTTCGCTCGAACAACGAGGTCACGCGTCTGATCGATAGGTTTGGCGACCTCCATGTCGTCGTCAACTGCGCTGGAATCATCCGTCGCGGCCACGAGCGGGACCCGGAGGTCTTCAACACCGTAGTCGACATCAACCTTAACGGCACGATGCGGGTGTCTGAAGCGTCACTGGATAAACTTGGCGCAACCGGAGGCTCCATCATCAATATCGCCTCGATGTTGAGCTTCTTTGGTGGCGGGCTGGTGCCGGGTTATTCAGCGTCCAAGGGGGGCATCGCTCAACTCACGAAGTCGCTAGCCATCGCCTATGCTGCGAAGGGAGTTCGCGTCAACGCCATCGCACCCGGGTGGATCGCAACGCCACTTACACAGGCGCTGCAAGATGATCCGGCACGCGCCGGCCCCATCCTGGCGCGCACGCCTATGGGGCGGTGGGGGCGGCCGGACGATCTGCGAGGGATCGCCCTCTTTCTTACAAGCCCGCACGCGGCCTTCATGACGGGTACGGTCATCCCTGTCGACGGCGGCTACTCCATCTCTTAGGATCTCCTCGGGCATGCGCCGAGGAGCTCGGTATGTGAAGCTAGTGTTGATTGCCACAGAGAGTTGACCCAGCGCTGGGGTGCACCCGACAACCTGGATCAGCATGCGATTTAAAGATACACTCCGTGGTCCTCAATCGGGCAGGGCTTACGAAGCCAGACCGCCGTGTCGCCGCCATTCGACGGCATTCAGGTTCCAGCGTTGCCGGATATCGGAAACGGCGTCATCGGACGACGTGATGCACAGCGCTTGATTGTGTCATCCAGCTCATCGGGTTTGTCATGCGTCCTCTGCTTTTCCTGATCGTCATCGGCATCCTCGCAACGCCAAGTTACGGGCACGATCCTGTCCTTCTTAGCCCGAACAGCAGCGAGCATCTATTTCAGTGCGGCGCTGCCTTCGCAATCATGGCGAAGGTCTATTAGGAAGCGGGGAAGTTGGACCGCTCAACCGGATATCAGAGGAAGTTCGAGAACCTTGCAACACGGGCTGAGGATGTGTTCGCACGGCCGAACCGCTCCAAGAGCGATGCTGAAGCATACCTTCAGAAACACGTCAGCGTTCTGAGCGCCATTGCTGCTAAAGACCCAAAGCTTGTTATCAACTTCTCCCGGGTCTGCGACGAACGCTTCCCAACCTAATTGCCGCTGTTGGCGCTTCTGCGACTTCAGTTCGTTCGCAGTTGTGCGAGAATGGCTCCCTACAATGACTTGGCGAACTCAACCCCGATTAGGTGGCGATGCGCTTTGGCCGCACCGCCTCCTTGAGACCTAATCGCTACTGGGCCGCAATCGCAGCCATGGCCGCTTCAGCCTGCTCGACCACATCCACCCCGATCTTTTCGCTATATTCCTTCACAACGGGTGCTACGCGCTCACGCATGGCTGCAAGGGCCTCAGGCGTAGGCTCGGTGATCTCGAACCCCTTTGCGATTAGCTCCTGCTCGAGGTCCTCCGCCGACTTGCGGGAAATTTCCCGCTGGAAGGCTGCCGATTCATTGGCGGCTTCCAGGACAAGCTCCTTGTCTTCCTCGGAGAGACTTCCGAACCACTTCTGGCTCGCGAGGAGGACAAACGGCGTATAGACGTGGCCAGTCTTCACAAGATGCTTCTGCACCTCATAGAACCTGGCGGTATAGATCAGGGCGTACGGAGTCTCCTGACCATCGACGGCTCGGTTTTCCAGGGCGGCGTAGAGTTCAGGCCAGGGGAGCGGTGTCGGGTTGGTTCCCAAAGCCGTCCACGTTGCAATGAACAGTGGGTTCGGGATGACCCGTATGTTGAGCCCGGCCATGTCCTCCACCGTTTTCACGGGACGGACAGCGTTCGTCATGTGACGGAACCCGTTGTCCCACCACGCAAGCCCCACGATGCCGGTCTTTTCCTTTAGAAGCGAGAAAAGACGCTCTCCGACCTCGCCGTCCATCACGGCGTCCACGGCGGCAAAGTCCTTGTAGAAGAACGGCAGGTCGTAGATCATGAATTCCGGAACGACGCCGACGAGATTGGGCGTCGGGCCAACCATGATGTCGATGAAGCCGGCCTGCACCGAGGCCTGCATGTCGGGCTCACTCCCAAGCACCCCATTACCAAAGGTCTCAATCTTGATGCGACCGCCCGTTTTCTCCTCGACGAGCTTAGCGAAGTGGCGTGAGGCTTGTCCCACCGGATGATCTTCCGTTGGCACGTAGCCAAGGCGGGCATTCTGGGCGATGGCCGGAGCGGTGGCCAGAAGGCCTCCGATAAGGGCCGCAGTCAGAAGCAGTTTCATAGCGTTCTCCTCCCGAGAATGGTTCGATGTACGGATCGTCCCCAAGGCGACAGGCGCTACGTGAAGTGCTCTCCCCCCGGCCCCTTAGAGATGATCTGTCCATATTATGGACAATATGTCCAACATTGGGAATTTGGCCAGACTGCTCGCAGATTGTCAACGCTTGTGCTCGCTGCACCGCATACCCGCGGACATCACGCCCCTCCGTTGGATCGCCTCGCCCGGACCCGGGTTCGTGACCGCCACCCTTATCACGGTAACTGAAGGCCTCTGGTGTTTCTGCTGACGTCACGCCTGCAAGGCGTACGGTTAATCCGGTCGTTCTCTTCATTCCAACCCCGAATAGGCGAACGCGCCGGTTGCGCGCCCGCCAAATCCGGTTCAGTGCAACCACGCCGCCGGTACTGTCACTAGCTGCGGGAAGATGACCAGGAGGACGATAAGGATCATCTCCGCCAGGAGGAAAGGCCATACTCCCTTCAGCGCCGAGTCCATGGTTGTACCGCTGATCCCGCACACAGTGTTTAGGACTGTCCCGACGGGTGGTGTGATCATCCCAACAGCGGCGGTCATGATGAAAATGACACCGAAATAGACCGGGTCAATTCCTGCAGCGTTCACGAGCGGAATGAGGATTGGCACGAGGATCGTGATCGAAGGCGCGAAATCGAGCACCATGCCTATGATGAAAATCGCGAGCACGATCATGGCCATCAGCAGGGTGGGTGTATCGATAAATGGGCTGAGAAGCGCAACAAGCTGGGCAGGCAAGCTGGCAATCGTCATCATGAAGCCTGTAACCATCGAAGCCGCCACGAGCAGCATGATCACGGCCGTCATGCGACCGGCTGCAAGCAAAGCTTCGTAAAGTAACTTCGGCGTCAGTTCCCGGTAAACAACCAGACCCACGAACAGGGCATAGGCGGCGGCAACCACGCCAGCTTCCGTCGGGGTGACGACGCCAAAGCGCAGTCCGACCAGTATGATCACCGGCAACAGTAAGGCCCAGCCCGCGGTCAGGATCGCCTTCGGCAGATCCCTGCGCGGCAGCTTGGGGCGCACTGCGGCCGTTTCCTTCCGGGAGACGAACCACCAGGCGAAGATGAGGCTGACGCCCATCAGGAGGCCCGGAACGATACCAGCGAGAAACAAGCCGATGATCGAGATGTTTGCGGTGACGCCCAAGATGATGAAGCCGACAGAGGGCGGGATGACGGGGGCGATGATGCCGGTGGAGGCCATCAGGCCCGTCGCCCGGTCCATGTTGTAGCCCGCATCCCGCATAAGGGGGACCAGCATGACCGCGAGCGTCGCCGTATCTGCGATCGCTGAGCCCGAGAGGCTCGCCATCAGGAGGCCGGTGCCAATGACCACGTAGCCGAGCCCGCCGCGCAGGTGGCCCACCAGGGCAAGCGCGACATTAACGATCCGGCGGGAAAGGCCGCCAGCATTCATGAGTTCGCCGGCGATCAGAAAGAACGGGATCGCCATCAGCGGATAGCTATCCGCGCCGTTTACCAGGCGTTGCGCCAGGATCTGCGCATCCAGGTTGCCAAGCAGGATCATCAGTGCGACCGCGGACAACATGAGGGCGAAGCTGATAGGAATGCCGATGCCGATTGCGCCCAGAAGGGAGCCGAGGAATACAACGCCGCTCACTGCATTTTCTCCGAAGGTGCCACGGGGATGACGGTTAGCGGCGGCTCAGCCGCCTCCGTACTCGACCAGGTGGCAGGAAGGCTGCCGCGCAGCGCCTGCCACAGCCCGACCAGAAGGCACACTGCCATCGTGATCGCAGCGACGAGGGCAGCAGCGTAGTTGAGGCCGACGGGCAGGCCGGAGAGTGCCGCGCGGTTGCCCCACTCGATGAGAGTAAGTGACCAGCTTCCCACTGCCAGCAGCCAGCAGCACCAGAGCATCAACCCGTATGCAACAAGGAAGCAGGCGAAGCGCGCCTTGCGGGGAAGGCGCGAGACCAGCGTATCAACGCTGAGATGGACTCCCTTTGCCAATGCAACCGCGGAACCGAGGAAGATGACCCAGATGAAGAACAGGCGGGAGACCTCGACGGAGAAGGCGATGCCCGAGCTGAATCCGTATCTCAGCACGACATTTGCGAAGACAAGAAGGCTCATGAGAGCCATAAAGATGACAACAAGAACGTCAAAGGCCTTGAAGAGCCACTGCAAGGGTACGGGCATAGGTGCTCCCAGAAAGCTGTGAACTCATGCGACGCCTTCGTCATGTTCTGACGAGGGCGGGATTCGTCATGCGTTGCCCGCACGCGGTGAGAAAAAGTATTCGTCGCGTAGGGTCAAGCTTGGGCGTCAGACGCCTTCGACCACCGAGAGATGGGCCTTGGCGTACTTAGCGCGCACCTCGACGGCTTTCTGGTATTCGACGGAGTTGTAGCAGGCGAGCGCGGTTTCGTAGTCCTTGAACTCGATCACCACCACACGGTTTGCGTCGGGTCCTTCCATGACCTGGTGCCGCCCGGCACGAGCAACGAAAGTCGCGCCGTATTTGTCGAACGCAGCCTTGTTCAAGGCGATGTACTCTTGGTAGCCCTCCTGGTCGGCAATATCGACCATGGCAAGCCAGTATCCTTTTTTCGTCATTGCTTCTCCTCCCATCAGCAATTCCGTGCCCTCGCGGGATATCGACCGTCCGATGCGTTCCTATTCAGTTGACCCCGCCGTCGACCCTCCTCGACCAAACGACAAGACTGCAATCAGAACACTGACTACAATATGGACAGTTTGTCCATAAACGTGTACTGCCGACCAGTTCCCTTGTCAAGCTCGCCGGGAGGTATGCCATGAGCCTGAGAGACCTGCAGGAAGATGCACGCGCAAGGGCTCGCAACCCCGTACCCGGAGCGGCTTCGTTCGCTAAGTTCATGAACGTGCTCCAGGTCATCGCGGATTCCCCAGGCACACTGGATATGGCCCAGATCACCAGGCGCACGCGCTTCCCGCGCGGTACGGTCTACCGCCTCGTGGCGGCGCTCGTCGCCGAGGGACTGGTCTCCCAATCCGGAGAGAACGGAACATTTCGCCTGGGACCGCGCCTTCTCCAGCTTGCCGCGAAAACCTGGGAAGATTCCGATCTTCGGACGATCGCCAGGGATTTCCTCGCCTCGCTGCGCGACGCGACGGACGAGGCGGTGCACCTGGCAGTGCCAAGCAACAACCGTATGGTCTACATCGACAAGTTGGTCGGCTCCAGCACCGTACAGATGAAGACGAGCATTGGTGGCCAGGTGGAGTTCCATTCCACATCGGTGGGCAAGGCCTGGCTGTCCGGCCTGACAGACGACCGGTTAGAGGAAATCATCAAGGGGCTGGAGTTGACGCGCCACACCGCCAATACGCTAACGAGCCCCGAAGCACTGCGTGAGGAATTGAAGCGGATCCGGGAGCAGGGATTTGCGTTTGATGACGAGGAGAACGAGCCGGATATCCGCTGTCTCGGCAGCCCGATCTTCAACCGCCAGCGGGAGCCAGTCGGAGCGATAAGCGTCAGCATGCCTGTGTACCGGCACGACGCGCGACGTCACGAACTCCGCGCCAGACTGGTACGTGAAACGGCAATACGCATCACAGCCGAACTATCGAGAATCCCATAGGCCATCTCAGCACCGTTGCGGCAGGACGTGTCTGGATACTTCCTTGAAAGCAATACGAGAGACGACCGTTTGGAGATGGCCCCGTTTCGATTGCAGCCTATGCTTGCTTCCAGTCGCGAGTTGGCGCGGAGCCTGACCAAGCCGAGCTGCGAAGTCGAAACTGCGTTCGTTGGAGTGCCCCCGTTTCGCCGGACATGTCGGCTGGTTTGATTTAGCTCTGATGAACTGCCGTGGGGAAGCCATCTGAGCGCGGAGTGGGGATGGATCTCGTTGTAGATGCTATGGACGAGCCGCCCGGCTCATCCGCTTCATCGA